>JAIEDQ010000073.1 GCA_029067895.1 Oscillospiraceae bacterium | reverse complement strand
CAAACGCCTAAACTACGGCGTTTGTGGGATTTTTGTTTTTGCAAAAATACGGTCTGTCCGCTATTAAAAATTTCTGTCTATAAGGCTCATACATCTTCATTTTTCTTCAGAAACTCAAACGCTCCGTCCATTACCTCTGACACCCTCACTTTTATGGAAAATGACGGTCACTATGCTTGGAATTTGTTTGGCTTTTATTGATGAACCAAGCGACAAAGAAAGCTAAATGTTCACAAAATATTAATTCGTTTTTATTGATACCGGAGCGGAATTACGATATAATTGACAAATCCAATTTAAGCAGTCCCAATAGCCGGACATACCAAAAAGGAGGTTATAATGAAGAAAAAAGATAAGAGCTCCTCACTGTCAAATGTAATGTATATGCTGAAAATCTTGTGGCACGGAAGCCGCGGTTATGTTATTTATACATTTGTAAAGGAGCTTACGGAAAACGTATTCTGGACAATTTTTTCGGTATATCTGACGGAGTGGATATACGAGGCTATTGAAAAAGAAACACCGTTTGCAGCACTGGCTTCATTTGTCGGAGCAATGTGTATCGGACATATCTGTATTCATATCAGTGCGGCGATTCACCAGTTATGCGAAAAACAGTTTCTGCCGAAAATGTATCAGGATTTTTACAAACGAGTTATCCGCAAATCCATTTCCATGGAATATACCCGTTTTGAACAGCCCGATTTTTACGACAAGTATACCCGCGCGCTGAACGAGTGCCAATGGCGGGGAAGCACTATTCTGTACTATTCCGCATATTTTGTGGCTGCCATTGCCTCGGTAATTGCGGCAACGGTGATTGTTGCGGACGTTGACCCCATGCTGCTGGTGTTTATAGTTCCCATGGTTGCGGTCTCGCTGTATTTCGGCAAAAAAGAGGGCGATATGTACTATGCTCTCGATTTCTCCAACACACGTGACGGACGTATCGGCAACTACGCAAAGCGAGTTTTCTACGAAAAGAAATATGCCGCAGAGCTGCGTCTTTTCGGTATCGGAAAGCTGCTTTTAGACCGCCACGAAAAAGCATATGATGAAATGCAGGAAAGAAATCGTAAAATACGCAGAAAGCTTAGCGTTATCGAACCTGCTAAATGGATACTTCACAGAATTTTTTCAGGTATATTGCCCTATCTTTACATAGCTTTTGTATTAAACAAGAGCGGGGCGCAGACCGCCGCTTATGTGGCGATGATACCCGCGCTTGGTACGCTTTCGTGGCGCACATCGGATGTTGTTGAACTTATTGTTTCCCTCGCAAAGGAAAGCGCTTTTGTTACAAATCTTCGGAAATTTCTTTCCTATGAGCCGAAAGTAGACAGTGCCAAGCTTATCAAAGCGCAGGAGCTTTCAGATATTGAGATCAAGAATATGAGCTTTACCTATGAGGGAGCAGAAAAGCCTACTCTTCATGATGTAAATATTAATATCCGCAAGGGCGAGAAAATTGCGATTGTCGGTCATAACGGTGCAGGAAAAACAACTTTAGTAAAGCTGCTTATGGGTCTGTATAATGCGACCGAGGGTGAGATCTCTATAAGCGGAGTGAATATAAACGACTACGAGCCGAAATCGCTTCACCGCTGTTTCGGAACGGTGTTTCAGGACTTGCAGATTTTTGCGCTGCCCCTTTCCCATAACGTGCTTATGAGAAAGCCCGCAAACGAAGAGGAAAGGAAGCTTGTTGAAGATTCTCTCCGCAAAGCGCAGTTCGGCGATAAGCTGGATTCCCTTGAAAACGGTATTGATACAATGGTTACAAAGGAGTTTGACGAAAACGGTATGGGACTTTCAGGCGGCGAAGCGCAGAAAATAGCCATTGCAAGAGTATTTGCCCGCAAGCCCGATATTGTTATTCTTGACGAGCCGTCCTCGGCGCTTGACCCGATCGCGGAGTACAATATGTATAAAAATATGCTTAATGCCACCGAAAACGAAACGGTGATTTTTATTAGTCACAGGCTTTCCGCAACGCGCGACGCTGACAGGATATATATGTTTGAAAACGGTACGGTCGTCGAACAGGGCAGCCATGCAGAGCTTATGAAACTGAACGGTAAATACGCCGATATGTGGAAGCTTCAGGCACAGAATTATCTTGTTGAGGAGGTGACGTCATGAGCGAAAAGCAGGATAAAATAACAATAAAGCGGCTTATCTCCAATGTGTTTTATGTATTAAAATACGCTTTCGGTCACGACAGAACAATGGCTCTGTCATACATTGTAGGTCGTTGTATTTTCCTTGGCACAGGAACTTTTATGGATACGTTCCTTTTAATGAGGATCATAAATATCCTTACGACAACAGCGGATATTACAAGCATTGTTAAGGTTCTTGCCGTTATGCTCGGCTTGCAGATCATCCGTTTAGCGATCTACAGACCCTGCGAAAATTTTTTCTGGACAAGAATGGTAGGCTTTTCGGGAGCAATTCAGCGTGAGCTTATGAAAAAGGCGCAGATGATGGATCTGAAATATTATGACATTCCCGAATACTACAACGATTTCATAATGGCTGCCTCTCAATCGGAAGAAATGGCTAAAAAGGCTGTTATGTGCGTTGCGAATATTGCTTCAAACATAACGGCAATGCTTGTTGCAGGAACTATGATAATCACCGTAGACCCCGTTGTGATGATTTTCCCGATAGCGGGCTTCATTATCAACATTGTCACGCGTTTCATTATTACAAAGCTGGAATATCAATACAATCTTGAAAAACAGCGTATCGGCAGAAAGGCGGACTACTCCAAGCGTGTATTCTATCAGCCCGAATATGCCAAGGAAATAAAGCTGACGGGTATCGAAGAGGCGCTTATGGAGCAGTATGACGAGGCGATAGCAGAAGAGCGTAAAATGGCGCTGAAATACTCGCTGAAAATTCTCCCGCCAACGCTTATAAACTGGATATGCACTTTTACGTTATGTCAGTTTTTTGCCGTTCCCGTGTATCTCGCATATCTTGCGATCGAAAAAAAATCTATTCAGCTCGGAGACGTTGCCTCATTAAAAAACGCTACCAATGACATCAAAAACCGTCTTGACGGAATGAACTATGCGCTTGTGGATTTTCAGCAAGTGGGTCAATACGCGGAAAAATTCCGCCGCTTTATGGAATATGAGGTGAATATCGAGGGCTGCGAGGGAATTGAACCCATTCCCGAAAACGACTGCACACTTGAGCTGAAAAACGTCAGCTTTAAGTATAAGGACAGCGAAAAGTATGTCCTTAAAGACGTCAGCATGACCATACGCAAGGGAGAAAAGCTTGCCCTTGTAGGCGAAAACGGCGCTGGAAAAACCACGCTTATCAAGCTTATTATGCGTTTGTACGACGTTACAGAAGGCAGCATTACGTTCGGCGGCGTAGATATACGAAAGCTGAATATACGGGCATACCGTGAAAAAATCGGCGCAGTATTTCAGGATTTCCAGATTTACGGTGCGACCCTTGCGGAGAACGTCAAAATGGATTTTGTAAGCGAAGACGACAGCAGCGAAAGAGAAAAAATACTTACAGTGCTGAAAAGAGCCGATTTCGGAGATAAGCTCGAAAAGCTTTCCGACAATATTGACACGGAGCTTACAAAGGAATTTTCCGACGACGGGACAATGCTTTCGGGCGGCGAGTCTCAAAAGGTGGCAATTGCGAGAATGTTTGTACGCGATATGCCTATTGCGATACTCGACGAACCTTCCTCCGCCCTTGACCCCATTGCCGAGTACCGCCTGAACAAAAGTATGCTTGAAAACGCAGAAAATCAAGCTGTAATTCTGATTTCTCACCGTCTTTCCACAACAAAAGACGCAGACAGGATAATTCTTCTTGAAAACGGAAGTATTGCCGAAAGCGGGACTCACTCCGAGCTTATTGCAGGCTGCGGAAAATATGCTGAGATGTGGAATGTACAGGCAGAAAAATACTGTGCGAAAATTTACGCGTAATATAATTTTTGATTTTCGTACTTGTTACCAAATATAAACAAATCCGAACACTTACCGGAAGTGTTCGGATTTGTTGTTTTGCTGTGCATTTTTATCGAATATCTACAGGTGAGCGCACTCTCGAACTGAGCTTATTTTCTTGGCTGAATGTAATGCACCCGGTGAAGAATATTCCATTCGCGAATTTTTGGATTGGATAGACAGTGAACTTATCAATTGCAGTAATGATACTGATTTTTGACAAATAATACAGAGAGATAAAAGTTAAGACGTAATACACTTTTAGATTAAATATTAAAAAAATGTAAAATCTTTTCCCAAGTATTGACGCGGTGTCAGAATAATGTTATGCTTATTATACTGACACAATGTCAGAATGATAGCGAAGGTAATTTGCTATGAAGAAAAATATCGGAAAATGTCTTTTTATGAAAGAGAACTATAAAAAGGAGAAAACGGAAGAATGAAAAAGAAAATGTTTGTCCCGCTTATTGCATTCGCAATGACGGCAATGCTGTTTACGGGCTGTTCGCAAACAAACGGAAGTCAAGGCGTCGCAAATCACGCAGAACCGGCTTCAACGGAAAGAGCTGAAAAGCGGACTGTCTCAAGCTGGAAAAAGCCTGCCGATTCGGACGCGCCCATGGTCTATATGACCTCCGAAATAAGCTCGGAGAAGTTAATGGATATATATGCCGCTCTTGGGGCTTCTCCCGAGGGTAAAATTGCTGTTAAGCTAAGCACGGGAGAGCCAGGAAGCAATTACTTGCGTACAGACCTTATAGGGGAATTGGTACAATCTCTGGACGCTACTATTGTGGAATGTAATACTGCTTACGGCGGTTCACGGGCAAACACGGCTATGCACTATCAGGTTGCGGAAGATCACGGTTACACGGATATTGCGGACGTGGATATTATGGACGAAAACGGCTCTATGACCCTTACGGTAACGGGCGGCAGCAATCTGACGGAAAACTATGTGGGCGCAAATTTCGCAAACTATGATTACTATGTAGTTCTCTCTCATTTCAAGGGACACGCTATGGCAGGTTTTGGGGGAGCGATCAAAAATATTTCCATAGGCATTGCCTCCTCGGAGGGAAAGGCGCATATCCATTCGGCAGGAAAGGGCGGCAGTATGTGGAGCGCACCGCAGGATCCGTTCCTTGAATCTATGGCAGAGGCAGGAAAATCCGTTGCTGACGCGCTGGACGGAAACATTCTTTACATCAATGTAATGAACCGTCTGTCGGTAGACTGCGACTGTGACGGAAGTCCTGCCGAACCCGATATGCACGACATTGGGATACTTGCGTCCTTTGACCCTGTTGCGCTTGACCAAGCGTGTATAGACTTGGTGTACAGCGCAGAGGACGGAAAGTCTCTGATAAAACGCATTGAATCAAAGAACGGTCTGCATACCTTGGAACACGCCGAGAGTATCGGTCTCGGAAGCCGCTCCTATCGGCTGGAGAGCATAGATGATTGATATATTGAGGCGGGAAGCTGTCTACCTTTGGTATTATTTCAGCATACAGCTTGAACAGATTTTCTGGTACTGGGTCTTGGGAATGGTTATCGGTTCTCTTGTGTCCGTGTTTATGAAAGACCATATCCATGATCTGTTCCGTTCCCTCGGCTCAAAAAGGCTGGGCGCATTCGGCATAGTTATTGCAAGCGCGCTTGGAATAGCTTCTCCCTTATGTATGTACGGGACTATCCCGATAGCCGCGTCCTTTTCAAAAAGCGGCATGAGCGACGACTGGCTGGCGGCTTTTATGATGTCGTCCATTCTGCTCAATCCACAGCTTATAATTTACAGCGCGGCTCTTGGTCAGACTGCCCTTATAGTGAGAATTGCAAGCTGTTTCATTCAAGGTATTGCGGCAGGAATACTGATACGGATTTTTTACAATGGCAAGCATTTTTTCAATTTCGACGGCTTTGAAGAACCTAAAAGCCACGACACCGACCCGAATATTTTTCTGCGCTTTTTGAAAAATCTCGGAAGAAATGTAAAAGCTACTGCTCTTTATTTTCTTATCGGTATTGCGCTTTCCGCGCTTTTTCAGAGATATGTTCCCGCAGAAGCAATGACGGCTCTGTTTGGCGGAAACGAAGCGTTCGGAGTATTTATGGCGGCAACTATCGGAGTCCCCCTCTATATGTGCTGAGGCGGCACGATACCGCTTTTGCAGACGTGGCTTTATGAGCGCCCCCCCCCCCC
>JAIEDQ010000072.1 GCA_029067895.1 Oscillospiraceae bacterium | reverse complement strand
AGCTATCCCGGGAAGGAGGACTTTCATGCAAAACGCAGATATAATTAAATCCGGCATTGATTACATTGAGCAAAATCTGAAAACCGATATTACGCCCGAAGAGCTTGCGCAAATGGCGGGCTATTCGGTCTGGCATTATCAGCATTTGTTTGCACAAGTAACAGGCGTGCCGCTGGCGGCGTACATCAACAGACGGCGGTTAGACCGCGCTCTTGCGGAAATAAGCGTTAAGCGCAAGGCTGTGGACGCCGCCTTGGAATACGGCTTTGACAGCTATGCGGGATTTTACAAGGCATTTTTGCGAATGTATGGCTGTTCTCCAAAAAAATATCTGTCCCTTTACGGGACGCACAAATCAATATGGGAGGTTTCAGATATGTACACAGAAAAGGAATTGCGGAATATACTGACCAATTGGGACGTTCCGCAGGATCAGGCTATTAATGACGTGAAAATCGTTGACGGCACAAAAACGGCAAACAATGTGTGGCAGATCGGTAAGGATTATTTCCTGAAAACAGGAGACAGAGCAGTTCTTCTGCGTAACATTCGTATTGCAAAAGCATTGGCAAATCAGGGCTTCGCGGCGGCAGTTCCCGTGCCGACGGTAAAAGGCGATAATTTTACGGATGACAAAAACAATTTTATCCTGCTGCGCAAAACAAAGGGCGAACCGCTTTCCAAAGCCGACCGCTTTGGAAACAAGTGCGGAGACTTCGGATTCAAATACGGTCAAAGCATTGCCCGTCTGCATAACGCTCTTTCTGCCGTAGAAAAGGACATTCAGCCCTTTGAACAGAATTTATTTGCTCATGTGACCGAATGGGCGCTGCCCGAAGTGAAAAAGCAGAATATCCAATGGAGCATGGGTATACCCGACAGCTTTTTTGAGGATTACATCAACACCTTTGGCGGACTGTTTGAAAAGCTGCCGAAGCAGCTTATACACCGCGACCCAAATCCCTGCAATATTTTGTTTGACAATGGAGAGGCAAGCGGGTTCACCGACTTTGATTTAAGCGAACGGAATGTGCGATTGTGGGATCCCTGCTACTGCGCCACGGGAATACTTTCCGAACAGCGAAACGTGGAAAACGCATATGATAAATTCCCCGAAATACTGGATAATATCCTGCGCGGTTACAACAGCGTAAATCCTTTGACAGCGGAAGAAAAACAGGCAGTTTACTATGTTATCTGTTCCATACAGATGATATGTGTTGCGTGTTTTGAAAATGCAAACGAATATAAGGATTTGGCAAAAATCAATCGGGAAATGCTGCTGTATATTATAGGGCAGAAAAATCAAATTGACAATATTTTTTAGTTGATCCCTTTGTCATTTATTCATAAAGCCCTATATAAAATAACCTCCAACGAGTTAACATTTGCAAAAGCAGAGCGTTCGGTATGAACGCTCTGTTTTTTACCGAAAAAGCATATCCCGCGGAACATTATGCGGCAGCTTTTTTATTGCATATTGTTGACAAAAAATAAAAATTGTTGTAAAATTAAAGCAAGTTATAAACCCTTATGTGATTGGAGGAAAAACCATGCTTTACCATGCCTCTCAAACGTCTGGTATAAAAATACTTGAGCCGCGCATTTCAAACCACGGCAAGCCTCTTGTTTATCTTTCGCAGAAGCGGGAAAATGTGCTTGTGTACCTAAGCAACGCTGTTGAAAAGCATTGCAGGGAAAAAGACTTTGATCATGACGGGATATACACAAAATGGGGTCCATACGGCTTTAACGGCGAGGGAGTTTTGGTGCTGGACGAATATTATCCAAATGCGACTCGGGAGACATACGAGGGCGTGTCGGGGTACATATATTCCGTGCCGGAAACGGGCAAGCCCATGAAAGATATACCATTTGCTTTTGTGACCGACAAGCCCGTGGAGGTTCGGGGCTGTGAGTTTGTTGCGGATGCTTACGCTGAGCTTCTACAGGCGGCGGGGCAAGGAAAAATTATTATGAACAGCTATGAGAGCAGCAGTTCCCAAAAGCTGAAATGGATAGAAAATACCGTTCGTGAGGAATATGAAAATCCAAACAGTACTGATGAGTACAAGTATTTTTTAAGGTGCAAATTCGGGCTGTAAAATATAGCGGCATACAGGGTACAAATTGCTTAAATTAGGTATTGACAAACAGAAAATTATGTGATATAATATTTTTACTATATTAATGGGGCATTAGCGCAGTTGGGAGCGGGCACCACACTGGCAGTGTGGGGGGCCGGGGTTCAAGTCCCCTATGCTCCCCCATTTTCATAACCCGCAATGCCTTTTGTTGCGGGGATTTGCGGGTTTT
>JAIEDQ010000071.1 GCA_029067895.1 Oscillospiraceae bacterium | reverse complement strand
CCCCCCCCCCCCCCCCCCCCCCCCCCCCAACCCCCCACCCACACCTTAACCCAACCCCCCCCCACAACCCACACCCCACCCAACACACCCCCGCGCCACCCGCAAACCCTCCGCCTTTTCGTACAAACTTTATTTCCAAACTGAACTTTTGTCTCGGAAACGAAATTTGCCGTCACCGCTATAGACGGCGGCAGGGGTAAAGGCTCAGCCTTTTTTATGCCATAAGATACAGGCTGTTGCCGATCTCTGTTCCCGTAAGCGTCAGAGGTTCGTCCGTCAGGTCGGGACACTTCACAAGATAGTTGGTTTTATTGTTGCTTTTCAGCACCATATAGCCCTCGTCCAGAAGCGCTCCCGTCTCCTCCTCGGAGGCTACCGCTATCCTCAGCAGCTCCACCGTGCTGTTCGCAAGATCCGCTTTGAACTTGCAGAACACCGCCTCGCCCGTCGCCGAGTCTCTTTTGACGGTGACAACGCCGTCCCAGCGGCTTGGCAGGATAAAGCAGTATCCCTCGCTCACGTTATAGAAGCTTGAATATTTTTTCGTAATGCTGTAGTTGTCGAAAACGTTCCAGTCGGTGCTGTACAGCTTTGTCCCCGACGAGTCCTCGGAATATCCGGGAAAAAGCGTCAAGGTGGGTATCTCGATCACCCCGTCAAGGTCTATGTCCGTACAGAGATAACCCGCGGGACGCCTTGTCCTTTCGATAAGACCCGACTCTCCCAGATAAAGGGGATTTCTAAGCTGACCGTCCACGGAATAGATTATCTCCGTAGTAAGCTGTCCGCCCGAAAGACCGTCGATAAAGATAGCGGGGGTTTCCTTTCCCACGTATCCCGCCGCGACGCTGACGAACTCTGTCGCGGACTCGTCCAGAGCCACGCTGCCCGTCTCCGCTATGCTGCCGCTTTCAAGGTCGGTCGATACGGAGCTGAGCGAAGCCTTCCTCATCTGATTTCCCGGTCGGATAAGAATAAGCTCGTTGTTGCCGTCCCGTTCTAAGTCCGCTGAAAACATCGTGCTGTAGCTGTCGGAATACTCCGTGTTCAGCAGACCGTTTTCATAGCCGTATATCTGTACGCTTCTTTCTCCCGAAAGCAGCGTGTAGCCGATAATAACATTCTGTCTGCCGCTTTCTCCCAGCTCGGCAAAGATTATCCTGTCTATTCCCGTACCCGCTCCCGCATGGTCGTAGACGCTTGTCCACTTGCCGCCGCGGCGGTCGATAACATTTATCCTCACGTTTCCGCCGCCCTCGGTCTCGCCCGTCTTTTCGTAGAACACCACAGCCTCGCGGTCGGGCTCGCCGTCGATATCCGCGAAAACGAAAGCCGAGCGGTACTCGCCCGAACGGGGATATTTAAGCCTGATATCCTTTCCCACCGACTTGATAAGCGCGTCGTAGACGGCGTTCTGTTCCTCCGACAGCTTCGGCGCAGACAGAAGCGAATCCACCGAGCCTCCGAAAGAACAGCCTGACATAAATACCGAGCAGGACAATACCGCTGCCGCAAGCTTGATTTTTTTCACTTCGGGGATTCACTTCCTTTTTCAGAAAATAGAGGGCAGAGGATAGAGAACAGACTCGTTCATTTCTATCCTCTATCCTCTGCTTTGATTATTTGAAATACTTATTCGTCCTCAATGGACTGCATATTTTTTACCGCAATAGTGGTTTTCATCCAGCGGCGCTTGCCCGTAAGGTTCAGCTTGGGCATTACTCTGTAAACGTAGGTGCTCCAGAAAACAGCAACAACAGCTATCGTCACAACGGCTATTCCCACGTCTGACGTTTCGGGCGCGGACATTCCCTCACGCTCGTAATAGCTGAGCGTAAAGTAGGAAATATATCTGGGAAGAACCGACACTGCCGCAAAGATCGAAGCGGCGTATCCGAAGATGCACATGAAAATACGTGTGTTTTTCTTTTCAAAGCCCGCAAAAACTCTCGCCGCGTAGATAAAGAACATGGAGGAGGTCATTGCCGTAAGCATGATGTAGACCTTTTCGGAATAAACGCCCACAAGCTGGTTTTCCGAGAACATGGAGAAGATCTCAAGCAGCTTCCATATCGGGAAAAACATAAGGAAAACGCAGTTGCCCTTGGTAACGCCATCTCCCTTTAGAATGTTGGACGCCGTTGAAACAAAGGTGATTATTGTGATAATTGCGCATACATAGATTATCCACGTCAGGGTCGGGATTCCCGCAAAGGCAAATACGGGATTATCCTCGGTGGATATTTTCGCGTTCTTCTCCGCAACGGCGGAAAGGTCGAGAATGATGTCAAATGCGGTAAGTCCCGCCATAAGGATCATGACCGCCGCAGCCACGGGGGAAACCTTTTTGGCAAGTCTTTCCGAACGCAGACGCATAGGATTTATAAGTATACAGGACTTTATAGCCTTGTCCCGCGACTGTCCCATTATCATTATTGCCGAGATGAGTATAAAACCGATTATCAGCACCCACATAGCATAATTTTTCGCAGGCGACGGGTCGATATACTTTCCTGTTGCAAAATTGACGTTATTCTGTAGCTGAACTGTCCTTGCCACAACGGCAGCGGCAAGCGTAAGCGTATACGCCGCCATTGAAAATTTCTTGTCAAGCTTTACTTTCTTTGCCTTGTAAGGTTTCTTTCCCATGTCGATATCCCCTTATTCAAAGTATTGCCGCAGGACGGCTGATTTGCATTTACTTGATTATACGCGCTCGCCTATCGGAATATATTTTTTCCTTTTGGCTATCGCCTTATACGCGGGACGGATTATCCTCCTGCCGTTGATAAGCTCCTCGATACGGTGAGCCGCCCAGCCCGCTATCCTGGACACCGCGAAAAGCGGCGTGTTCAGCTCTGCGGGTATCTTCAGCATTCTGTAGACAAGTCCCGAATAAAGATCTACATTTGCGCACATTGTCTTTGTGCTTCCCTTTACGTTTGCAAAGACCTCGGGAGTTATCCTTTCCACCGCGTCCAGCAGACGGAATTCCTTTTCGTACTCCGTACCCTCCGCAAGCCTTACCGCATTGCGCTTGAGAATGACTGCCCTCGGGTCGGAAAGCGTGTAGACCGCGTGTCCCATACCGTATATAAGACCGCTTCCGTCTCCCGCTTCCTTTCTGATGACCTTGGCGATATAGTCAGCAACCTGACCGTCGTCCTCCCAGTCGGAGATATTGGTCTTGAACTCTTCAAGCTGACGTATCACCTTAAAGTTCGCGCCGCCGTGCCGCTGACCCTTAAGAGAGCCTATCGCCGCCGAATACGCCGAATACGCGTCGGTGTCCGCCGAGGTAAGAGTGCGGCAGGTAAAGGTGGAGTTGTTTCCTCCGCCGTGCTCCGCGTGAAGTATGAGCATAAGGTCGAGAAGTCTTGCCTCTTCTGCCGAGTACTGCCTGTCGGGTCTGAGTGTGGACAGGACGCTCTGCGCCGTACACTCGTCGGGATTAAGCGGGTGCATATAGAGGCTTTCGTTATCGAACACCCTGCGCTTGATCTGGTATGCGTCCACCATAGCCGAGGGAAGTCTCGCTATTATGGAGACCGCTCTGAGCAGCTCCATTTCAAGGCTTCTGTCCTCCGGATCCTCATCGTAGGAATAAAGAGCCAGCACCGAACGCGCCATTTTATTCATGATATCCCGCGAGGGGGCTTTGAAGATCATGTCCTCGGAAAAGCCCTTGGGAAGCTCTCTGAACTGGGACAGCATTTTATTGAAGCCCTTAAGCTGTTCCTCTGATGGAAGCTGTCCGAACAAAAGCAGGTAAGCTGTCTCCTCGAAGCCGAAGCGTCCGACCTCGGAGGTGTTCGCCACGATATCTGCGATACTGTAGCCGCGGTAGATAAGCTCGCCCTCCACGGGTTCGCGCTCGCCCTCGTTCACGATATAGCCGTGAACGTTGCATATATTTGTGATACCCGCCATAACGCCGCTTCCGTCGCTGTTGCGGAGACCTCTTTTTACTTGATATTTTTCATAAAGCTCGGGGGGAATCCTGTTATTTTTCACGAATTCGCCGCATAAGCTTTTAAAGACGTTCTTGTCGTAGTCGATGCTGTTCAATGCGTGTTCTCCTTTTACAGTAATAAAAATAGCATATACATATATTTATATTTTACAACAGATACGCGCCATTGTCAAGATTTTTTTGCATTGGGACGAGGAAAACGCTTATAATCCTAATAACAAATAAAAGTGTAGATAAAAAATCTGCACAAAAATCATATACGCAAATTTTTTGCTTGATTTTTTATACACTTTTTAATTGGTTATTAGGATACATTAAATTTGGTTCTGCCGCAGGAAAACCAAAATCAAAAACCAAAAGGAGCTGTTCAAAATGAAAGAATTACTTAAAGCCGCCGCCCTGTTCGCCCTGCTGCTTGCAGCAATACCCATGCTAACCTTTATAAAGCCGCGGGACGGCATTTCCCCGCCCCTTACCGCCGAAGCCGCGGGACTTTCCAATAGCGTTCGGGACGCTGCTACGAAAAAAACGACCGCCCCCGGCGCAGAAGCATATACCCCCGAAGCCGTCCCGGCTGTCAATACGGACGAGCCGTCCAAGTCCGCCGATACCGACATATCCGATACCCTCAAAGTCCTTGACTTCACAAGCGGACAAGTCATGGAGCTGTCCCTGCGCGATTACGTTATAGGCGCAGTGCTTGCGGAAATGCCCGCATCTTACCACGAGGAAGCCCTCAAAGCTCAAGCTGTTGCGGCGCGGACTTATGCCGTAAGACAGCGGGAAAAACAGCGTCTCTCCCCCGATCCCGAACTCATGGGCGCGGATATTTCCAACGACAGCACCAAATATCAGGCGTATTTCACCCCCGAACAGGCGAAAGCCTTTTACGGAAGCGGCTATGAGGTGTACCTCGAAAAGGCTTCCGCCGCCGTTGACGCAACAGGCTCGGACGTGCTTGTTTACGGCGGAGAGCCGATAGTAGCGGCGTTTCATTCCACGTCGGGAGGCAAGACCGAAAGCGCAGAGGTGGTATGGGGAAGTCCCGTAGAGTATCTTGTCCCCGTTGACAGCAGCGAGGACGAAAAGTCCCCCTCCTATCTGGAGGAGAACACCTTTACCGAAGCGGAGCTTAAAGCCCGTCTGGAGACCGCTTTGGAGGAAACTGACTTCGGCGGCAGTCCCGAAAATTGGATTGACATAAAAGAAAGAAGCGTTTCGGGTACGGTGACAAAAATGACCGCAGGCGGCGCGGAGCTGTCGGGAGCGGATTTCCGCCGCATATTCTCCCTGCGCTCGGCAAATTTCACCGTTGAGTACTCCGAAAAGGGCGGAACTTTTTCCGTTACCACAAAGGGCAGCGGTCACGGCGTTGGCATGAGCCAGTACGGCGCAAACGCAATGGCGAACGGCGGCAGCGATTACAAGGAGATCCTGCTCCACTACTACGGCGGCGCGGAGATCGCCGACATGAACGATATTGCTTTCTAAAAACAATATATGCGGATAAAGACTACAGTCGGTTTTTGTCTGAATTGGTTGACATTTTCGGGAAAATCTGATATAATGTTTAATGTGTTTACATAAAAATATTATATGGGGGTATTATGGCAATGGAACCAATCGTATTTATGACATCTGTGCCTACGTTTTATATGAAGGGAGAAATTTCCCGGGATGGCAACTTTGTAAAGTTCAAAATGCCGAACACGCTCTTTATGGTAATTCCGTTGGGTGCAAGCAGTGAGAATATTCCGATAACGCAGATATCCGCAGTTGGAATAAGATCGTTTTTCAAGCTCTCTTATTTCCTTCTCGGAATTCTGGCAGCCTTTATCGGCTTTGCATTTTTATTCGAGCTGTTCTTACTCGGTCTTATCATTCTGCTTGCGGGCGTGACACTGGTGCTCAGCGCGCCTCAGTGCTATCTGGTGACAGACCTTACCTCGGGTCGGGTAATGACGATCTCATTTACCGTTTTTGACAGAGCCAAGGCGGCGCAGGCGGAAGCGATGATAAACGCCCTGATCTCCGAGAGGATCGACGATACCAACGTCCGCACTCATACCGACAGAGCGATAGACGGCAACAAGGAGCAGACGGACAGGATCATTGACGCAATAAACAATATAAAAAAATAAAGGCTGAGCCTTTACCCTTGCCGCCGTACTTTGACGGTAAGGGTAATTCTCTGCCGAGACGAAAGTTTGGTTTGAAAATAAAGCTTGCACGAAAGCGGGAAAAATCTTTCCCGCTTTCTTCATTTATATTATATATAGTACTGCGCCTGCGCCTTGAACATTTCGGAATACAGACCGTCCTGTTTCCGAAGCAGCTCGTCGTGAGTGCCGAATTCTTTTATCGTACCCTCCGAAAAGACCGCGATATGGTCGCAGAACTTGCAGCTTGACAGTCTGTGTGAAATATAGACCGCCGTTTTTCCGCCCACAAGCTCGTCGAAACGCTTGTAGATTTCGTACTCCGCAACTGGGTCGAGAGCGGCTGTGGGCTCGTCGAGGATTACCACGGGAGCGTCCTTGTAGAGCGCGCGGGCAATTGCAAGCTTCTGCTGCTCGCCGCCCGAAAGCTCCACGCCCTCCTTGTCGAACATCTTGAACATCATGGTCTCCCGACCCTTTGGCAGGGTCTGCACCTTTTCGTCAAGACCCACCTTTTCAAGCAGCGACTCCATTACCTCGGACGGCTCGGTATTTCCCAAAAGCACGTTGTCGTCCACCGAAAACGCCAGCAGACGGAAGTCCTGGAACACCACCGCGAACAGCTTCATGTACTCGTCGTAATCGTAGCTTTTGATGTTCACACCGTCGAGGAGAATCTCTCCGCTGTCGGTGTCGTAAAGACGGCACAGAAGCTTTATAAAGGTAGTCTTGCCAGCGCCGTTAAGTCCCACAACGGAAAGCTTTTCGCCGCTGTGCAGGGTAATGGAAACATTGTCCAGAACCTTTACACCAGTGTTTGGATATGAGAAGCTCACGTTCTTAAATTCAATGGTGTGACCCTTGTCAAGGTTTTCTATCCGCTTGTCGCCCTTTTCCATGTAGGGCGGGTACTCCATGAACTTAACCACCTCGTAGGCGTAGCCGCTTGCCTTTTCAACCTCCTGAAGTCCGAAAATAACTCCCTGCAAGGCGTTTCCAAGCGTACCCGACGCATTTACAAGCTGTGTGAACGTACCTATGGTGATCTTTCCGATTATCGCCAGAATACCCAGATAGAGATATGTGCCGAAATCCCTTGCCGCCGCTGTTACGGCGTCCAGAATATTGTAGGGAAATTTCTTTCTGTATATCTTTTCCCAGTAAGCGTTCAGGCGGTTTATCTGCTGGGACGCTTTTTCTATCATCATTCCCCCCGCGCTGTAAAGACGCACGTCCTTGCCGCCGCGGTAGTCCTCCATCTCCCAGAGAATGTGCCCGAAGATACGGTTTATTCCCGACAGCTCGGAGAACTGCTTAACGTCGATCTCGTTCTTTTTCTTGTTTATCACCGCGCTTACCGCAAGCAGTACGCCTACGGGAATCAGCAGCAGCGGCGCGCTTGCGATCATAATTGCCGCCGCGCCGAAAATTTTCAGCGCGTTGGATATTGTGTTAAAAAAGGCTCTTGCAATATTGTGTACCCCGCCGGAATAGTCCATGCCGTCGCGGGCTTTTTTGATCTGCTCCAGAGCCTCCTTGTTTTCCGTCAGAGCGAAGTCGATCTCCATGCACCTGCTTGAAATATCCACCGCGGTGGCGTTGTAGAAGAAGTCCGCATACTTTTCAAGATGTGTTGTCAGCGCGCTGTAGGAAGCGTTCAGAATAATACTTACCGTTATCATAAGTCCGCCGTAAAGGCATATCAGACGAATGTCCTTTTCGGGAGCGATAAGCGAGTCCACCAGCAGCGGCATGAAGATCAGGTCAGACATGGGAGCCGCCGCCGTAAGCAGCACGTTTATCACCGACAGGATAAAGTACGTCTTTGACTTTCTCCACGCGTCGGGGAAGAAATATTTCAGCACGGGAATTACCTTGCTTTTTTCTTTTTTGTTTGTTTTAATTTCTTTATCAGCCATTTTCTATCACTCCCTCCGATACTATAATGTCCTTGTCCTCAACATAATACTGCGCCTGAACGCGGAACATTTCCGCATATTCGCCGTTCAGCTCCATAAGCTCCTCGTGAGTACCCGTCTCAACCATTTCGCCCTTGGCAAACATTGCGACCCTGTCGCAGAAACGCGTTGACGACAGCCTGTGGGAAATATAGACCGCAGTCTTTTTGCCGATCATTCCGTCGAAGCTCTGGTACAGGCGGTACTCCGCAAGAGCATCGAGAGCGGCTGTAGGCTCGTCGAGGACGATTATTTTTGAATTCTTGTAAAGTGCGCGGGCAAGAGCAAGCTTCTGCTTTTCGCCGCCCGAAAGGTCTACGCCGTCGTCGTACAGGACTTTCAGAAGCTCGGTGTCAACGCCCTTTTCCAGAGAATCTATCTTCTCGCCCAGACCTGCGCTGCGGAGCATTTTTTCCGCCCTGTCCTTGTCGGTGTTGAACGGCTCGCTCATGGAAACGTTCTCGCTCATGGGGAACGCAAATACCGTAACGTCCTGAAAAGCGGGGGCGAACATTCTGAAATACTCAGCCCTGTCAAAGCTGCGGATATCCGTGCCGTTCAGCAGGATACGTCCCTCGGAAACGTCGTAAAGCCGCAGAAGAAGCTTGATAAAGGTGGTCTTGCCCGCGCCGTTAAGTCCCACCACCGCAAGCTTTTCGCCCGGGGAAAGGGTGATGTTTATGTTTTTCAGAGCGTAATTTTCCTGTCCCTTGTAGCGGAACGAAACGTTCTCGAAAGTAAATTCGTACTCCTCCGCTTCGGGTATAGGTATGGTCTCGGCAGTCTCGTCGCCTATGGGAATATCCATGTAGCTTCGGAAATCGTCCGTCTGGGCGGAACGCTCTTTAAGTCCCGAAATTGCCGTCAAAACCTGCATTGCCGCGTTTGAAAACGCCATGGAGCTTGCAAAGTACAGCGTAAAATTACCTATGGAAAGTCCGTTCTCCACCATGCTCCAGATCAGCCAGCCCACCACGATAATGTTGCGGATAAAAGCTATGCCGTGGGAGAAAAGGGTGTTCCACACCCAGAACTGCCGCGATCTCCACCAGTGCTCAAGCTCCACGTCGTAGACCTCTTTCTGCCGTTTGGTGAGAAACTTTTTCATTCCGAACAGACGGATATCCTTTGCAAAGGAAAAATCCGTTGTAACATGGGTCATGTAGTCCAGCTTGCGCCAGTGGGGCATCATTGCGTCCCACATTTCCCTTTTATCCTTTCTGCGGATATAGTCGAAAAACAGAAACTGTATCACCGACAGTATGCCGACTACCAAAATGATCCAAGGGTTAAAGGTCGCCATGATAACCGTTGAGACCACGACCGATACAACGTAGGTCGCCATAGTCTGCATATAGGTCATCATGCCCTGAACGCCGTGCCAGTCGCCGTTTGTGGCTCGCTTCGCCTTTTGCAGACGGTCAAGCATTTCGGGGGTTTCAAGTGTTTCGTACTCCATTGACAGTGTTTTGGCAATTCTTTCCTTTACCAGCATCATGCGGATATAGGTAAAGCCGACGCTTAGCTTCTGAGCGGAAATATTGTTCACGCACAGAAAAACCAGCTCTATTACGACCGCGCCGATAACAAGCCACAGAAGCGGTTTTATGTCCTTATCGGCAGAACCCGCCTGCCGTTCTATCATGTCGATAACAAGCTTTCCGATAAAGCTCCAGATGTAGGACATGGACGCTCCCGCGACACCGCCCGCGATAAGCACGAAAAACAGGGATTTTCGATACCGCGCGAACGCTTTGAAAATGTAGCCGATATTACTGAACAGACCGTAATCCCTGTGAAATTCGTCGGCATTTTCTTCTTTTTTGGGTTTGCTGAATATGCTCATTTTGTGCCTCCTTTTTGAGTGGTGAGTTCGTAACAAAATTTTTAGTGCAGCGTCTTATAAAGTTAATCATGATTTTTTTAATTACCCCCTTAATTTACCGCCATATTGTCCTATAACAGGACAATATTATTCTCAAAAAAGTATATCATAATAATTGTCCTATGTCAAGACAATTAATTCAAAGGAGAGAAAATTATGGCGCGAATAATTGACGGCGAAAGAAAAAATATTGTGGGAAACAAGGTACGTGAGTTCCGTATCGCCAAGAAAATGAGTCAGCAGCGGCTTTCGGACAAGCTTGAGACCATTGCCGTGTACATCTGCCGCGGCTCAGTCTCCCGCATTGAGGACGGTACACGAACCGTTTCCGATATCGAGCTTTACGGACTTTCCCGTATCCTCGGCGTACCTGTGGGAGACTTTTTCACCGAATAAAAATAAAAAAGCGCTCTCCCGGATAAACCGAAAGAGCGCGCCTTTAGTCATAATCTTATACCATAATTTTACAAAAGAACGGATAAGATGTGAACAGTACTGCCTCGGTCGGTCCTGTGTATCCCGTAAAAATTTCTGATTGTCATACTGTTCACCACCTTTCTTAATAATAACTTTTTACAGTTTATCACATCTTTCAAAACTTGTCAAGAGTTTTTTTGAATTTTTGGTACAACTTTTTTATAGGACTTTCCTACGGTTTTCATGCAGTTTTCACAAAGCGGCTGTATACTTTAACCATAGTCAAAAACAAATTTTCATGTTCATAAAAAATTATGCCCGCATGGAAGCGGACTTACAGAGCAGTTCGGAAAAAATAACGGACTGCGCGGATTTTGACTGCTCATTTTGCCGTCCTCGTCTCCGTTTGCTCAGACTGCGGAGTCCGCGGAAATCCGACGCGGGCGGCGTCCACCTACAATTCTGCAAGACCTCCCCCTTGTTTTGCAGTTACTCATAATCCCCCCAAAAAGGCTGAGCCTTTACCCATGCCGCCGTCTATAGTGATGGCGGCAAATTTTTCTTTCGAGACAGAAAAAAAGCTTTGATATAAGGTTTGCACAAACGTCCCCTGCCTTTTTAAGACAGAGGACGTTCGGTTTTTGTGTACATAAAAACCCGCCCCAAATATCGGGACGGGTCATTTCCTTTGCTATTATGTTCTGTCGTTGAAGATACCAAGCAGCGCGCTGTAATCGTCGATAGCCGACGACGGAGCGGGAACAGCCTCTGCTTCCGCAGCAGCTTCCACGGGAGAGTCCGCCTTTACAACGTTTCCTGCACCGAAATCCTTGAAGCCCGAAGCGATTACGGTAAGGTTGATCTCGTCCTCCATCTGGTCGTTGAAGCTTGCGCCGAAGATAAGCTCAACATCGGGATCGGCAGCCTCGGTAATAAGCTTTGTAGCCGTGTCGATATCGGTGGAAAGAGCGTCCTCGGACATAACGATATTTACCAGCAGTCTTGTAGCGCCGCTGATAGAGGTCTCAAGCAGCGGGCTGGTGATAACGGCGTTTGCCGCCTCGGCAGCCTTGTCCTTGCCCGAACCGTGACCGATAGCCATGTGCGCATAGCCCGCGTTCTTCATGGTGGTCTCAACGTCCGCAAAGTCAAGGTTGATGAAGCCGTCAACCGTGATAAGCTCAGCAATTGACTTTACGCCTGTTTTAAGTATATTATCCGCCATAGCGAAGCTTTCCTTCATGGTAAGGGGCTTTTCGCTGGTGGAAATAAGTCTCTCGTTAGGGATAACCACAAGGGAATCCACGTTTTTCATAAGTTCGCCTATGCCGCGCTCAGCCTGAACCATTTTGGCTTTCTGCTCAAAATTGAAAGGCTTTGTTACAACAGCGACGGTAAGTATATCCATTTCCTTTGCGACCTCGGCAACAACAGGAGCCGCGCCCGTGCCTGTGCCTCCGCCCATACCTGCGGCGATGAACACCATAGTCGCGCCCTTGAGAGCAGCGGCGATCTCATCGCGGTTTTCCTGAGCGGAACGCTCGCCTATTTCGGGTTTGTTGCCCGCGCCGCGTCCTCTTGTAAGCTTTTCGCCTATCTGTACCTTTGTGGACGCCTTTGAAGCACGCAGAGCAGCCGCATCGGTATTAACGGCGATAAATTCAACGTCGAAAATACCCTCGGTCGCCATGCAGTTCAGCGCGTTTCCGCCGCCGCCGCCGACGCCGACGACTTTTATGTTAATATCGGAAAAGACTTCCTCGTTATCGACAGAAAATCCCATTTACAATGTCCTCCTATTTTAAATTCCATGAAAAACCATACCTGTGCCGACAGCGAAACGGTATGCCGCCGAACACGCGTTCACGTTTGCGCAAACGCCGAAAGGGACACCTTTCACATATACAACATTTATTTTAACATACTTTAAATTATTTTTCAAGGGTTTTATAAAAAAAACATATATTTTAGAAAAAATTACTAAAGCAGGCTACTCAAAATTGAGTTTTGTTGACGTGTTCGTATCCTCGGACGGCTCGGCTGAGGTTTCGGCAGCCGTTTCTTCGGTGACAGTTTCCGCAGCCATTTCGGAATTGTGCTGGAAAGTTGCATCTATCTGCTCCAGATCGGCTTTGCTGAGGAACCGCCCGCCGTTTTTCAGCATATTCAGCCTGCCCTCCGCGTCGGGGGATATCCTTGTGGAGATTATCTCGTTTGCAAGCTTGAATTTGTAGTCTACGTCGGTAATAACTCCCAATTCTATGTCTATTCTGTTATCGTATATGCAGCTTATGTTAAGACGGTCGTTAACGTCAAAGCTTGTTATCTCCGATACGAACTTGTTTTCCGCAAGCTCCATCAGCCTGTAGACCACATCGGTTTTGGCTTCGTCCTCCGACCTGAATGTATCGCCTATTTTAAGCTCCTCTGCGGGATTTGCCCCGTAGAACACCTGTGTGTCCTCGGCAGGCTCTTCGGAGATCCTGAGTATTTTTCCCGTTTCGCTCACGATCATAAAGCCGCCCTCGTCCTGGAGACTTGCCGTCTCAACGCAGGGCACTATCACTATCTCCACCGACGACGGCAGCTTCCGCTTTATCCTTGCCTCTTCTATGTAGATAAGCTCCGAGGTAATGGCTTTTTCCGCCTTGCCGAGATTTTTGCGTATCATGTTGTCGCCGCCCTCTATTCCGCTGACTCTGATTATTTCGTCCGCGGTATAGATCGACGAGCCTATTACCATAGCGGTCTCGATATTGAACAAAACCGTTACCGAAAGAACGGAAAATATTATCAGTACAATCAGCACGACCGCGCTGTAATGAAGCGACATATTGCGTTTTCGCTTTTGTGACTTGCCGTTCTGCATTTTACGACCGTTCCTTTCATACTCTTTTTATATCCGCGCCCAGTGAGGACAGCACCTTCTCGATCTCCTCGTAGCCGCGGTCAATGTACTGTATGTTTGTTATCTCGCTTGTGCCGTCCGCCGCAAGAGCGGCTGCAACAAGTCCAGCGCCGCCTCTCAGGTCGGGAGCCTCCGTCTTTACGCCGTAAAGCCTGTTCACGCCCTCGATTACCGCGACTTTACCCTCGACGAGGATATCCGCGCCCATTCGGGTAAGTCCTGCAACGTGCTTGTAACGGCTCTCGAAGATATTTTCCACAAACACCGACGTGCCCCTCGCCTTGCACAGGGAAGCCATAACGGGAGCCTGCGCGTCAGTGGGGAAGCCTGGGTACACCATTGTCCGTATGGGATTTACCGCTTTCAGCGGACGGTTTGCGCTGAAAAATATCTTGTCGTCCAGCGTGTAGACCGAGCAGCCCATCTGCTCGAAAACGGGCAGGATACTTTCCACGTCCCAAGGACGGCAGCCCGTGACCGCAAGCTCTCCCCCCGCCGAAGCCGTACACGCAAGATATGTGGCGCAGGCTATCCTGTCGGGCATTATCTTATAGTCGCAGCCGTGAAGCTCCTTAACGCCGTTTATGATGATCTTTCCTCCGCCCGCGCCGCTTATTTTTGCTCCGCAGCGGTTGAGAAATTCGGCAAGATCAGCCACCTCGGGTTCGCGGGCGGCGTTGCCGATGATCGTCGTACCCTCCGCAAGAGCCGCCGCCATCATGATGTTTTCGGTAGTTCCCACCGAGGGAAATGACAGGGAAATTTTCGCTCCCGTCAGACCCTTTTCCGCGCGGCAGTCCAGCGCGCCGTATTCTTCTTTTATTGTAACGCCCATCTTCCGAAGGGCGGAAATGTGCATATCTATCGGTCTTGGACCCAGATCGCAGCCTCCGGGGAGGGTTATCCTGCATCTGCCCGTCCTGCCGAGAATAGCTCCGAGGAAGAATATGGAGGAACGCATTTCCCGCATAAGCTCGTCGGAAATTTCGGGACGGGAAACATTTTCGGGGATTATTACCGCCGTACCGTCCTCAAAGCTTGCCTTGCAGCCCAGATATGTAAGTATTCTCATTGCGGCGTAAACGTCCGATATCCGCGGACAGTTCCGCAGCGTGACCTTTTCCCCCGCTTTGCCGCAAAGTACTGCCGCCGCCATTATTGGCAGCGCGGCGTTTTTCGCTCCCTGAATACGGATCTCTCCGTTCAGCTTTTTGCCTCCGTTTATAACAAGCTTTTGTAAATGCATATCGGCAGCTCCCTTACCGTTTTTGGTTTATAGTATGCGGTAGGGGAGATTTTGTGAAAGCCAAGCCGCAGGGCGGCTTTTTAAACGGTTTAGGGAACAATCGCGCAAATAATTTTGTTTATTGGTCCTGTGAACGGTTTTTATTTATCAGTCTGTCAATGACCGCGTATATCCTGTCGGGAGTGTCGCTGACGTAGGTCTCCGCGGCGCGTCTTGCAAGGGAATCCAGCTTTTGGGGTTCTTTGATAAGTCCGCCCACCTTTTCGATAAGAAGCTCGTCGGTGAGATTTTTTTCCTCAATGACAACAGCCGCTCCCGCACGTCCCAGAACCATAGCGTTGTGGTACTGGTGGTTCGCGGTAACGTTTGGCGACGGTATCAGAACCGAGGCTCTGCCCATTGCCTGCAATTCGGATATTGTGGACGCTCCGCTGCGGCAGATGATAAGATCGGCGGCAGCCGTGCATACGTCCATGTTGTCGAAGTATTCCTTTATGATAAGACGCTTGTCGTTTTCGTAATCTATGCCAAGCTCCTTAAGCTTCGGCAGAAAGGTCTCGTGACCCATTTTTCCGAAGCCGTGGATATGGTTCACGGGGATATTGTTTTCCTTTTCCCACTTCAGAAGAGCCGCCGCGCCGTTGTTTATCGCTCCCGCGCCAAGACTTCCTCCGAAGCTGAAAATACACAGCCCCTCGTCCAGACCAAGCTTCTTTTTTGCTTCCGCGCGGCTTAACGCTCCTGCGGAAAAGCCCGCTCTTACGGGAAGTCCCGTTACGGTGTATTTTGCGCAGGCGTCAAGATGTCCCGCAGCCTCCTCGACGGTGAGCATTACCTCGTCCACCTTTTTTGCAAGCAGACGGTTTGTTATTCCGGGGAAAGCGTTCTGCTCGTGTATCGCCGCGGGAATGCCCATCTGGACGGCTTTTGCCAGAATGGGATAGCTGACGTATCCGCCCGTGCCGATAACAATATCGGGCTTGAAGCCGTCGATTATCTGCTTTGAGCGGTGTCCCGAAGCGGTGAGATACGCCGCCGCGCGTGCGTTGCGCACAAGGTTTTTCGGAGTTATCTTCCGCTGAAAGCCGCTTACCTTTATGGGAGCAAACTCGTACCCGGCTTTCGGTATGAGCCTTGCCTCCATGCCGTTTGGAGTACCAGCAAAGAGAAACTCCGCGTCGGGGTGGTGTTCCTTTATTATCGAAGCTATGGCAAGAGCGGGATTTATGTGTCCCCCCGTGCCTCCGCCCGCCATTAGAACCTTTAACATGATATTTTTCCTTTCCGTATGTCATTGCAGGGACAGCGTTTGTATCTGCCCCTGCCGCTAAGTTTCAATAATTGACTGCCGTGATATATTCAGGATAATGCCCATCTGCACAAGCTGCATGATAAGGGCTGTTCCTCCGTAGCTGAAAAAGGGCAGCGAAACGCCGGTATTGGGTATGGTATTTGTTACAACGGCGATATTCAGCAAAGCCTGCAAGCCTATCTGCACCGTAAGTCCCACCGCAAGCATCATTCCGTACTTGTCGGGAGCCTTGGAAGCAATGTACATTCCGCGGCAGATAAAGAGCAGGAACAGGATTATTACCATAAGCGCGCCCACAAAGCCAAGCTCCTCGCAGACAACGGCGAAAACAAAGTCGTTTTTTGCTTCGGGCAGGTACAGGAATTTCTGGCGGGAATTGCCAAGTCCCAGACCGAAAAGTCCGCCCGAACCGATTGCAATAAGACTGTTTTTCGTCTGCCATGTGGCGTCGGAAGCCTCCGCGCCGAACGGGTCTGTCCAGGACATGATACGCTTTTCAAAGTAGCTGAAATCCTTTACCTCGATCAGTATGAACAGTGCGACCGCAAGCGCAGCCACGCCTAAAAGTCCCAGAACGATCAGATGCTTTACACGCGAGCCGCCTACGAACATCATTATTATACCGATGGCGCATATGATGATCGTTCCCGATAAGTGAGGCTGTATCATCATCAGCGCAACGACCACGCCCAAAAAGCCAAGAAACGGAACTATTCCGTAATTGAAATATTTCATCTTGGAATAGTTTACCGAAATAAGGTATGCAAAAAGCATGATGATAGCAAGCTTCATAAGCTCTGACGGCTGGAACGAGGGTATACCGGGCGCAAACTTTACCCAGCGGTACGAATCGTTATGAGGATCCTTGAACGGTCCCACCCTGCACAGTACCAGCAGCACCACGCACATCAGGTAAAAGCCGTATGCGATTATGGGCTTTCTGAACCAGTGGTAGTCGAAAAACGACGCGAAAAACATTCCCACCAGACCTATTCCCGCCATTGCCATCTGATTGCGTACGTATGCCGTACCGTCGCCGCCCTCCTCGCGGATAGCCCATGCGTAGCCCGCCGAGAACATCATAATGATACCCATTACAAGCAGTATCATAACTATCAGCAGGAACGGATAATCTATAGGTCCCGTTGCTATCTTTTCACGGTAGCCTCTGGAGGTCCCGTCGGACGTTATTCTTTTTCGCCGCACATTGTCAGCATTGGCGGTTTTTCTTCTTCTGCCGTCGGGAACGGCGTTTGACGCATTCTGCATGAATGACACCTCCTTTTAGCAAATGATAATTATACGGAAGTAACTTTCGTCTCGGAAACAAAATTGAATGTACTTACTATAAACGGCGGCAGGCAAAAAGGCTCAGCCTTTCGGTATACCGTTTAGGGTTTGTATCAAAGATTGTAGATCAGATTTGCCGCAACGCCCGCAATAAGGGCGGCGGAAGAAAATGCGATAACTATTTTATATTCCGACCAGCCGCACATCTCAAAATGGTGATGTATGGGAGACATCTTGAAAAGTCTCTTGCCCTTTGTCAGCTTGAAGTATAAGACCTGTATCACTACCGAAAGCGCGTCCAGAACGTACACTATTGCTATGAGGGCAAGCAGCAGATGCTTGTGCATTGCAAATCCCAAAGCGCAGACCGCTCCGCCAAGAAACATCGAGCCTGTGTCGCCCATGAAAACCTTTGCGGGGTGGAGATTCCAGATAAGAAAGCCGAGACACGCTCCCGCAAGAGCCATTGCGAATATGGAGTATTCCCACTCGCCCATAGCCGCGCAAAGCATTACAAAAGATAGTCCCACTATTACCGTTACCGAGCCGCAGAGACCGTCCACGCCGTCGGTGAGGTTTACCGCATTGGTGAGGAATATCAGGTACAGCACCATGATCGGGTAGTACAGTATTCCGAAGTCAAGCTCGCCGAAAAATGGAAACTCGATTGCCGTTGAGCGGTCTCCCAGCAGCCAAAGCGCGTACAGAAAAGCAATACTGAGTACAAGCTGCATTATCATTTTCTGCTTTGCTTTAAGACCAAGGTTCTGCTTTTTCACCGCCTTGATGTAGTCGTCGGTAAAGCCTATGCAGGCGTTGAGAAGCGCAAAGGCAAGTCCCGCAAGGAGACGGTACAGTCCCGTGTTGTCTGGTACTGCCACCGCGTTTGCCCGTCTGAAGCGGAATACCGCGTATCCCGCGGCAACGGCAATAACCGTGCCGATGATGAACATAAAGCCGCCCATCATGGGTGTGCCCTGCTTGCTTTTGTGCCATGCGGGACCTTTCTCATATATAGTCTGACCGAAATGCAGCTTTTTAAGCAGCGGAATGAGAAAAATTCCCGTTACCGCCGATATGCCGAACGCTATCAGCGCAACAGCCATATTTATCCAGAACGGCATTTATCAGTATCTCCTTTTTAGTTAAATTAATACATTTCTAAACGGTTCCCCGTCAGCAATCCTTGTAGAATTCCTCGATGATCTCTTCAAGATGCATACCGCGGCTCGCCTTAAAGAGCACGATATCGTTTGGTCTGAGCTTGTATTTCATAAAGTTCAGCACCGTTTTCGGGTCGTCGGAGCTGCCCGCGTGCATACCAAGCTCGTCGGCGCGTGCGGCAATGGCGGCGGCGTTTTTGCCGTAGCAGACCATTAAGTCCACGCCCTTTTTCACAACGTATTCGCCCACCTGTCTGTGAAGCTCCTCGGATTTGTCTCCAAGCTCCAGCATATCTCCCAGAACGGCAACGCGTCTACCGCCCTCCTTGGGCTTCATTTCGCAGAGCACGTCTATCGCCGCTTTCATGGAATCGGGGGAAGCGTTGTAGCAGTCCGCGATTATCATTTGTTCGCCACGCTTCTGGACGTGCTGACGAAGCGAATCGGGCTGAAATCCGCTGAGCATTTCCGCTGCCGCAACAGGGTCGCAGCCTGCCTTTATCGCGGTGCATATCGCCGCAAGGGCGTTGTAGATATGATGCCGTCCCAGACAGAACAGCGCAACGTCGCAGATCATTTCGTCTCCGTGTCTGACGTTGAAATACATTCTGTCGGGATATGTGCATATCTCGGTGGCTCTGTAGTCTGCGTCGGGATTGTCTATGCCGTAGGTGATGACTTCGCGGTAGCCGTCGTACTCCTCTTTCAGCGGAGCAAGCAGCTTGTCGTCGCCGTTGATTATCATGGGAGCGTGTCTCTCCGCGCCCTTGAGTATCTCAAGCTTGGCGTCAAGAATGCCCTGCTGAGAGCCGAGATTTTCTATGTGTGAATATCCGATATTTGTTATAACGCATATCGTCGGCTTGGACGCTCTGGAAAGCTTTTCTATCTCTCCGAAGTCGGACATACCCATTTCCAGAACAGCCGCCGAACAGCTTCTGTTAAGTCCGAATACGGTAAATGGCAGACCTATTTCATTGTTGTGGTTTCCCTCGGTCTTGTGAACGCTGTGCTTGCAGGACAGCGCAAGAGCGATCATATCCTTTGTGGAGGTTTTGCCCACGCTTCCCGTAACGCCCACAACAACGTGGTCGTATCTCATTCTGTGATGGCGTGCAAGGTCGAGCAGCGCCTTGCGGCAGCTTTTCACCACAACGCTCGGCACGTTCGGGATAGTGCGTTCGGTTATAGCCAGCACCGCGCCCTTGTCCACCGCCTGACGGGCAAAATCATGTCCGTCGAAGCGTTCGCCCTTTAAGGCAACGAAAACGCCGCCCTGAATAACGTCCCTTGTATCAGAGAAAAACCAAGGCATAGGTATTTTTCTTTCGTAATTCCTGATGGAGAACGGCTTTCCGCCTGTAACGTCCATTATCTCGTTAATGGTCATCATGTCGTACATTTCGGGGTCGTATCTTCTGCGGACGTAGCTCTGCATTATTTCCTGCACTATCTCACGCTCGTCGAAGTGTATATGCACGTCGTCTTTAAGTATCTGGTAGTCCTCATGACCCTTTCCCGCAAGGACGATTATGTCGTCCTTTTCCGCAATTGTAATCGCCCTGCGGATAGCGGCTTTGCGGTCGGTAATTCTTATATAGGGCTTGGTATGCTCCAGTCCCGCAACGATATCGTCGATAATGGCTTCGGGGTCTTCGTTGCGCGGATTGTCCGAGGTGACGATAAGCAGGTCGGCGTATTTTTCCGCAGCCTGCGCCATAAGCGGACGCTTTGTCTTGTCCCTGTCTCCGCCGCAGCCGAACAGGCATATGAGCCGTCCCGAACAGTTTTCCTTTATGTTGGGGAGCATATTTTCCAGCGCGTCGGGAGAATGGGCATAGTCGCATATTATCATAAAGTCCCTGCCCGTGGGGATAAACTCGCACCTGCCCTTTACGCCTGGAAATCCTCCCAAAGCGGAGGATATGGCGTTTATGGGGAGGCTCAGCTTTACACAGACGGCTATAGCCTCCACCGCGTTAAGGACGTTGTAAAGACCCATCATAGGCAGAGCAAAGGGGTGACTTTTATTTGCCGCGCTTACCCAGAAGCGGGTAATGCCGTTTTCAAACTTTATCTTGTCGCCTTTAAGGTCGGCAGCCTGACCGCTTATGGAGCAGGATATTCTCTCCACGCCGCTGCCCTCAAGCTCATTGTAAAGGCGCATTCCGTAGTGGTCGTCGATATTGATTACGGCGGTCTCGCAGTGCTCGGTGAAAAGCTTTTTCTTTGCTTCGTAGTAGCTTTCCATATCGCCGTGGTAGTCAAGATGATCCTGAGAAAGATTTGTAAAGACCGCAAGTCTGAACTTTGCGGGACCTATCCTGTTCTGCGCAAGAGCAAAGGAGGAAACCTCCATTACAACGCAGTCGCAGCCGCTTTTCGCCATGTCGTACCAAAGCTTGTAGAGCTCGAACACGCGGGGGGTCGTAGGTGTCGAGCCGTCGGTCTGGACGGGCTTTCCGTTTATAAGAGAACCGGTCGTTCCGATAAAGCCCACACGGTGTCCCTTTGCGGCTAAAATTTCCCTTATCATAGTGGCGAGAGTGGTCTTTCCGTTCGTACCCGTAACGCCGATAAGCTTCATTCTCCGTTCGGGGTGATTGAACCATGCGGCGCAGAGATGTCCGTAAAAGACCCGCGTGTCGGGAACAATGATCTGATTGTCGAGAAACAGGTCGCAGTCGGTGACAACGCACAGCGCGCCCTTTTCAAGAGCCTGTTCCGCAAAGTCGTGACCGTCAAAATGCGCGCCCCTGATACATACGAAAACAAAGCCCTCGGCTACCTCCTCGGTGTTGTCGGTAATGCCCTCAACCGCCGCTTTCATATTGTTAACCGACGCTGTTACGGACATTCCTTTGCCCGCTTCGTTCAAAAGCTCGTCAAGTCTCATTCAGATCATCCTCTCTTTATGTACCCTGTCAGTACTGCTATCCCTCGTCCTTGATAACAAAGGTAACTTCTATAATAGTACCCTTGGGTACGATATTTCCCTCGGCGTAATTCTGGCTGTATGCTTTAGCGCCCGAATGGTTAGCCGCGCCGTCTCCAACCTTGAAGTTAAGGTCGGCATTTGTCAGAATGGCGTTTACGTCGGAAAGTCCGTAGCCGATAATGTTGGGGACTGTAGTGTATTCCGTCTCATAATTTTCCTCGGTGTAGAGAACCACTCGTCCGTTTCTCGGTATGGAGCTTGCCCTTGCGGGTACCTGCGCAACCACCTTGTCGCCGTTTCCGATAACGGTTACCTTTAAGCTGAGCGCTTCGAGGGTCTCCTTGGCAATGCTTACCGCCTCGCCCTCAACTGCGGGGAGGGTAACGCCCAGAGCTTCAAGCTCCGCTTGTGTGTATTCGGGGTAGTAGCCCATATATGGCAGAGCCTCTTTCAGAACGTTTACCACCGCAGGAACGGCTACAATGCTTCCGTAGTACATCAGCGAACCGTTAGCGTCCTTTGCAGTAGGCTCGTCAACCATAACCAGCATGATTATTTCCGGGTCGTCCGCAGGGGCAAACGCGCAGTATGAGGAAACGTACAGATCGTCGTTTCCGGTTTCGCGGCTCTTGTCGATTTTCTGGGACGTTCCCGATTTTCCTCCGATCGCGTAGCCCTTGATGTAGGCGTTTGAACCGTCCTTTCTGTTTACAACCGATTCAAGGACTTCCCGCATTTCCGCGGAGGTCTCCTCGGAGATGACCTGTCTCCTTATGGACGGCTCGGTTGTCTTGATAACGTTGCCGTTGTGATCGACGATCTTGCTTACAACGTAAGGGGTAACGAGATATCCGCCGTTTACCACCGCGGCGTACGCGGTTATCATCTGGAGCGGAGTTACCTTGTTGGTCTGTCCGAAGGAACAGGACGCAAGCTCAACGGGACCTTTCTCGCTGGTGTTGACGTAAATGCTGTTTTCCTCGCCGGGCAGGTCTATGCCCGTAGGCTCTGTAAAGCCGTAGGCTTTGAAGTATTCAAAGAATTTGTCCCTGCCCAGAAGCTGTCCTATCTGGATAAATGCAGGGTTGCAGGAGTTCGTCATCGCCGTGGTGAAGTCCTGCGTGCCGTGGGAATAGGTAGACCAGCAGTGAATGTCTGTATCGGCGACGGTTATTACCTGTCCGCAGTTAAAAGTGGAATTAAGGCTTATAGCCTTTTCCTCCAGAGCCGCCGAACCCGTTACTACCTTGAAAACCGAGCCGGGGTAGTACAGCTCCGTGATAGCCTTGTTTTTCCACTGCTGTTCACGCAGGGTCGCGTACATGGTGTTGTATTCCTCGTCGTCAAGGATACCCGAAAGCTTTGCTGTATCCGCAGGGTTATAAAGGGAATTTCTGTCGTTAAGATTGAAGCCCGGTGTACTTGCCATAGCAAGTATCGCTCCGGTATTAACATTCATAATTATGGCGCAGGCACGGTTCTGTACGTCGTGAGCCTCCACCTGCTGTTCGAGATATTTTTCCGCGTAGTACTGCAGGTTCATGTCCAATGTAAGGTAAAGAGAATTGCCGTCCTGCGCGTCGTAGATCTTGTCGTTCTTGTAGGGCATTTCGTTCTGGAAAGCGTCCACCGCGGAGATGACCTTTCCGTCCACGCCCTTCAGGTAGTCGTTGTATTTGGACTCAACACCGTAAATGCCGTCTCCGTCGTAGTTTGTAAAGCCTATCACAGCCGCCGCAAGCTCACCCTGCGGATAGTACCGCTTTGTGTCAAGTTCGCGGTAAATAAGCCCGTAAATGTCCTCCTCGTTCACCCTTGCCATAATATCGTCGGCTTTCGGCTTTTCAATGGATTTGGCAATGTTCGCCCAATGGGAGGTCGCTCCGTTTGTGGTAAGCTGCTTTACCGCATATTCATAGGAAACGTTCAGCTCCTCGCTGAGGATAGTCGCCGCCGCGTCTATCATGCGCTGAGATTTGGGTATGCCCTCCTGCTCTTTTCCGTCGGCTTTTTCCTTAGCCTCTTTCTGCTGCTGAACATATATCATATTGGGGTCAACGCATATCGAATACACCGTGGCGGACTGAGCCAGTATCTTTCCGTTGGCATCGTAAATGCTGCCGCGGTTCGCCTTGACGGTCTTGCTCTGGAACTGAGTGTCGTTGGCAAGGGTCTGATATTTCAGATTATCTGTAATGGAGGTCTCGAACAGGCTTACCAGTATCCAGCCGGTAAACGCCAGAAAGATAGGCAGTACCACCAGATTAAGCTTGAACCTCATTTTGTTTGTAGGCTGATAAGACAAAATGTCCGCTCCTTTCGGGGAATTTTTTTACCCTCAATAATTCGATACCCCTCGTCCAAAATAGGGCGATCCGTTTTCAGAACGGTGCCGCCCTAAAACATACTATTTCGTCAGCCGCGGATATATTCCACAAAATCGCCGAAAGCGTTCTTTATCTTGAGGAAAATATTATCCTCGCTTTCGGGAATATCCGCAACGCTGCCGTTGGAAATGCTGACATACTCTATCTGGGATTTGTCCAGCTTCTGCATACCGAGTATCTCCTCGGCGTAGCTTTCAACGGATTTCAGCGCAGTCTTCTCCTCTATCTCCGACTGCATTCTCACGTTTTCGCTGGCAAGCATTTCCACAGCCTTGTTCTGCGCCGTTATTTCCGCGTGGATAGACGCGTTTTCAACTTTTCCGTAAATGACCGCTCCAAGGATAAGTCCCGCCGCAGCCGTACAGACTATCATCTTAGGCGCGGAGCCAACGTGTTCCGCACGCTGTCTGCGGACACGTATTTTGGGCGCTTTTTCGGGGGCTACGTCCTCGTATTTGGTAAGGTCGTAGGCAAGATTGTTCTTACTCATTTTTTATCCTTTCTTTTGTCCGTATCCTTTTCAGCTTTGTTTTTTTCTCTAAAGCTTTTCTATTACTCTTAATTTTGCGCTTCTGCTTCTGGGATTTCTCTCCAGCTCGTCGGGAGAAGCCTCAACGGGCTTGCGGTTTACCAGACGTCCCCGCGGAGTACGTCCGCAAACGCACTGAGGAAAATCGGGGGGACATATGCAGCCCTTGCAGAACGAAGCAAATCTTTGCTTGACTATCCTGTCCTCAAGGGAATGAAAGGTTATCACACAGAGCCTGCCGCCTGTTTTGAGAAGCTCAAAAGCTTCGTCCAGACCTCTGTCAAGATGCTCGAACTCGCAGTTTACAGCTATCCTTAACGCCTGAAAGGTCTTTCGGCAGGGGTTCTTGTCTCTTTTGAATTTGGCGGGAACGGAGCTTCCTACAATATCAGCAAGCTCTCCCGTAGTTTCTATGGGTTTATCAGTACGCCGCCTGACTATCTCTCCCGCAATGCGGCGGCTGAATTTCTCTTCGCCGTACTCGAACAGTATCCTGCTCAGCTCTTCCTCGGCAAGGGTGTTGACCAAGTCCGCGGCGGTCTGTCCCTCTTGTGACATTCTCATATCCAGCGGAGCGTTTCCGTGATATGAAAAACCTCTTTCCTCGGTGTCAAGCTGATGTGAGGATACTCCCAGATCGAGAAGTATGCCGTCCGCGGCGGAAATTCCGTTTTCGCGGGCGATCTCAGTTATGTCGGAGTAGTTCCCTCTTGCCACCTTGAAGCCGTAGGGAGCAAGCCGTTCAGAAGCGGCTTTTACCGCGTCGGGGTCTCTGTCGATGCCGACCAAAGTCCCTCCCGACAGCCTTTTTGCGATCTGGTCGGAATGTCCCCCTCCGCCGCAGGTGCCGTCGATGTAGACCCCATCGGGTTTTATGTCCAATCCCGCCAGTACCTCGTCAAGAAGCACGGGCAGGTGGTAAAAATTATTATCCATAATTATCCTTTATAAAAATCAGAATGCCAAATCGGAAAGAGCGTCCGAAAGCATATCGTTTGTGATCTCCGCGCTGAACGCCTTGAAGCGTGCGCTGTCCCAGATCTCGGCGCGGTCGATAACGCCGAGGACGGTGATGTCGTGGTCGAGACCCGCGTAATCCCGCAGATTCTGTGGGATAAGTATACGTCCCTGCTTGTCTGGTTCGACGGTGCAGGCGTTTACGATTATCATTTTAGCAGCCTTAGCCTTGCTGCCGGTAAGGGTGCGGAGCTTCTCTGTAAATATATCCCAGTCATCGGCGGAATATACATACAGGCAGCCGTCGAGACCGATAGTGACGATAAAGCTGACGCCGAGCCGCTCACGGAGCTTTGTGGGGAACGCCATTCTGCCCTTTGCGTCCATAGTATGCTCGTAAGTACCCATCAAGGAATTGCCCGCCATGCTTTATCACCGCCTTTCAAGCCTTTTGTACAGCCGATTTAAGCTGTTTTTTGCCCTGTTTTTCAACCGCCTTGGGGATAGGTTTTCCACCGTGTGTGGAAAGTTCGGTGGAAATTCACCACTTTTCACCCCAATCTGGAGATTTTTCACCACTTTAATGATATTATACACCAACTGTAACCAAATTGCAACAATTGAAAAAAATTGTGATGAAAATAAACAAAGAAATTTCGGGGCGGATTTTATGCAATTTGCCAATATAAGAAATACTATAAGTATTTTTAAATAGTAGATTAACATATTGTATATGAACTTGGTCAAAATGTCTAAAAATGCCTGTGGAATTTGTATGACAATTTTTGCTGACGTATTGCAAAACGCCGCGAGGTATTGTATAATGATTGTAACGAACGTCCCGAAGCGGACGAAAAAGGAGTTGATCGGCAAAAAATGCTTAACGCTATAGGCTCGGGGATAGACCTGAGCGACGGAGAAGCCTCCGATTACTACTACCTTGTGGCGGATCTGCTTGAAAGCGAGACTGTAAAGCAGATGCAGGACTACATTCATCACGGCGATACAACCTGTTTTCAGCACTGTCTGAACGTTTCATACTATAATTATAAGGTGTGCAGATTTTTCTCCCTCAACGCACGCGCAGGCGCACGGGCGGGGCTGCTGCATGATTTATTCTTATACGACTGGCATACTTACGAGCGGAAAAAGGGCGAACGGCTTCACGGCTTCACCCACGCAAAAACCGCTTTGAAAAACGTCAGGGAACACTTTTACGTTTCCGATCTGGAGAGCGATATGATCGAAAAGCATATGTTTCCCCTTAACATAACCGCTCTGCCAAAGTACCGTGAGACATTAGTGATCGTTCTTGTGGACAAATACTGCGGTCTGATTGAGACAGTGATCCCAAGAGTGAAAAAGCTGTCGTCGCTGTTTGTGAGGCTCGGCGCAAGGTTTGGCAAAGTATCTGAAAAATAACAAAACGGATACCGTTTCAGTGCGGTATCCGTTATTTTTGCGGAAAGCAATTGTCAACCAATATCAAAAATTATGTTGACAATTCTGCAAATATGTGGTATACTGTTACTAAAGCAGGAGACCCCGCCTTTTGCTTCAAAAATTCTTGCTTTTTACAGGAGGATACCATGAAAAATTTTACCGTGCGCGACATGACCTTATGCGCAATCTTTACGGCAATAATCGCCGTATGTTCACAAATTTATATTCCGCTGGCAGTACCGTTCACAATGCAGACATTTGCGATATTCTGCTCTCTCGCCATACTCGGCGGAAAAATGGGGACTATATCCATTTTGCTGTACGTTATCCTCGGAACGGTGGGGATACCCGTTTTTGCTGAATTTACAGGCGGCTTCGGAATAGTCCTCGGCACTACGGGAGGGTACATAATCGGATTTATCCCAATGGCTCTGGTCTACTGGGCAGCCGAAAAAGTCCTCGGAAAAAGCCTGCCCGTTGTTATCGCTTCAATGGCTGTGGGACTTCTCGTGCTGTACGCTTTTGGGACGTTCTGGTTCATGTGGGTCTACACCAAAACCACCGAGGCGATGGACTTCCTTACGGCGTTGAAGTGGTGCGTGCTGCCCTTTATTATTCCCGACGCCGTAAAAGCCGCGCTGGCAATCTTCGTGGCGGGGAGGGTGTCAAAGTATGTCCGAACGGAAAGACAGCCCGCTTAGACCCCACCACCTGCTCTGCACGGAATTTTTCCGCGGGTACGGTTACAGCGACGATTTCACGGCGAATATGTCCGCGGTGATTGCCGAACTTAACCGTACCGACCCCACGGTCAGGCTTACAGCAGACACGGACATAGTATGCGAAAAATGTCCCCACAAAAAAAACGGCAGGTGCGATACATATGAAAAGGTACTTCGGTACGACCTTGCGGTACTCGATCTTCTGGGACTTCACGAGAACGACACCGCCCGATGGTCGGAGCTGAAAAAAGCGGCGCGGGAGAAGATAATTTCCGTCGGAAAGCTGGGCACGGTCTGCGGGGACTGCGCGTGGTTCTACATCTGCGGGAAATAAACTAAAAAACGGTACGCAGCATTACTTTGCGTACCGTTTTCTTGTAAATATACTCTGCGTAAAATTAACCAAAGTATCTCTTAAGCAGACCCTCGAATGCGCAGCCGTGACGAGCCTCGTCCTTAGCCATTTCGTGAACTGTGTCGTGAACAGCGTCAAGGTTCATCTGCTTAGCCTTTGCAGCCAGCTTCAGCTTGCCCTCGCAGGCGCCGTTCTCAGCCATAACGCGCATTTCAAGATTCTTCTTTGTGGACGGTGTAACAACGTCGCCCAGAAGCTCTGCAAACTTAGCAGCGTGCTCAGCCTCTTCGTAAGCGGCTTTCTCATAGTACTGACCGATCTCGGGGTAGCCCTCTCTGTAAGCAACTCTTGCCATAGCAAGGTACATACCAACCTCGGTGCATTCGCCGGTAAAGTTCTGATTGAGACCCTCGATGATCTCGTCGTCAGCGCCCTCCTTGCCGATACCGATAACGTGCTGGCAAGCCCAGTTCAGCTTGTCCGCGCCTGCCTCGTTGAACTTGGAAGCGGGAGCTTTACACTGGGGACATTTGAAATCCGCGGGGAGACTTTCCGCCTCGTAAACATAGCCGCAAACCGAGCAAACAAACTTCTTCATGATGATCGTCCTCCTTAAAAATTCTGATACATTAATTATAGCATTTACTGAAATTTTGTCAAGTATTTTCTGCACAGTCAAAGTATACCACATTAGTATACTTTTGTCAAGAGTATTTTTCAGATTTCGGCAAAATCTACTGCATTTGGGAGACTTTCAGGTAAATTTTGCCGTTCTCAGCCATGACCACAGCCTTGTCGCCCTTTTTGACCGTGCCGTCCAGAATATTTTTCGACAGCATACTTTCCACCTCGGAGGTTATCTTTCTCCGCAGCTTTCGCGCGCCAGTCCTGTCAAGACCGTCGGAAACCAGCGCGTCTATCGCTCCGTCGCTGAATTCCACGGCGATCTCCATAGCCTCCGCGCGTCTGCAAAGACCGGTCAGCATCTTTCTTGCAATCTGTCCAAGCTCGGCTTTTTCAAGCTTTTTGAACACGATTATCTCGTCCAGCCTGCCGATAAGCTCGGGACGAAATCTTTCCCGCAGGGCTTTAAGCACGTCCGAACGTACAGCCTCGTCCCCCGCGTCTATAGGTGAGAAGCCAACGGATTTTTTGTCTCCCAGCAGCTCCGCCCCCACGTTTGAGGTAAGAATTACCACCGTGCTGCGGAAGCTTACCCGCCTGCCCTTGCTGTCGGTGAGGATGCCGTCCTCCATTATCTGGAGCAGGATATTGCTCACGTCTCCGTGAGCCTTTTCTATCTCGTCGAAAAGTATGACGCTGTAGGGCTTTTTCCGCACCTTTTCGGTAAGCTGCCCGCCGTCCTCGCAGCCCATGTAGCCCGGAGGCGCGCCTATCAGCTTGCTTACGCTGTGCTTCTCCATATACTCGGACATATCGAAACGTATCATGGCGTTTTCCGTGCCGAAAAGACATTCCGCCAGCGCCTTTGAAAGCTCGGTCTTGCCCGCTCCTGACGGTCCCGTAAAGAGGAAACAGCCCATGGGACGTGAGGGGTCTTTCAGTCCCGCGCGGCTTCGGCGCACAGCGTCCGCAACCGCTTCCACAGCTTCGTCCTGACCGATAACACGCTTTTTCAGCTCGCCCTCCAGCTCCAGCAGACGCTTGCTTTCGTCGGCGGTAAGTCGTGTGACAGGTATGCCCGTGGCAAGGGAGACCACCTCCGCAATGCTTTCCTCCGTCACCTCCACGGCAGGGGCTTCACTGTCGCTGTACCAGCTTGTATCCCCATGCTTGCCTTTACTGCTGCCTTGGGAGTTCAGTCCCGCGCAGCTTTCCGTCTGCTTTTCAAGCATTCTTTTAAGACTTTCCGCAAGCTCGCTGAGAGTTCTCGGAGATTCGGCGTACTTCATTCTCGCCCGCGAGGAAGCTTCATCTATAAGGTCGATAGCCTTGTCGGGCAGAAACCTGTCGGGAAGATATCTAACCGACATTGACACCGCCGCCCTGACCGCGCCGTCCGTAATAGTCACCCCGTGGAAATCCTCGTAGCAGCGTTTCAGTCCGCCGATAATGCTTAACGCTTCCTCCTCGGTTGGCTCTTTTATAAGCACCTGCTGAAAGCGGCGTTCGAGTGCGCTGTCCTTTTCAATAAATCTTCGGTACTCTTCAAGTGTGGTCGCGCCGATTATCTGCAATTCTCCGCGGGCAAGCTGAGGCTTCAGGATATTCGCCGCGTCGATAGCACCCTCGGCTGCGCCCGCTCCCACGACGGTGTGAAGCTCGTCTATAAAAAGGATTATCCTGCCGTTTGCGGCGACCTCGTCAAGACACTGCTTTATGCGCTCTTCAAAATCTCCGCGGTACTTCGCTCCCGCAAGCATTGAGGTAAGGCTCAGCGAAAAAAGCTGTTTCCCGCGTATCGCTTCGGGGACACGTCCCTCCGCAAGCATGACCGCAATACCCTCGGCAACGGCGGTCTTTCCCACGCCCGCTTCTCCCACAAGGCAGGGATTGTTTTTCGTCCTGCGGGAAAGCACCTGTATGACCCGCTCTATCTCCTTTTCGCGGCAGAAAACCGGGTCAAACTTTTTCTCGCGGGCGGCTTTGGTAAGGTCTTTGCCGTACTTCAAAAGGGTAGGCGTTTTTGTCATTCCACCGGGAATATCGTTTGCGGTTGTCGCGGAGCAGGCTCTGGAAAGTCCCGAAAGATTTCCGCCTATCTCCTCGATAATGCTTACCGCGGTACACTGCTCCTCACGAAGCAGGGCAAGCAGAAGATGCTCCGTACCCGTCAGACGCGCGCCGCTTTCCGAAGCGATAATAAAAGCTCTTTCGATTATCCTTTTCACCGAGGGCGTAGCCGCGTCCCTGTCTACGGCGCAGGGCTCTCCCCTGCCGACGAGAGCGGTTATCCTGCCGAGGACGGTCTCCTCTCTTATGCCGCACATTCTGAAAATACCCGAAGCCGTGCAGTTGGGCTCGCTTACAAGCGCCAGAAGAAGATGCTCGCTGCCCATATAGATGTGTCCAAGCCGTCCCGCCTGAATATACGCCTTGTTGATGACAATATTCGCTTTTTTCGTAAAGCTTTCCAGATTATACATAAGCTTTATCTGCCTTCCCTTTTAGAAATTAGAAATCAGAGGTCAGATATCGGAAGCCGAAAATTGCAGCTGCTCTTGAAATATTTGCACAAATTTTTCGTGGGACGTGTTACCCGTCCTAACGTCGGGGAAAACTCCGTCCCTGTAAAAATGCTTATATTTTTATAGATTTGCTGCAAAAATCACAGCTCCGATATACCGTATCTGCTCCGCAATGGGGGTTCTGTCCTATATTATTGCACGATACTTTAAAATTATTTGTCGCAAACTGGAAAAAATTCCGCTTCAATTTCTGTAACCAAAATTATGCCGCGGCATAGAATGAACTATGAAAAGCCGAAGCCCGCGGCAACAGGCTGCGGCGCGGCTTTCAGAATACATTATTTTAAGGAGCGTATCTTTATGAACTGTGGAATTTTTGGCAATGGCAATAACTGCTGCTGGATCATCATTATCCTTCTCGTTCTCTGGTTCTGCTGCGGCAATAACAACAGCAATGACAACGACTGCGGATGCGGCTGCAGCAACTGCTGATTGACCTCCGCCAAATACTCCGCATAGCCTGCATAATATGCAGAATGCGGAAAACACAAGTCCGAATAAGATTTATCTTACGGACTGAAAAGGAAAAGCCGGTTCTTCGGAAACCGGCTTAATTCCGTTTAGGAGCCAAAAAACCGTCCCGGCGTACCTTGTACGGCGGGACGGCAGGCTTCATTTTTTTCACCCCCATGGGACAACCATATGTAACGGTATCCCCGAAAATTATTTTTCGGAACTCTTTCCCCCCTCCTTTGCCTGACCTGTCTGACCAGCCGAACCCGAAGAACTGAAGATCGAAGTGCGGTCGTATTTCTTTTTAAGCGTCTGCAACGCCTTTTTCTCTATTCTCGACACGTAGGAACGGGATATCCCCAGCGCGTCCGCGACCTCCCGCTGAGTCTGCGGCATACATCCGTAAAGTCCGTAGCGGCGTTTTATTACGGTGATCTCCCGCTCGTCAAGGCATTCCCCTATAAAGCGGTAAAGCTGCTCCGATTTTATGCTCAGGTCGATCTTATCCAGTATGCCGTCGTCCTCGGCAATAATGTCTATCAGGGTAAGCTGGTTGCCCTCTTTATCGGTGTCGATCGGTTCGTCGAAGTATATGTCCCCCGCCGATTTTTTCAGAGAACGGAAGTGCATTAGTATTTCATTTGCTATACTCACTCAGCGGAATTTCAAGAGTATTCTTTGTATCGTCATCGTCCGAGCCGTAAAGATATATATGAACGTTTTCGCCGTCCCAGACTATCTTCCTCACACAGGCACGTATCGCCGCTCTTTTCTGTTCCGCGGACATTATGTCCACCGTGCCCGCAAAGCTTGAAAGCATATCCCTGAGTATGTCAAACTCTCTGCCGTTTATGATTTGCCGCTTTCTGATATTTTCAAGCTCGTCTATCTGCACTTTCAGTCCGTCGTTTTTCTTGTGCAGACGTTCAATTTCTTTTATAATGTATACCGCAGAGGAGCTTTCCGAATTCTCCGACAAGCTTTTTGTGAGATTTTCAATTGCTTTTTCGTTTTCGGAAAAGCTTTTTTTCAGTTCTTCAATATTCTCCGAAAAGTCGCCTTTGTCCGATAAAATATCTTTCTTTGCCTTTTCAACAGACTTTGCAAAAGCGGAACCGTCTTCGGAAAGCTTTTTGATTTCGGTGCAGACGATACGGTCAAGAAGATTTCCGCTGATGTTTGAAATTGCACAGCGCTCGGAATGGCTTCTTTCCTTTGTGTTGCAGAGGTATGTGTAGACAAGCTCGCCGTCCTTGTTTGTGCGCTTGGTAAGCTTGGGACGCATATAGTCCCCGCAGCTTCCGCAGAGAAGTATACCTGACAGCAAAGCGGTATTGCTGCGGGTTTTGCGGAAGCTTTTGGAGCGGTTTTGTTCAAGGTAAGTCTGCGCCTTTATCCAGTCCGAACCGCTGATTATTCCGGGGTGCTTTCCCACGGCGACTATCCATTCGTCCTCGGGACGTATTTTGTGAGCTTCGCCGTGCTTCTGCTCGGTACGGTTGTACGCCATTATCCCGCATATGCCGTCAAAGTCCGCTCTGTCGGAGAAAAGCTCCGCGCCGCTTTCCGAAAGATATCTGTAGGCAGCTTCGTCCGCGATCATATAGACGGGATTGGTAAGAATATTTTTTATGGCAAAGCGGGTGAAGTCACGTCCGTTTTTGGTGGTAATGCGGTTTTGAAGCAAGAATGTGTCGGTTTGAGTAAGAGAGCCTGTTTCAAGAAATTTTGAAAAGATAAGCCTGACAATATCCGCTTCCTTTTCGATAAGCGAAAGCTTGCAGGCTTTTTTGGATTTTCCGTCCACAGTCACATGAGAAACGCTTTCCGAAGCGTACCCCGTGGGAGTTGTGCCGCCGAGCCAGCGACCAGTTTTGGCAAGCTCATGCATATTGTCACGTATGCGCTCGGCAATGGTTTCCCTTTCAAGTTGTGAAAAAACCGAAGCTATGTACATCATTGCCCGTCCCATGGGAGAGCAGGTGTCAAAGTCCTCGCGTATAGAGATAAAGGAAATGCCCAACCGTTCAAGCTCCTGAATAAGTCCCGAAAAGTCGCTGATATTTCTGCTTACGCGGTCAAGACGGTAGCATACCACTGCTGAGATTTTTTTCGCCCTTGCGTCGGACATCATTTGCTGGAACTGCGGTCTGTCGGTATTCCCGCCTGAGAAGCCTTCGTCCTCGTAAACGACTGCTGCGAGTGCTTCTTCTTGGCTGTAGTGCGAGGATATGTATTGTCTGCACAGCTCGATCTGGTTTTCTATGCTTTCGCCTTTGCCTGTGAATTTGGATTTGCGGGAGTATATGGCTATTGTGCGAGCGTCATCTTTCGGCATATTTAAAATCCCCTTTCGTAGTGATATATACTATTAACAATTATATCACTAAGGGATCAAAATGTAAAGATGAAAAGTAAAATATGTATCTTTTGAGCAGCATTGTGGAGCGGTACGTAACGATATATTTTTATATAAAAACTCCAAAATTGTATTATGTTTTTTATATTATTCGTCAATTAAAATAAATTTTATGACAAAATATTGATTTTTAACATTATTTGATGTATTATAATAATATAGAATAAAACATAAAGTATAAATATAAAATTATTATACACTGATATGTTTTATTATGAAGGGAGGTCGTTATTCATGACAGCACTTGACTTATCTAAATATATTGTTTCAAAGTGTGTTAACGACGGTTGTCCTATCAGCAATTTGCAGCTTCAAAAGATTTTGTATTATATACAAAAAGAATGCCTGCAAACCCGAAATGAAGTTATGTTTTTTGATGACATTGAAGCTTGGCAGTTTGGACCTGTTGTTCCTAATGTATACTACTATTTTTGCGGTTTTGGTGCCATGCCTATTTCGTCATCATTTTCATATGGCACACCCCTAAGTGACAAAGACTCTGCAATAGTTGATAATATCGTTAAAAACAAAAGAACATTGGATCCGTGGGATATGGTAAATGAAACTCATAAACGCGGTGGAGCTTGGGATAAAACATATAAAGATGGAAATGGCAATCGCTGTACAATACCAATTGAACTAATAAAAGCAGAGAGGTAAAATATGCCTGACATTACAAGTGAGGATAAAAAAAGAGAAGAATTTCGACGTATTTTGTTTGACCTTGCAAAAGATCAAACTCTACTTGCAGACCGTTTAAAACGTTCAAAAATGTATCGTCGACTTGAAGAGCTTTATCATAATTCAAATGCAGATGAAAGATTTCGCCATTTTTATTCTGATATTTTTGCCGTACTTACTCAAATAAAACAAGATTCGTCACTTGGTGATATAAACGTTCTTGGACAAAATCTTGACTATTTAAGAAAAAATTATCAGTCAATAAATAAAGACATAAATAATGAACCAATAAATGTCAGTAAAAATATACGGAAATTATGTGACCATGTAAACTTAGATATATCGAGAATACAGTACGCTGAAGCCTGTAACTATAAAAGTTCTGGTGAAGAAAATGTTTTGGAACTTAAAGCACAGATTAATGATGTTCAATCAAAACTCAATGACGTTCAACCATACGTAGAAAGCTTAACAAATGATGTTGAAAATACAAAAAATCAAATAACAAATCAACAAAAAGATTATATTGCAATCCTCGGCATCTTTGCAGGTGTTGTTATTGCATTTATTTCTGAGATTGCTTTTTCTACGTCTGTTTTAAATAATATATCCGGCGTAAGTGTTTATAGAATAATTATTGTTGCACTTGTCATAGGCCTTGTTGCTGTAAATGTACTGTTTGGTTTATTTTATTATATTGATCGCTTGGTCAACAAAGAGCCAAGAAAAGCTCCTCTTATTATTTCAAATATAATTTTTATTTTGCTTATGCTGTTTACTATGATTTCGTGGTATTGTGGCTTAGTGGAGAAAAGAAACACCAAGGTAACGGACACTGTAGAAGAAACATCTTACACTGAAGAAATCGTAAATGAATGTACAGAGGAGTCAATTTCTGAAATTTTTGGAGAACAATAACATTATTAATCAGAAAAACTGCGGCATTAGACTAAGGCCGCAGTTTTTGTTTGGTGCATATAAAATTTATTTTTAAGCACATTATATTTTGTCAAAATAATGGCATATTATCACCAAACAATCATCAAATTCCTTGCAC
>JAIEDQ010000070.1 GCA_029067895.1 Oscillospiraceae bacterium | reverse complement strand
TCTCACGCGGGTCCCGAACTGGGAACTGCCGCGTCGGCTGTACTGAGCGGAAGCTTCAACCCTGCGGCGCGATGCCCGCTGACATGGTACGAATCTGTCCACGAGCTGCCCGACATAAAGGATTATGACATCATCGGAAACAACATGACCTATATGTACTACAAGGGCAAGCCGCTGTTCCCGTTCGGACACGGACTTTCCTACTCGGAGTTTGAGTACGGGGACTTCAAAGTCATTCAGCAGGGCGAAGCGGTAAAGGTGTCGCTGACGGTGAAAAACCTCTCGGAGCGTGACGGCGACGAGGTTGTGCAGATATATTTCAAGATGAGCAAGCCACGTGTAAAGCGTCCGCGGAAACAGCTCTGCGGCTTTAAGCGGGTACATATAAAGGCGGGAGAAACGCTTTCCGCCGAAATAGAAGTGCCATTCTCCGCGCTGGAATTTTACGACGTGACGCGGGAAAAGCTTTGCGTGGAAAGCGGTCTCTACACATTTTCGGCGGGCGCGTCCTCGGAGGATATCCGCTGCACCGCGGAGCTTACGGTATCGGCAGATACGATACCCCCGCGGGACATGACCTTTGTCAAGGCAAAGAACAACGACGGCGGCTACAACATTTCCCTCGGCTTCAGCTACGGCGAAAACGACCACTTCGTTCTGGCAAAGGACTGGGGCGGCGGAATACTTTTCAACGGCGCGGAAATGAAAAACTACACCGCAGCGGAGGTGCTTTGCTCCGCGGTGTGCAGCGGCGGAAATCTGGAAATAAACGCGGACGAAAAGCTTATCGGCAAGACCGACGTTAAGCCCTCACCCTGTCCCGACGGCTTCGCGGTCTACAGGATACCCCTCGAACCCGTAAGCGGCGTGATGAATCTGAGGATAGCCCTCAACGGTCAGCTGGGGGTTTACAGTCTGAAATTTATGCAATAAAATGAAAATCGCTTTTTCTCTTGCTTTTGACATGGGTCTGCGGTATAATATAAGGTACGATATTGTATGATACGGAGGTTTTTAAAAAATCCCGATATGGTTGTAAATAAACGGTTACTGAAAAAATCGGCGGCGTTTTTATGCGCGTGCTGCATATTTACAGCTGCCGGTCTGCCGTTCCCCGGCGAGGGAAACGTCTCGGCTGTGTTCGGTACAAGCTATATGGACACGGACAGCATTTCCGTAAAGATAGACGTTTCGGCGGGACACAAGCCGATAAGTCCCTACATATACGGAATAAACTCCGAGACAAGCTTTTCGGGGCTTACGGTGAACGCCATAAAGCAGTCCGACCCGAGGCTGTCCTCCTATAACTGGGAGACGAATTTTTCCAACAGCGCGGAGGGCGAAAACAGCAGCAACGACAACGCTCTTGTAAAGTCCTACCCCGCCGACCGGCAGCGGGAGCCTGCCCTCCATACGGACAACCTTGTCTCAAAGGCGAAGCGGTACGGTATCCCGTCAAGGTACGTTACGCTCCAGATGATGGGAACGGTTGCTGCCGATTCAGCGGGAGTTGTATACCCCTCCGACGGCGCGGCACGCTGGGATCAGGTCTTTTTCAGAAAGCACGACAGCTTTTCCTCCGAGCCTGACATTGCTGACGGCGCGGTCTATATGGACGAATACGTCAGCTTCCTTGCAAACAAGTACGGCTACGCTGTGGACGGCGGCATAAACGGCTACTTCCTCGACAACGAGCCGGAAAACTGGTCGGAGCTTTACCCTGCGGCAGCCGCACGGAAAATAACCTCCGACGAGCTTATTGATCGCTCCGCGGAGCTTGCGGAGGCGGTCAAGCTCATAGACCCCACTGCGCTGGTGTACGGTCCGTCGATAAGCGGCATAGAGGCTTTCATCAATCTGAAAAATCCCGACGACTGGGACAAGCACGCACAGGAGTACAGCTGGTTCATAGATTACTACCTTATGGGAATGAAAAGAGCCTCCGAAGCGGCGGGAACAAGGCTTCTGGACGTCTTGGATATCCACTATCACACCGAAGCTACAAACGGTCTGCTTGAGCCTGTTATAAACGGTACGGACAATTTTTCCAACAACACCAGACTTCAGGCTCCCCGTATCCTCTGGGACAGCACCTACACCGAAAACAGCGCCATAGCGATCATGCACAATCAGCACATACCTCTTATACCTACCCTTGAGGCTTCGATAAATATGTACTACCCCGGAACGAAGCTTTCCTTTTCGGAGTACAACTTCGGCGGCGGAGATCATATCAGCGGCGGCATTGCCGTTGCGGATACTCTCGGCATCTTCGGCGAGTACGGCGTACATATGGCTTGCCTTAAGCCCAATTCGGAGGATACCTCCTACCAGAAATCGGGAATAAACATCTACACCAACTACGACGGAAACGGCGGAAGCTTCGGAAACACGGCGGTAAGATCCGACAACGGCGGGGATATCATGAGCTCGGTTTACGCCTCCATAAACGGAAGCGATGAGACCACGCTGAAGGTACTGCTTATAAACAAGAACCAGAGCATGGTCAAAAGCGCGGACATAAGGATAAGCTCCGACGCGGAGTTTGAAAGCGCGGAGGTGTACAGCTTTAACGAGGACAGCGCAAAGATAGTCCTTGCGGACGAGGAGATCGAGATCGCGGATAATCGGTTCAGCTTTGAAATGGAGCCGCTGACGGTCTATATGCTCGTTTTCAGCGGTGCGGCTGAGATAATTTCCGAAGACTTTCCCGATGAGACTGCGCAGAGCACTGATATCGGCACGCAGACGGATACCGATATCCCGTCGGAGACCCAAACGTCGGAAAGCGTGACTGTAAGCTCCGTTTTCACACCTGAGCACGTAGACGCCGAAACCTACTCAACGGCGGGGACCATCGCCTCGGAAACCGAAAAGCCGCCTGCGTCCGAAACCGCGGAAAGCTCCGCAACGGAACCTCCGGAAAAAGATGACGGCGAACCGGTCAGCTCGGACTCAACGCCGCCGGACGAAAGCGAACCGTCCGATGCCGAAGAGGAAAAAAGCGTGCCGAAAGCGGTTAAAGCCGCGGTCATTATCCTTACAGCGGCGGTCGTAATGACAATGATTTACATTATTGTTCAGGACAGAGTTCTTTCAAGGAAATCCGGAAAGTAAATGTGCATAAAATAATAAAAAATTATTGTGTTTAATCAACAAAAATCTGTATAATCTGTTTACAAACCCATGAAAAAATATTAAAATAAATATAACCGCTTCTGATGTCCCCCGCCTTCAAGCAAGACGGCGGGAGACATCTTTCGATTCGGTGGGGATACGATCCCCGCTGAATTTTACAGCTTGTTAAAGCTAAGCTTGAATTGCAAAAAATCGCCGCCGTCTGCCACGGTTCGGCGTCTTAAATTTTCGGGAAGCTTTTCCGCTTTCCGCCAAAGGGGGGATTCCGTGAAAGTCAAGTTTAAGCTGCTTGCATTTGTTTTTCTGCTTGCCATAGTACCGATCATTGTCGTAAATGTGGTTTCCTCCTCAAAAATGAACGAAAACTCGATGGAGCTTATGTCATCGGCTACTGCCGACGTTATTTCAAATCAAGCCGATAACGTTAATTCTTATTTTGAGGAGATCGTTGCTTCGGCGAAAAGTCTGGCTTCCTCGGAAAGTGTGAGAAACTATACCAGGGAAAGCAACGAAGACGATTTCGAGATCCCCGAGGAATCGGAATATTATCAGAGGATCACGGTCGGCTTTACTGCGGTGTCGCTGAACGATCCCGCACTCCAGAAGATCATGATCATCAACAATTCGGGCATGATAATTGCGTCTACCGACCAGGACGATACGGGAAAGCGTATGTCCAACTACAAGGGTCTGTTCAGCCTTGCCCAGACCAACAACGGAGTGTCCTCTTTCTTTATGAGCGGCGACGAGAGCGACGTGCCTGTATTTATTGTGGCAAAGTCGGTCTTTTCCTACGACAACGTTTGTCAGGGTATCGTTTATCAGCTTTACAGCACAAGCCGCCTTCAGGATATGATAAACTCCACAAAGCTTGATAAGTATACCACCTCCGCCATTATGGACTCAAGCGGAAATATTTTGGAGTACCCGTACAAAACGCTGAAAAGCTATACCGAAAACGAAAGCTACAAGGCGGCGGGAAATCACCTCGTAAAGGCTGTAAATCCAGCGAACGGAGAAGCAACTGAATTTTCCGAGGAGTTCGGTTCGGGACGCGGCTTAAGAACGCTTTTCGTTTCACCTGTACCCTCCTGTCATTTTACAATGGTAGCCGTCTCCGACAAATCCAGTCTGAAAAAGCTTGCGGAAAAATCGGGGCAGTCCATACGGAACGTATCCATAATTACCATTATCATTTCATGCGTACTGACCATTGCGTTCATTTACTGGTTCTCAAAGCCGATAAACGAGATCATGAGAATACTTCAGAAAAAGAAAAAAGGAGATATGTACGCCAGATTTGACATAAGGAGCAGCGATGAGTTCCGTCAGATAGGCAGCGAGTTCAACACCCTGTTCGACGACGTTTTCGAGAGCGAACAGCGTTACAAGACCATTGTTGAGATCACGAACAACATTGTATTTGAGATCAGCCTGCAAAAGGGAACGGTTTTTGTTTCCAAAAACTTTAATAAAAAATTCAGCTGCCGACCCAAGGACGACAGCATGAAAGAAAGCTTTTTCTATAAGATACACGTCCACAAGGACGACAAGGAACGCTTTATGAGCGACCTTGAGCGTATCCTCGGTCCCGCAAATTTCATGCAGGGCGAATACCGCGTTAAGAGCATTTACGGCGACTTTATCTGGATCATGATAAAGGCTACCAAGTTCTATAACCGCGACGAGATGCCCACAAAGATCGTGGGCGTTATCATGGATATCGACAAGGAAAAGAAGAGCGAGATGCACCTTATCCAGCGCGCAAGCAACGACGCTCTTACCCAGCTTTTCAACCGCGAGGCGTTTATCAAGGCTCTTACTGTGGCGATCGAGGAGTCCGCTGCAAAGAAGTCGCTTGACGCTATGATGTTCATTGACCTTGACGACTTCAAGTTCTTTAACGACGAATACGGTCACGCCTGCGGCGACGAGGTACTTAAATTCGTTGCGGACACTCTTAAAGAGATCAGTTTTGAGCGCGGCTTCGCGGGACGCTTCGGCGGCGACGAATTTGTTATATGCTTGACAAATCTCACCCTCTACGGTGATTCGGGCAAGATCGCGCAGGAGATAATCGACATTCTGGGCAACGGCTTTATTTCCGAGTCTACGGGTCTGAAGCTGAACGTCCACTGCTCGGTGGGTATCGCTTTCCTCCGCGAGAGCGGAAAGAACGCCGAGGAAGTTATTGCCGCTGCCGACGAGGCGATGTACAACATCAAAAAGCACGGCAAATCCGCATACGCTTATGCCAAGTCCCCGCAGAAGCAGCCTGAGAATGCCGCTGCGAAACCGGACGGCTATGTTAACGAGCTGAGCGGTCTTATATGATTTCTCATTTTAATGCTAATAAAATAAATTATAAATTTTGCGTGCATATTATCACATATGCACGCAAAATTTTAAAGCATTCATAAATTTAAGCGAAAAGGAATGTAGTTGTGTTTTTTACAGTATATTTTTTGATCAAAGTGATATGCTTGGTCTTGTGTCTGCTAAAATGCAGTAAAGAACGGCGTGGAAAATATATTTTTTTATTGCTTTCTTCAGATTTATGGTATTTGCTGTTTTATCTTGATAATTGGTTCGGAGGCTTTTTGCCGCTTATCTATATACCACTTTATCTTATTACCGCTGCTGTATGGAAAAAATATTTACGGTTAATTTCGATAATTAATTTGGTTCAAGTTTTTATAATTTTCATTCCCTCTGCTATTGCTGTTATTGAACAAACAGGTTTTTTTAGTCCTGTTCCGCCGGACTATGAAATTTATTTTCTGATATGGAAAATATATGGTTAAAGTATTATAAAATTTAAATGTAATCTGACAGCCCTTTAGGTTTTTTTCAGGGCTGTTTTATTATTTCATAAATTTTAAGTATAAATATGCAGCTTCATACAAGCTTTCAAAAACCATGGAAAATCAACTAAAAATGTCCCCCGCCGAAAAGACGAGGGACATAGCAGTTTATTCTTCGGTATTATCCGACTGATCGGTCAATGCAGGCACTGCCGGCGCGGTTTGATTGTATGTTGACGTACTGCCCGACGATGAGCTTGTACCGATACCTTTCAAAAGCTCCGAAAGGTCGATCATCATAGTTCCGCTGTCGCCCGAAACAACGGTGGGAAGCTTTCCGTCCCATTTTTCAATGTAGTTGCTTATGAGTATTTCGGGGGTGATCTGCTCGGATTTCAGCCTGTAGGCTTCCGCCTCCGCCTGAGCCTGAGCGATCTTCTGCTCCGCCTCGACCTTTATTCTCTGCAAGTCCTGCTCCGCCTTGAGAGCGTTCTGCTGAGCGGTCTGCTTGGCTTCGATAGCGGCGTTGTATTCGTCCGTGAAGTCAAAAGCGGTAATGTTGAAAATCTGTATCTCGATGCCGTATGTACTGATCTTATCTTTAAGAAGCTCCATCATCTGGTCGCCTATCGCCTGACGGTTTGTGATAAGCTCCTCGGCGGTGAATTTTGCGGTGACGGCTTTAACGCACTCCTGAATGGACGGCGTGATTATCACCGCTTCATAGTCCATGCCGATGTCCTTGTACACCCTTGCGGAGTAGCTGTTCAGCACCTTATAGTTTACCGCGATGGTGGAGGACACCGTCTGCAAGTCCTTTGAAGCCGCCGTGCAGTTAGCCTCCGCCTTTTTGACCCGGTTGTCGATCAGGATTATGTCCTGAATAAAAGGTATCTTGAAATGAAGTCCCTCGGCGAGCACCGTTTCGGAAACTTTTCCGAACGTGGTAACAACGCCCGAATGACCCGCTTTTACGGTGGTGAACGAGTTCATCACCACAATTGCCGCGATCAGCAGTATCACCACGGTGGTCACAATCTTGCGCACAGAACCGCCGCCAACGTTAACAACATTACTATTATTATTCGCCATTTGTATCTCCTTTCAGAACTGAGAGCTTTAAAAAGCTAAAGTGTCGCTGCCGATGTTTTCCTCTTCGTCGTCATCATCGTCGTGACGGATATAGCAGTTGTACTCGCTTGCGCTCAGTCTTTTTCCCGACCCGCCTGCGAAGCTTCTCACCAATGCGATTATTCCCACCGCAAGCGCCGCCGCGGACATTACCGCCGCCAGTATTGACAAAACCAGCGCCGCCGTATTGCTTTTCTGTACCTCAACATATTCTCTCGTTTTCATAGATTATTTATCCTCCAATCCTTTCAGAGCTTTAAGCTCGTCCTTGTCAATTTTTATTTTTCCGTCGCGGATTATGGTCACGTCCTCCTTATCGAAAATGACCGCCGCGTCCTCGGACTTTTCGGGCTTGACCTTCAGCTTGCCCGTCAGCAGGTTGACCTCCTCAACGTATCCCCTGAAATCGGGAGTCTTGACATAAGCCCCCACCTTCGGGGTATTTTTTTGCAGGAACTCGTAAGCGTCCTGCTCGTATTTGAGACAGCACATAAGTCTGCCGCAGGTGCCCGAAATTTTCGTGGGGTTAAGGGAAAGTCCCTGCTCCTTTGCCATTTTTATGGACACCGGCTGGAATTCTCCCAGAAAGCCCTTGCAGCAGAACTCCCTGCCGCAGATGCCAAGTCCGCCCAGAATTTTCGCTTCGTCGCGGACGCCTATCTGCCGCAGCTCGATACGGGTCCTGAACACCGACGCAAGGTCTTTTACAAGCTCGCGGAAGTCCACGCGGGTCTCCGCCGTAAAGTAAAACAGCAGCTTGTTGTTGTCGAAAGTGCATTCAACGTCCACAAGGCTCATGTCAAGCTTGTGGGCGAGAATTTTTTCCTCGCATATCTTAAAGGCGTTCTTTTCCTTTATCCTGTTCTGCTCCAGAATTTTCATATCCTGAGGCGTAACGATACGGATTATCTCTTTCAGCGGAGCGGTTATCTGTGAGTCCTCAACTTGCCTGTTAGGCATGACAACCTCGCCGCACTCAACGCCGCGGGCTGTCTCCACAATAACCAGAGTGCCCTCCTCCGCCTTAATTCCCGCAGGGGAAAAATAATAAATCTTGCCGGTCTTTTTAAACCGTACTCCAATAATTTCGGTCATACAGACTGTAATTCCTTTCTATCCCATAATGGCGCAGACAAACGCCGATATTTCCGACGGCACGTTCATATTCATTCCGCAGTGGACGGATACCCGCCCGATAGCCTCGTGAATGACCTCCGCCCGCTTCATGCTTATTTTCCGCGAGAGAGCCTCCGCGCCCTTTGGGTCGCAGCCGATCATGGGAGCAGTACCCATTCTCAGCACGCAGGCGTCGCGGATAGTTTTGTCCGCAAGCTCCATTACAAGCTTTATTCTGTTCCTGTTGTCGCCGATACGGTGCAGCGCCGTCAGCAGACCGTATTCGTCTCCCGCGGCAATGGCGGCTATAACGTCTCTGCAAATTTCAACGTTTTCGGCAGTTTCCCCGCCTTTAAGGTAATCGGCGCAGTTACCTATATTCCCGTGGAAGCGTTCCACAGCACCGTCGATCTCCTCCGCGGAAAAGCCCATGTCCGCAAGAGCCAGACGGCAGTCCTCCTCGGTACATTCGGGGATTCCCAGCGTTATCACCCTCGACAGTATCGTCGGCAGGAACACGCTCCTGCTTACGGCGGTGAAGATAAAATACGCCGTATCGGGAGGCTCTTCGATAAGCTTCAGCATAAGGTTCTGAGTACCCTCCTCAACGCTTTCGCAGTCGGTGAAGATATAAACCTTAGCGTCGCAGTCGTTGGGCTTGACGTAAGCGTCCGAGCAGATACCGCGTATCGTCTCGCGGTTATAGATCTGCTTCTTGCCGCTTTTTTCAGGTCTGATAACGTCGGGGTGAGTGTTTTCAAGTATCCTTCTGCAATGGCGGCATTCCCCGCAGGGTGCTTCCCCGCCCTTTTCACACAGCAGGGTCATTGCGATGTAGTCAGCCGCAGTTTTCTTTCCCGCGCCCCTTTCGCCCGTAAGCAGAAACGCGTGAGCCATTCTGCTCTCCCGCTTCATAGCCCCGACCGTTGAGACGAACTGTTCCTTTGACCAAAGCTTTATCATACCTTTTCAAACCGCTCCACGTCGGTAACGAAGATAGTCGCGCCGCCCACGGAGACCTCCACGGGAAAGCTTGCCCCGTGCATTTCCGAGCCGACGATATTTCCCGCGGGCATATACTGTTTTCTCCTGCGGGAGCGTTCCTTGATGATACCGATTATCTCGTCCACCTTGTCGTCCTCCGCACAGATAAGAAACGTGGTGTTTCCCGCCATAAGAAATCCGCCAGTAGACGCAAGCTTTGTGGCAAAAAATCCCGCCCTTGTCAGCGTTGAGGAAACGTCGTGGCTGTCGTCGTTGTTGACTATTGCGTAAATAAGCTTCATGCGAACCTCCAATGATCCCTGTTTTTGTATGCATTGCAGCAAAAACAGATATATGTCAAAAAGTATGTACATTTTTATTGTACCACATTCACATGAAAAATGCTATAGCTTTTTAAAATTTTTATAATATTTTCGTCAATGACCTCTCCCGCCGCCGCTATAGGTATGCACGGAGGACACACCGCAACACTTTCCGCGGATATTCTCCCCTCGGCATCTTCGACCGCTACGGTTTCACGCGGTGCGAAAAAAGCTTCACGGGGGGACATTGCCCGCTCCGTTTCGGGGACGGCAAACTGCGGCGGTCTGAGAAGTATCCTGGGACACATCAGTCTCTCCGCGGCATAAGCGGCTTTGGAAAAATCCTCCGCCGTGCTTGAAGCGGAAAACATCAGCACCGCATGGGTCTCGTCGGCGTACTCGACCTCAACGCCGTTCCTGCGGAGCTGTTCCGCAAGCTCGTATCCCCGCAGACCGCAGGGGTACGAATAAAACGAGACTTTAAGCGGCTCAGTGTCGGGTACGGCTAAATGGGCAAAGCGTTCCTTGAATTCGGAGACAAGCTTTACCGTCTCCGCAAGCTCGGCGCGGAAGTCCTCCGCAAGGTACTTGTTGCACAAGTCAAGACTTTCCATAATAAGGTAGCTGGGGCTTGTGCTTCCGAAAAGAGCCATATCCCGCCTCAGTTCGGGGACGAGCTTTTCGTCCCTAACGTGAAGATAAGCCCCTCCCGTAAGCACGGGCAGGGTCTTGTGCGCCGAGTCGCAGCACATATCCGCGCCCAGCGCAATGGGGTGGAGATTTTCCTCCAGAAAAGCAAGATACGCGCCGTGGGCGTTGTCCACCAGAAGCGGAAGCCCGTGCCTGTGACAGACCTCGGCTATCTCCGCGATAGGAGCAAGCCGTCCCAGATAGTCGGGAGAGGTTATAAACACGCAGGCGGGTTTTTTGTCCCGATACCGTTCTATCGCCTTTTCCACCGAAGCGGCGGTAATCTTTCCCGAAACCACCGAGCCGTCCTCATAGTCGGGATAAAGCCAGCATGGCTCCAAGTCAAGCAAAACGCAGGAGTTCATCACCGAGCGGTGAGCGTTCCTGCCGCAGATAAAAGCGCGTTTTTGACCGCATACCGCCGTAAGCATAGCCTGTATGCAAAGTGTAGAGCCTCCAGCAGAGTAAAATGTTGCGGCTGCGCCGAAAAGGGAAGCGGCGTTTTTCTCGCTTTCGGCAATGATGCCGCTTGCTTCGTACAGGGAATCCGCGCCCTTTATTTCGGTGATGTCGTAGGGAAAAGCTTCCCCGAGACCGCACCCCGCGGGACTTCTTCCCTTGTGTCCCGGCATATGCGCGCGGACGGTTCCGCTGTTTGCATAATTGTTCACGAAATCGTATATCGGTGTATTCATGTTTATCATTCCTTGCTTATGTATTAGTTCATACAAAATATTTCATTTTTTCCAGAATATTTCTTCTGCCGCGGGAAAGCGTCCGCGACACGGTGGAGCGGTTCACGCCCAGCATTTCCGCAATTTCGGGGATATTCATGCGGTTAAAATAGTAAAGAGCAATCATCTGTCTCTGCCTTTCCGAAAGCTCGTTCTCGATGATGTTCCGCATGATCTTTATCATGAGACGGTGCTTGTCGCCGCCTGTTTCCGTGTCCCCGATAAGCTCGGATATCTGCTTGTCCGCGCAGAATTCCGCTTCGCCGAGGAAATCACTTTTCAGGCGTTTCTGCATCTGTCGTTCACCCCGCAGCCTGCGTAATCGTAAAGTCTGTATATAACCTCAAGCAGGTCGTAAAGCTCCTGTTCAAGGGTAAGCTTCCGTCTGACTGTATCCTCCCGTTCGATGGTCTCCATTGTGCCTTTAAGCTTTTCATTAAGCTCCGCGATGCGTTTCCTCAGGGCAGCCTCCGAGCGTTTGTACTCAACAAGCATTTTCATGTATTCCTTCATAGTAAACAAACCTCCGTTTCAACGACGTGTAGACAAGCGGCAAAAACTTGACCGCAGCTGTTTCCCGCAGGCAGGCTTCCGATCGGTTGGTCGGTCGGAGTATCTGTCAAATTCCCTACTTTTTATTATAGCTGCAAAACGTATGTTCGTCAAGCCAAAATCGAAAATTTGTTTCGTTTTGTAAAATCTACACAAAAAACGGGTTTGAAAATTTCAAAAGGATTTATTTGGAAGTCTTGTCAAAATCCTTTTTCTTTCAGACCTGAAACAATGTTCAGATAAAAGTCGGTGATATCTCCGCCGCCGGTTACGTCAAGACGGCTTCGGCGCATATCAACCTCGTCGCAGTGGGAAATGCCCCGTCTGCCCGCGCCTCTGTAGACGCCTCCGAAGTTAGTCCACTTAACCGCCCTCGGAGCAAGCAAGCCGTCGTTTTCGCCCTCTACCGCGTGTACCGCAAGCCATGGGATACACATAGTAATATCCGAGAAAAAGCCGTTCATCACGAACCCGAAGCTTTGATAATAGACACGCGGGTCGTCGGGATTTGCCGCGTTGAAGCTGTCCGCAGAGGAGGTCCTGAACATATCCACCGCGCTGTAGGTGTCGGGATTTTTGTCTCCCGCGAGCCTGAACCACAGATCGGCGGCTTTGCAGCCAAGCTTCACCGCGGAAGCGGGTATCTTCATAAGCTTGTCAACGGTCAGCGAGCCGTTGTGCGGCGTGGAAAGGGTGGTAAGCGAAGCGACCCTGTCCCCGAAGCCCATTGAGGAAATAAGATACCGCGCTTCAAGTCCGCCCTTGGAGTGAGCGATAATATTGACCTTTTCCGCGCCGGTCTCCGCAAGTACAGCCTCCAGACGGGGCTTCAGCTGTTCGGCATTACTTTCCACCGAGCCGCTGCTGTCCTGCCCGCCGAAAAAGACCCGCGCGCCGTTTTCTTCAAGGACTTTGGGTATCCTGCCCCAGTAGCAAAGCCGTCTGCGGTCGCGGAAGCCCATTCCGTGAACCATTAAGATGGGGTATAAGGTGTCTGCTTTCATAAGGCTGCCTCCTCTATATGGTATTATATTATACATTATATAGTATAATCGTTAAATTGTCAATACCCATTTGCATTTTGGGGGAGAGCATAAAACGTGCAATAAATGGAGAGTTCGCCGCCTAAAGGGTTGCTGCTTATGCGTTCTGTAAAAAATCACCTTTACCCGACTTGTTTCCGTTCTTTTTTTTCACCGCAAAACATATATTAGTCAAAAAGGAGCGATGATCATGAATGAAGTAAACAAAAAAATATCCCCGCAAAACGCAGGCGGCAAAAACGCTATCCACAACATTATCCTTGAGGGACGCAAAAAAATGTCCGTTTCGGGCGTTACCGACGTTGACCGCTTTGACGAAAACACCGTCCTGCTGTACACCACAATGGGCGAAATGACCGTCCGCGGCGAAGATCTGCACGTCAACGACCTTTCCGTGGAAAGCGGCGAAATGAACATTGAGGGCGAGATCAGAAGCGTAGTCTACGGCGATATCGACCGCCACTCGCCTTTGTCCTTTGTGGGAAAAATATTCAGATGACCAAAACGAGGTGAGCTTTTGCAGATAGAGACCTTTTTTTCCGTGTCCCAGCAGACCGCGTTTTTTCTGCTGTCCGTAGTCCTTGGGGCGGCTCTGGGAGTTGTGTACGACGTTTTTCGCGTGTTCAGGATACTCTTTCCTCCCGCGGCAAAAAGCAAGCCTGCGGCGTTTCAGGACGTGCTTTTCTGGCTTATTTACGGCTTCTGTATGTTCTGCTACTCTACGGCGGTGTGCGGCGGAAGCCTGCGGTTCTTTATGTTTTTCGGCTCTCTGGCAGGCTTCGCGCTCTACATTGCGACCGTAGGCAGCCTTATCACGGGAACTCTCAGACGGATAGCGGAAACAGTGCGGCGCATTTTACAAAAAGTATATTCCGTTTTGTTTGAACCAATTGTAAAAACATTGAAAAATTTGTGTCAAAAAGTGCGCCTCTTTTTTGTACGAATTTATAAAAAATCGCGAAAAACGGAAAGAAGTAATAAAAAACTATTGCCAAAAACCATCAGTTTGGTGTATAATAAGTATGCTAAATTGGGTTCGTCTGTAATCGGACGGAAGGTCGGAGGTGACAGAGGTGAACGAGGCTGAATCGCGCAAAGCCGAAAAAATAAGAAAAAATGCTCACGCCATGAGGAAAAAAAGGCTCAGCCAACAGAAAAAACAGACAAGTCCGCTTATGAGACTTGTTGTTACCGTTACAAGCTTCGTTTTTGTTTTGTACTGCATAACCTCTATCATCATGACCCAGGCGGAGATCGCAGAGAAAAAGCAGGAGCTTAACGCTCTTACGGAAAAAGCCGAAAAGCTTGAGGAACAGAACGCCGAGTACCTGAGCATACTTTCCGAGGAGGACGAGCGTGCGTTTATGGAGCGTTACGCAGTGGAAGTTCTGGGCTATGCTTACCCCAATGAACGCAGATTTTACGATACCGCGGGAAAATAAGCCGCACGGCATAATGCGGGTTATTTGCAAAGCTTTGGAATTGTCCCTTCGGGGTCAAATAAATATTCAAACGAGAGGATTTAAAAGTTTTTTATGCAGTTGGATGTAGGAAAAATTTACGAGGGAAAGGTTACAGGAATTACAAAATTCGGCGCGTTCGTGGAGATCGAGCCGGGAACTACAGGAATGGTACATATCAGCGAGGTGGCGAACACCTTTGTCAGCGAGATCAAGGATCATCTCACCGAGGGTCAGACCGTTAAGGTAAAGGTTCTGTCGGTAAGCGACGAGGGAAAGATCTCACTGTCGATCAAAAAGGCAACGGACGCTCCCCCGAGGCAAAAGGACTTTAAACGCGGCGGCGGACAGAGACGTCCCGACAGCGCAAGACAGCAGCCTCAGCAGGAGAAAGTCCCGCAGACCCCCGAAGCGGCGTTTGAGGATATGCTCAACAAGTTCAAGCAAAGCTCCGACGAGCGTATGGGCGAGCTTAAGCGAGTTATCGACAACAAGCGCAGAAGTCCGTCGAGAAGAAAATAAATTCAAATATTTTAATATGAAATGCTCTTCTTTAAGAGGCAGGATTTTAAGAAGCAAGATACAAGAGGACAGAACGGTTTGCCGTTTCTGTCCTCTTTTTGTTTGTCTTATTAAAATGCTATAAATTCCCGCCGTAATATTGTTTATGCCTACAAATTTATCCAAAAGTATTAAAGATTTTTTTCGTTTTGACGATATATACTATAAGGCAAATTATCGGCTTTTTTCGGCGAAGATATAAACAGTTAAAAAACGGAGGTAATTTTATGAACATCACAAGCATGAGCAACAGAGAGCTTTATAAAACTCTGACGGGATATGATTATCCCAACGGCGCGAAAAGTACGGACAGCGCAAAAAACATGAAGTTTGTTGAGTTAAACGAACCTTTTGACATCGGCAAAAATACTGTTGACCCTACCAGATTGAGTAATGTTGATCCCGAAATAATGCAAAAAATTAAATTGCAGAAAGGCGACACAAGTATATTAAAGTCAAGAGACAGTTTTGAATATTCAGGCGGAAATTTTTTTAAGAAAACAGAGGCTGACAAGGCGAAAACATCGGCAGACCGTCCGAGGTATTCCAATGACATTGATTTTAACGACAGTTACGTGAAAATGGTGATATACTCCAGAAGCTTTAACGATCTCAGCAGCGGTATAGTGGGCGGCGTTCCCACCAAGGAGAGAATAGCCGAGCATTACGGCAAAATGGCAAAGCGTCTCGACGCGGCGTATGCCGAGGGGAAATTCACCAAGGAAGAATACGATTATCTTAACAAGGGCATTGCGGAGCGAATGGAGCATTCCGCCGCCTGCGCGGAAGAAACCGCTGCCGGACGCTCCGCTGGATATGACCGCACAATGTCTCAAAAGGCTTCCGAAAAATATCTTGCCATGTCAAAAGAAGAACGTCGGGAATATATGCAGTCGCAGATAAGCGATTATATTGATAAGTACTATAAAATCGACAGGACGTCTCTTATGAAGCTGTTCAACAGCGTAAGATACGGCAAATAAATTTTTTAATGTGCGTATAAAAATGACGCTATAGGCGAATCTAAAGCTTTCATTTGCGAAACGGATACCGACGGAATACTTATCTTAAGAAGCAAGAGGATAGAACATTTTGGTGTTCTGTCCTCTTTTTACTTTTCGGGGACTTAAATGCTCCGAAAAAATTTTTTTGATAAATTTTCAAAAACCCCTTGACAAATATATCGTCTGCCGATATAATAAATATAACGGTTGCCGATATAACGGCAAATGTTATATCGGCAAGAGATAGAAAGGAGACCAAGCTTATGAAATGTCCCGTATGCGGAAAAGAAATGGAAAAGGGCGGCGCGTCTCACCTTATGAGAAGCGACTTCGGAGAAAAGATTTTCTGGGCTCCCGATGAATTTTTTGAGAAAACACACATCCCGACAAAAAGAATCGTGGAAAAAGCGGGAGGAAAGGTTTTCTCCATAGGCAGGTCGATATTCGATAATGAACCGCGGTACTCATGGTACTGCCGCGTCTGCGAAATTGTAGTTCTGGACGCTAAAAATAAACGTTAGGAGTTGATATATTATGCCGGAAAGCTTTGACAGAGGTGCGCTGACGGAGGCGGTGTACTATGTGCTGCTGTCCCTGTTCGAGCCTAACCACGGATACGGTATCATGCAGAAAATAGAGGAAATGTCGGGGGGCAGGGTAAAGCTGGGAGCGGGTACGCTGTACGGCGCACTTAACACTCTCTGCTCTAAAAAATGGATAAAGCCGCTGAATGAATTTTCGGGCGGTCGGAAAAAGGAGTACGTTATCACAGAGTTCGGCAAGCAGGCTGTCTATGACGAGATAAAACGTCTTAAAGAGCTTGCGGAAAACGGTGACAAGATAGTGGGAGGTATGGATCATGAGTGATAAATATGAATACAAAAAACGTTTCTACGACCTTGAAAAAGAGGAGCAGTTCCTTAACGAAATGTCGGAAAAGGGGCTTGCAATGAAAGAAATAAAATGGGGATTTTTTAAGGACACATACCGCTTTGAACCGAGCAATAAAAAGTACGTTTACCGCGAGGACTACAACCCCGATATGCCTGTGTTGGAGGAAATAACCTCGCCATACGTTATGTTTGTAACGGGTACTTACAAGGCGGAATACGTCTGCTGGGCGAACGGCAAGGTTTACTTCCGCAAGGCTGCCGACAGCGGGGAGTTCCCGCCCATCTACACAAGCCTTGACAGCCGAATTGCCGCCGAGAAAAAGCAACTTTGGAGAACTCTGCCTGTCCTCCTGCTGTTCCTGTTTGATTTTCTCTTCATCGTCAGCGATGTTGTGGGAGAAGGGGATCTGGGCAGATTAAGCTTTATACTGATCTTCATCAGCAATATCGGTTTATTGTACTGCCTGTTAATGTCCTGCAGGCACGTCAGAAAAATCTTCGAGCTGAAAAAACGCACGGAAAAATCGGAGGGAAGCGGATATGAACAATAAATGTGAGTACAAAAAAATATTCGGCGACCTTGAAAGCGAGGAAATCTGGCTAACCGAAATGTCCGAAAAGGGCTTTGCGCTGAAGGACGTGTCGGGAGCGTTTCTGAAGTATAAATACAGCTTTGAGCCCTGTGATAAAAAGTACGTCTACCGCGTGGACTACAACAATGAAATGCCCGTCAAGGAGGAGATAACCTCGTCTTACGTCATGTTCGTCACGGGCACATACGTGGCGGAGTATGTGATGTGCCGCCACGGCAAGGTGTACTTCCGCAAGGCTGCGGACAGCGGGGATTTCCCGCCTGTGTACACCAGTCCCGAAAGCCGTCTTGCCGCGGAGAAAAAGAAGCTTTTGCAGGATGTGGCGTTTTTCATTCTTTTCTTTGCCGATATTTTTTGGACTATCGACTTGGACGGTCTGGCGATGAATCTGGCGTTAAGGTCGAAGCTGTTCCTTGTAAAAATCGCCGCTGCGCTTATATGCGTTGTATGCGCCGCCGTCTGCATTAGAGGTGCATATATCCACTGCAAAAAAATCAGGGAGATAAAAAGTCTTGTAAAATAACGTAATGTTATTTGCATATAAAAAATAATTAAAGGAGATCATATTATGGACAATGAGTACAACATTTACAACGAGATCCCTGCGGCGGAAAACGTCCCCGCTAAAAAGACCGTACACGTACCCAGCCTTGTGCTGATGATAATAGGAGCTGTGTTTGCGCTGATGTTTATTCTGCCGATAATCACATACGGGTGCAGCATACCGAGCCTTGTTATGAGTATCAGGCGCAGAAAGACACACGTCACACTTTACGCAATCATAATAAACATAATCGCTTTGATACTGGCAGTGGCAAGCTCCGTTATAGGAGTTATGATGCAGACCGGTATGATGAATATGGGTCATTAACGAAAACGTCACGCCGCATTTTACGGCGGGACGTTTTGTATCTGTACGCGCATTTCCTGCCCGCACTTTCCCCACCGCCCCCTTGAGGGGGCTTAGCAGAGTAAAATTATTACGATATCTAACATTGGGGGTGACTCAGCCCGCGGGGGCTCCCCGAAAAAGTTATGAAAGAGTAAACTTTGGTCGTTTGGGGTTGAAATTCGTGGAAAAAACGGATATAATAATATTGATTGCTTGAATTTTATTTGACTTCGGTACTGTATCAAGCTCTTGTTTTGTGCAATATGCTGTGAATTTGGACTTGTTTCAAAATGTTTTTGTGCATATATCCAAATTGAAAACAGCGATGCAACAAAACGAAGCTTTTTTGCCACTACTTATATGACAGGTCTTTTAAAGGAAGATTCGCAGTATAGTATCGCTGTCAAAGCCGTATAGAAACATAAACGGTCGAGAGGTGATAGTACAGAATGAATACAGATTTCTCCCAATGCGTCCTAAGGGCGCGGGACGGCGACGCGGACGCATTCGCCGAATTGTATTCCTTGGTCTACAAGGACTTATACCGAATCGCTTTCGTAAACCTGAAAAATCAGCACGACGCTTCCGATGTGGTTAGTGACACAGTTCTGGAAGCCTATTCCTCCATCAAAAAATTGAGAGATGAAAAAGCATTCAAAGCCTGGATAATCAAGATCCTTACTGTAAAAATAAAAAACAAGCAGAAGGAGTATATAAAGAACAGAGATTACCGGGAAGAGCTTGACGTACTCGAAAGTGTAGAACAAGAGAGATCCGAAGAGATAAACTACAGCGGATTGGAAATAATGGAGGAGTTCAGGCGGCTGAACGAGGATGAAAGGCTTGTTTTATCGTTAAGCATTGTTTCAGGCTATACCAGCGAAGAGATCGCCAGGGCGACGGGGTTATCTGCAAACACCGTCCGCTCAAAGGCAGCGCGGGCTAAGATTAAACTGAAAAAAATGCTGTCGGAACGTTAGAAGAAAGGAGGTCGGAATTATGAAATTTGAAGAGAGATTAAGCGATATCATAAATGAGGTCGAGGTTCCCGATGAACTGTCGCCTCAGAATATTGCCGCCATGCTCCGCGAAAGGAGCGCGATGTCCGAAAGGGAAACTCGGGAAAATACCGTGAAAAAGGTTTCCAAAACTTCTGCACAGCGTCGTACTATTATTATACGGACTTCCGCGGCGGTCGCTGCCTGCGCCGTTTTTGCGGCGGGTATGCTTGTTTACAACAGCGGAGAGAGAGAATCCCAGAAGCAGCTTGAAGCTCCTATCAAGTACGAAGCTACTTACGCCGAGGATTACGACACGCTGTTTGACTTCTATACCGGTATCACCCTTAACGGCGGAGACGATTACGATTCGGAAAGAACCGTCGGAGAGGAAGCCGAAACCGGCGTCCCCGAGGACGGTCAGACGGGTACATCGGATTTTACCGACAACACAAACCCCAATGTTTCTGACGCTGATATCGTAAAAATTGACGGAAACTATATGTACTGCCTTAAAGGAAGTACGCTCTGCATCATTTCTCTCGAAACGATGGAAGTTGTTTCCGAAATAGAAAGCTCGCTTGAACCGCCTGTTGAAATTTATATAGAAGGCGATAAACTCATTCTTGTTTCAAAGGAAAAAGAGGAACTCTACGTCATTGACAACGGAACTCCCAAAGCTGACGTAAGCTCCTCCGATGCCGAAAACACTGCTCCCGCTCTTGGTGTTCCAGCACAGGACGCGGATACTCAACAATCGGCTGACGAAAATTCCGGCTCACCTGCCACAATCGCTTCGGACGACAAAGCAAGTAACTCCGCTTACGGCGGAGGGGCTTACGGCGCAAACGGGAAGTCTGCAATTCCCGCGGGTACAAACGCCGTAAGCCGAACCAATGCGGTGGTCGACGTCTATAACATAAGCGACCCCGCCAATCCCACTCACACCACTGCCTATAAACAGAACGGCAGTTATGTATCGTCAAAAATTGCCGACGGAGTGCTTTATCTGGTAACAGCTTATTCCGATTACCGGGTAAAGCCGCTTGACACAAGAGAAGACCTTGACAGCTTTGTTCCCGCATACTATCTGAACGGAGAAAAACATTATCTTGCCGCGGAGGATATCATTATTCCCGGCGGCGCGGCAAGTACCGACTATACAGTGGTTTCTGCGATAAATACAAGCTCCGCGGAGCTTACGGCTTCGGTAAAAGCCGTTCTCGGATCAAGCAGAAACGCCTACTGCTCGGCTGACACGCTTTATGTGGTCAGCACCGGCAAGGCAAACAGAGAATACAGTGTTATATCTTCCTTCGCTCTTTCGGACGGAGGAATAATTTATCGCTCAAGCGGGTCGATCGACGGCAAAGTCCTCGGTCACCAGAGCATGAACGAGTACGGCGGACTTTTCAGGATCGCCTCGGAAATAACCGACGAGGACGGACGGACTTCGGTCTCGGTATACGTTCTTGATAAATCTCTTACCGTTGTAAACAGCGCGGGACAGCTTTTCCCCGAGGGCAAGGCTTCGGCGGTGCGGTTTGAGAGAAGCTACGCAAGAATAATCAGCGAGGAAAGCGGAGAAGCGATAATCGTTCTCGACCTTTCCACAACTCCTCCCACTCTGGCACAGTCCCTTATGGGAAACGCGGCGTACCTTTACGGCTGCTCCGACGATATGCTGCTGGGCTTGGGAAAAGCACGGAACGGCGGACTTACCCTTTCAATGTACAGCTCCGAAACAGGTCTCACTCTTAACGAGACTGTTATCGGCAGCGAGAACGGAGAGATGTTCTCAAAGGCTCTCACGGACAGACGCGCCGTTCTTATAGATAAGGACAGCAAGCTGATCGGAATTCCCGCCTACAGCCACAACGAATTCGGAACGCAAAACAGCTATTTCGTTTTTAACTACGGCGAGGACGGCAGCTTTACACAAAAAGGCGTTATCGAATATCTTGACGTGGACGACAGCATGGCTTTCAGACGCGGCTCGGTAAACGGCGATACGCTGTATGTTGTCAGCAGCGGAAGAATAATTTCCGCAAGACTGAGCGACCTGAAGATCATCGGCACATACGAATATTAAAAACGGCAGGATCCCAATTAAGGTATCCAGCCGTTTTATTTTTTATTCCGAAAGATTTTGACAAAGCGTGATGACAAGCACGTCGTCGACCGAGGGGTTCTTCACAAAGAAATCCGTGGTCTCAACAGGGCGGTAAACCCCGTCGTCGCCAATCTGGCGTGTAACGACCTTGACGAATTTCTCTCCCCGCGCGTGAGCGGCAAGAAGATTTGTGCGTGAGAATGTGGTGCTGAAAAGCTCCCTGTCGTCGGGGTGCATTGTGGACGTGCCGTGAACGATAAGCTCGTCAAACACTCCCGTGGAGGGACAGGTCCTTGCGGAGAAGTTTTCATACGCCATCATATAGAAGCTGTTGCGGGTAAGATTTGACATTATTACAAGCGGGTACTTCATGAATACCGCTTCCATAAGCAGGCTTCTTACGCTTGCATGAGCCTGCGAAACGAGAATGTCCTCGCTCTCCCCATCAAGCATACGGCGGGAACATGCTTCCCCGAAATCCTCCTCGGGCATCGGCTTTGCGAACAGAAAGCCCTGAATGAGCTGACAGCCGCAGGTGCGGAGAAATCCAAGCTGTTCTCTGGTCTCAACGCCCTCTGCAATTGTAGTGAGCTTCAGACGGTGAGCAAAATCGAATATGCTTTCGAGAACGATACGCTCCTTTTCGTTTTCGCAGTTTCCGCTTAAAAGAGAGCGGTCGATCTTAAGTACGTTTGCGGAAATGTCCTTGACAAGGCTAAGTGAGGAAAAGCCGCTGCCGAAATCGTCGATGGCTACGTTGAATTTTTCCTTTCTGATAGCGTCTACAAAGGATACAATGTCGTATGCGCCGTCCATCATTGCGGACTCGGTGATCTCTACCTCGATCAGATCTCTGGGGACGCCGTAGCCGTCAACGGTACGGCAGAGCTTTTCGAGAAAATCCGTCTCGCCGATATGCCGTCTTGAAAAGTTTACGGCAATGGGAACATACCTGTGTCCCCCGTCGATACGCTTTTTCAGAAAGCAGCAGACCTGCTCCAGAACGTTCCAGTCGATCTCCATAATAAGGTCGGTCTCTTCTGCTGCGGGAACAAAGCTTCCCGGCAGAGCGATACTGCCGTCGGGAAGTCTGCGGCGGACGAGAGCCTCCGCGCTGACAAGCTTGTTTGTAACGGCGTCGTACTGGGGCTGATAGTAAACGATCAGCTCTTTGTTTCTGACGGCGTTTTCGGCTTCCTGAAGCGGCGATAAAGTTACCATATTGATACGCCTCCTAAAATTTTTGCTGTTAAGGACATTATAGCATATTCCCGTGATAAAATCAACGCTTTAGTGATAAATAAAACCCGATGATGAAATCAAACCAAAGAACAACTCCGATGAAGCATGATTTTACCGACGCTTTTACACTAAAG
>JAIEDQ010000007.1 GCA_029067895.1 Oscillospiraceae bacterium | reverse complement strand
CCAAAATATCCCCCCGCAGCCAAAGACAATGCCTTTTTATTTCGTTTCATAGGAAATTGCGGTGTCAAAAGTTTTCGCTCGACACCAAAACACTTCTATATCGCACATTTCTTAAAGCAGGTCTACTTTTCTACTTCAAACCGCTGTTTGAGCTGTAAAGCTATCAGAACGCTTCACAATCGACAAGAACAGGCTTTTATATCTTTCTACGTAAAATATGCACCTTCTAAAAACAGCTTTGTAGTCGCTCTTAGAGGCATTGTGATTTTATAAAAAGAGATGGGAGCGTATCCGCTCCCATTTTAGACCGCGTAAGCGTTACATTTTTTGTATGACCCGCAAAGGGTATTATATAAGCACTAAGCTTATAATGATATATTACCACACTTCCGCTATTTTGTCAACTATTTCAACTTGTTATCGCCGTCCAGTAAGTCAAGCCGTTTAATGCTTGCAGCTTCGGAAAGCGTTTTCAGCTGCTTTATGGCAAGCTGATTGAGCATTATGACCCGCTCGCTTTGTTCTATACCGTTTTCGATAAACATAGCGTTTGCACTTTCCAGATTGGCAAGCACTAAAAGCTGTTCAATAGTGGCATAGTCACGCATATTGCCTTTCGCTTCGGGATTTGCTTTGCGCCATTCGGCAGCGGTTTGCCCAAAAAGCGCGACATTCAGCACGTCAGCCTCGCTTGCGTATATAAAGCCCTGCCGTACCTTGCCGATGTCGGGCGGTATAAGGTTGTCCTTTATGGCTTCGGTATGTATTCTGTAATTAGCCTTTGATATGAGCCGTTTTACATTCCAATCAAGCGAGAGCCTGTATGCCTCGTCCTCTTTAAGCCGCTGGTAGTCCTTGATGATGTACAGCTTGAATTCGGGAGAGATCCACGAGGCAAACTCGAAAGCGATGTCCTTATGTGCAAACGTACCGCCGTATCTTCCTGATTTCGATATAATACCGATTGCATTTGTGGCATTTATCCATTTTTGAGGCGACATAGTAAAGGCATTTGCTCCAGCTTCATTTTTAAACCCCTCGAATTCGAGGGGTTTAAAATCAGCATTGTTAAGCTGCTCCCATAATCCCAAAAATTCTATTGTGTCCTTTGAGCGCATCCAGTTGGCAATTACCGCTGTTGGTTCATCACTTCTGTACCTGGCAATATCGGTATCTTTGGCGTGGATTACGCTTTTTATGCTATTATTCGGCATTTTCATTTCCCTCCCGTTCTGTTCCGTCGGGAGCGGGTTTGCCGTCGTTCTCGCCAATACAATACAAAACATAGCGGCTTAACATAGCGTTACTTGTAGTTCCCTTTTCGGCAGCATACTGTTTAAATCGTTCTGCTTGCTCCTTTTTTACCTTGCAGCCTAACGTTGCCATATGTTCACGGTTATATTTATTAGAGGCTCTTTTTTGTGCTTCACTTACTGCCATTTGGTCCCCTCCTTTCTATCTGAGTATATTATACCACATTCGTATATGGTTTACTATATATATAATGCACAATAATATATGGTTAACTTTGTGCGCATTACCGCTTGATATATGGTTAACCATATGATATAATATAATCACAGGGTTAAGGAAAGCGGCAAACCCGCTCCCGAACCTAATAACAAAATAGGAGGTAAAAACCATGAACAAAACAAGGTCAAAAGTAATGACAATAGCAAACCGCCTTGTAAAGCAGGGGCTGACCCGCTCAATGGCAACTATCAAAGCGTGGGTAATCGTCAAGGCAAATGCTCTCCGCACAAAGGTAAGAGGCACGTCCCGACGTCAGGACACGCTGGAGAAGCTTGCAGAGGTCAATCCTGCTGACATTTCCGTCAAACTGAAAAGAGAACCCCGCAATGCCCACGACAGCAACGCAGTAGCCGTATACGCCGCTTTGATGGATAACCGAGTATTCTTTATCGGATATCTTCCGAAAGCCGTAGCGAGCGTTCTCGCGCCGCTTATGGATAAGGACACCGCGCCCCGCGCTCAGTCGTTCAGAGTAACTGGAGGCTTCAACCCATATGTGAGTTACGGCGCAGCTCTGGCTATTGCAGTATAAGAAAAGCCCTTACATAACAGCCGACCAAAGCGAATGTAAGAGCGCAACCGTCCAAACGGAGCAGGTTAATAACATTATATCTGACCTGCTCCGAAATGTCAAGAAAGGAAGGAAAAATTTTATGCAGGAAAATATTATATCGTCAATTTACAACGCCTATCTCGATAACGAGTTTGAGGACATACAGCCATTGCGGCCAAATGACTTACAGAGCGGGTATGAAAAGCTTAATGATTTTGAGAAAAAACACAATATTTCAACAGCAGAACAAAATGAGTTTTATACTGATGTACTGAACGAATTTACCGCAATAAGCGAGCTGAAAGGCTTTACAAACGGATTTAAGCTTGCTGCACGTCTGCTTATGGAAATATGCAATAAGCCTCAAATCGCAGAAAAGAAAATTTTCACAAAAATTAATGAAAAAGCCACTGATAAGATGAATACAGATTATGAAGATATTATTTGCAAAGTAGAACGATTAGCGGCAACAATAGTTTGTACGCGGTCTTATTTTGATGAATTTGACGAAAAGGGTGAGCACTATTCCGTTGTATATTCTATGCTGAGGCAAGCAGAAGATATGGCAAACGAAATTTATCACATAATGTAAAAATACAAATACAGAGCAGGTCAGCGCACCTGCTCTTTGTATTTATCACAACACAGAGCAGGTTCATACACCATGCACAAATATAAGCTTGCAGGACATCAAGCGCAGAAAAGGCATATGCTTTTCCGAAAAATCTGTAGGAAAAACTTCAAAAAAGGGATTTTTTTGCACACGGAATGGCAAGGCGGGTATTTTCGCAAGAGGGTTGTACTTTTTCGAGTACCCCACGGTATTCGGTTCTTATGCCTTTGCAGTCAACTGCAAAACAGCTGACATGCTCTTTATAAGTCTAAGTCCCAGTTGTCACGTTCGGATGCCTTTTGTGCGAGTTTCAGCCGTTCCTTATCCATTTTAATCTTATGCTTCATATAATCGTCGTCCCGAATAATGCTGCGTAATTCCCGTATTGCCTGTATGTCGCCCGCTTTGGCGGCTTTCAGGATAGCGGCGTTCACCACAAGCATATTTGTAATATCCTCGGGAAACTCTTCAACGTTGATACCCATATCCGATAGCGTTTTATAATCGTCCTCGGGAGCTGGCAAGGATAAAAGAAGCTGCATACAAGCTTTCATATCCCGCTTGCGCCGGCGGCTTTCTCCTGACTTCTTGCCGCCTCTCGACTGTTCCTCGACAGTTAAACTGTGTGCGCCCGGTATTAAATTACTCTCATTCAATCCTTGCCGACCTCCTCTCTTTTTAATAAAATGTTTCAAAAAGACCTTGTTTCCGCAAAAATTACGCAAAAAAGTCAAAATTGCCCTGTGTATAAAATTTGCCTATCCCTTGCTTCGGTCTCCCTGTGGGTATGATTTTAGGTACAGGGGGGCGGTACAGATCATCGGGCAGCCGCGATCATACCCGCACCAAATACAGGCAAATTTATTTCCGTTTGTTCAGAAGTTTTTCCAGCTCATTCCGCTGTAATCGCAGGGAAAATTGAAGCCGTTCCCGCACATTATCATTGCAGGTATCAAGGCAGCGTCCAAGCTTATCAATACTTTCTTTCAGTTCTGATATTCTGTTATCTATGTACTGAGGATCTTCAAGACCTGCTCCGTATATATTTTCTAAGGACTGCTGACATGATGAAAAGAATGTACCGTCCCCAGACATATCGGTTATACACTTGACCGCGATCATAAGCAGACGGAACGGATTTTCTGCCAATGCCAACCCACGGCATATATCACGTCTTGCCGTTTCGCTTTTCTTGATGTTAATTGCAAAGTAGTTGTCAGAATTTAACATAACTGCCGACCTCCTTAATGTTTCGTTGTAAAACGTGCCGTAAATTCGAGTACCTAATAGAGCGGGTGAAGTTAAATTTTTTCGGCAAAGCTCAAAGCCCGCCGACATACCCGCTCCGTGGTGTGGAATATAGATCGCATTCAGTATTATAGCCGCTGACACTCCAAAAGCTGCTTATGCCGTGAGAAATTCGGCTGAATGTTCAGCGGTTCACAAGGTACACGAACGTATTTAAAGCAAATATAACCGTTGAAAAATTCACAGGTCTTGACTTCCACAAGCGCAAAGCCTTTAGGTGTTTTCGGAGGACAAACCTCGCTATATGACCGTTTTAGCGGCTTTACCTTTTCCTGTATCGGTTTAACTATGTTCTTGGTCTGTTTCCACCGTTTGCCCTTATGCTCCGCAGGTGCGTGTTGGTGCAGGTATACGGCTAAAGCTGTAAAATCTTCTCCGTACTCATTGCCGTGCAGGTGTTCAACCTTTGCAATATCACCGAGAAACCACTTGCCTAATAAATCGCCCTCGGAAACGCCGCTGACTATCAAGTGATGATGTAACCGCCCCGACCTGCTCCCACACCCTGTTACCGCGACTATTTTTGCGTGCGGGTTGGAGTATCGAAGCCGCCGTATATAATTATCGAGATTTTTCACAGCTTCAGTGTAGCTTGGCGGCAAATGTTCGTTATCATATGTAAGAGTGACATAATACGCCGCGCTTGTGAAGTTCGTATTTACAAGGCGTACAAAATGCTTTTCGGACTTATGCCGATTATATCGTTCCCTTTCCTCATCGGTACGGACGTCCTGAGGTTTAGGTTCTGTATTTTTTGTAAGCTTAACGCCGTCTGGCACGCTGAAAACCTCGATTTCACAGACCGCACCCGACACCGTTTTTTTAGAACAGCGCATAGCTTACCCCTCATAGTCAAAATATGCGGAAAGCGAGGCTATAAGCTGCTGCACGTCCTTGCTCTTGCTGTTCTTTGACCGTTCCAAGCAATAAATTATAGCTTCAAGTTCAGCAGCAAGGACTTCAACGGGATAGAGCTGGACGGGCTTGCAATGCTCTGTTTTCTCCATAACGGAAGAAATAACGTTACCCTCTATCTCCGTTGTACAACGTTTCATAGGCTTTTGGGTGCGGGTGAGCCGTGTATGAATAATCCGTTTACCGTGTTCAAGTGCGGTTCTGACCTGCTCCAGCTGAGAAGCGGTCAAGAGAATTTTGGATTTGCGGGCTGTTGTCCCGGTGTCGGGAACTACAACGCCTTGCGGCAATGATATTTCGATTGGCATTGATGTTTCAATTTCAATATAATTTTCCATAAAGTTTTTACCTCCAATTATAGCGAAAGGGCTTGCACCCGCTCTGAAAATGTGTTATAATTGGAGCAGGTGAAGCAATTCACTTGTATAATGCGTCTATCCGCTGTCATCTCGCCAAAGTTAGCAGCGTATAGGCGTTTTCTTTATTTGTGTAAAGTTGCATTAGTCCTCCCCTCACTCACTTTAATTTTAAAGTTACGTGATTCACGTTTAATCATCAAGAGCAAATAGACAGGTCGCACTAATTTTATTAGCAGCCGTACGCGCTCATCGGGCTTAACATCTGTAACATCGGGATCCCATGAAATTAAAAATTTCTCGATTATTTTTAATACGTAAGTTTGCTTGCTCTTACTGAATTTGTTATAATCCTTGACAAAACTTTTTAGGTAGTCAGCGGTGTGATCGTCGACATCAAAAGACACTGATACATTTTTCATAAAATTACACCTCCATAAATCGCAAAAAGCATTACATCAACCGCCAAAATGTGATATAATGTGGTACACATTAGTCCATATCCTCAATTTCAAATTCAAAATTACTTCCTTCGCGCTCCGCTTCCAGAAGCAAATAGACCTGAGATATGATTTTCGATATTCTTTTTGCAGCTCTATAACCTACCTTATGTAAATCGAGCTCTGAGCCTAATTTAAAATTTTTCAGCGCAGCAGCGTTTTGCTCGGTCATAGGTACCGCAATCTTACAGGGAATATCGCCAACCAAAAAAGAGATCATAACACTTTTCATAAAATCACTTCCTTTCATAGTTTTACGGGAATAGGGTATATCCCCGAATGTTTCGCGGGTTCGTCCCGGTCATTGGGTGCGGGAAGCTTGTTTGAGTTGAGATAGTCGGCGAACTTGTCCACATTCACCAGATACCGCCGCCCCGCGCTGATCGCAACAACCTCGCCGCTAAGTACTTTTTGCCGTACCAAATGTTCGGGAAGTCCGAACAGCTTGGCGGTATTTTTTATGGTCTCCATTCGTGGGACTGCCCTGCTGACCTTTATTTCTGGTTTGCAGTCAACTGCAAAGGCTGTGTTGTTCATGTTGCTGTACCTCCATTCTGTTCTGCTTCAAGGCGGCTAATTACCTTTTTTACCTGCTCCTTTTCTGTTTCGGGCATTTCGACCCGCATTCGACGGTTAAATGTCGGCTCTGATACGCCTATTGCTGCCGCGATCTGCTAAAGATACACGCCCGCTTTCTTTGCGCATTCCCGAACGTCTAAATTTGCCTTTGTTCTTGTCATAAATAAAACCTCCTATTTTTTAAAATTTCTTGACTTTTATACCACCACGCCGTATAATATTTGTGATGACGATTTTTGTTATGATTATATTTTACGGTACTAATTTAATTTTGTCAAACTACTTTGCACCTACTTTTTTGTTAAAATGTACTAAATGAATTTTTTCTATAAAAATTTATTTTTAAATATAAAAATATTCTTTCTCATACAGCAACACTGTTCAAGTTTTTTAGGCATATTATACAAAAATGATAAATAGACTAATAAAACAACTTTCAAATCATTTTGACGTTAGATTAAAGAAGATTATGCAGAATGGAGGCAGAACAGAATGGCGAACATAACCCCCCGAAAAAATAAAGACGGCGTTATAACCTCCTACACAATACGGGTATATCACGGCTATGACGGAGCAGGTAAACGCCTTAAACCTTATACAATGAGCTATAAACCTGCTCCCAATATGACCGCAAGGCAAATCGAAAAGGAGCTGAACCGTCGGCGGTGCAGTTTGAGGAGCAATGCAAAAACGGCATGACAGGAACGGCGGGAAACCTAAGACTAAGCGATTTTGCAGGACAATATCTTGACGCAATGAGCGGCAAGCTTAGTCCCGTTGTTTATAGTAGCTACAGGAAAGTAATTGAAAATATTGTTCTGCCTGCACTCGGACACCATAAAATAGCAGAGATACGCCCGGTACACGTCCAGGAGTTTGTAAAAATCCTTTCGGCCGCACCAATGCGCAAGCGTGACGGTTCTCCGTATGAGGACGGGCGCACGGTTTCCACGTCCACAGTAAAGCGTAAGCTTGCGGTACTTCAATCTATGCTGACATTTGTGGTCAAGCTGGGGTATATCCCGTCAAATCCCGCAGACACACGCCGTTTGACGCTCCCAAAGCAGATACAGCCTGAAATACAAATTTTTATAAAACAGGAAGCGGCGCAAATTCTGAATTGTTTGCAGAACGAGCCGCTACAGTTTCAAGCGCTTGTTCAGCTTGCGATCTTCACGGGAGCACGTCAAGGAGAACTGGTAGGCTTGAAATTTTCTGATGTGGATTTCTTTAACAATAAGCTGACTATAAGCCGTTCAGCGTATAAGCTCAAAGGTGAGCAGGTCAGAACCAAAGCCCCGAAAAGCAATAAGATTAGAACGGTTGCGCTTAATTCCTCATGCGTCGGACTTCTTAAAGATCTGATGAAACAGCACACGGAGGAAGCAAAACGTCTCGGCAGCCAGTGGCGCGGTAAAAATTGGGTGTTTACACAGTGGAACGGGGAAATAATGCACCCTCAAACACCGTCAAGGCAATTTGCCAAGTTTTTGAAACGAAACAATATAGAACACAGAAAGTTCCACAGCTTGAGGCACACGTCGGCAATCTTGCTGCTGTACAACGGCACGGACTTGAAAACCGTCCAGGAGCGGCTTGGACACGCTGATTTTACTACCACTAACAAATATTTGCACCTTGTTGAGCAAGCCGACGTTGAAGCGGTCAACTCTCTTGAAACGCTGCTGACGGTTTCCAATAATGCAAAAAGCGGATAACCTCTCTTCTGGAGATTATCCGCTTATTTTTATTATAATTTGGGGTAATGGCGCACAAACAGCGCACAAAGCCGTTAGTGCAAAAATAAAACAGCCATTGACAATATGCTGCAAATGGCTGTTCTGCGTGTTTTGCAATGGAGCTGGAAACGTGACTTGAACACGCGACCTGCGCATTACGAATGCGCTGCTCTACCGACTGAGCTATTCCAGCAAAAGAACACTACTACATTATATACGCTTTTGCAAAAAAAGTCAAGAGAAATTTGAAAAATTGTTTGAAATTTGAAAGATTATATGTTATAATAGATTAAGCATATTATTTTTCAGGTATCTAAAACAGGAGGCGCGGGTCGATAGTACAGGCGTTTCCCCGTTCAGGAGGTTTATTATGTCCCGTACCAAAAGTCACGGAAGAAAAATATCAGCCGCTTCTGTTGTTGAAATAATCTTTATAATAATTCTTGTTCTGGTAATGGCTGTAATGCTTGCATTCAATTTCCTTTTCAAAAAGGGCGACGCAGGCGCGTCTATACTGGGGTACAGCTTCTATAACACAAAGGCTGTGAATATGCTGCCCGATTTCCCAAAAAATACGGTGGTCATCGCCAAAGCCTCGGAGGTAAAAAATATCAAGGAAAACTCCGTTGTGCTGTGTGAAATAGGAGAGCGCACCGCGCTTATCCGCGTTGTCCAGATACTGGAGGAAGAGGGCGGTACATACTATGTGGTAAAGTTTGACACCTCTCCGTCAAACGAGACCTACCGTGTGGGGGCGGACGCAGTTATCGCAAAAGCCATATGGCAGATAAACGGTATGGGATCTTTCCTTGACTTCGCGACCTCCGCTGTGGGCATAATAATTGCCGTTGTTATTCCGCTTATTTTCATTATCGCAATTCAGGTCGCAAGAGTACTCGGCATAAAACGTCTTGAGGACGAAGCCGCCGCGCTTGGAGATATCGACGAGTTCATGCAGTCTCGCGATGAGGAGTCTCCCGCTCCCGTGACCTTTACCGAGCCTAAATTCATTGAGGACGTTACGGGCAAGCTCCCTCAGGTGGGACGCGAACGCCGCGAACCGGAGCCCAGACCCGAAAAAGTCCTTACCTTTGATAACCGCGGACGGGCGGAGTACTCCGAACGCCGTCCCGAGGAGAAGAAAGAATCTCCGCTGTTTACATACGACCGTCTTACGGGAAAGGACGAAGCCGCCCGCAAGGAGCCTGCATATGCGGGAGCCGGTCGTCCCGCGCAGGCGGAGACCTCGCGTGACGAGCTTTATATGAACCGTCCCACGCGTATCGAAGCCGAAACGCCAAAAGCTGACGAGCTTTTTGCAAAGTATGCTTCCCGTGAGAAAAGCGGCGAGTCTGTGGTATTTACGCCGCATCTGAGCAACATAATCCCCGACCGCATTGCCGCAGTTCAGGAGGAGACCGCCGCCGTTAAGAAGTCCGGCTTCGACGAAAGCGTCAAGTCCTATTTTGAGAAAAACGACCGACCCGCTCCTGCCGAAAAGGTTTATATGCCCGACGAGGAAAAGCCTGCGATACCCGAAAACGCGGTGCTTCCGAAGGAGACTATCGCTCCTCCGAAAAAGCAGAAAAGCAACAAGGCTCTTGCGGAGCTTATGAGCATTATCGACGCGGAGGAAAACAAGCTGAAAAAATAACCCATGCACAAAAATACCCGAACACGTACGATTCGTGTTCGGGTATTTTTTAATAGTTACCTGTTCAGCTTTTCAAGACGGTCGTTTATTTCGTCCATTTTCGAGTACCCCAACGCCTGCGCCTTTGCAAGAGCGTCGGCGGACTTTTCCGGCTCCAAAGCCATTTTGTAGGCAATGGCAAGATATGCGTAAACGTCCGCGCTGTCGGGATAAAGCTCCTGCGCCTTTTCAAGATATTCCACCGCGGACATAGGCTTGTTGGTCTCTATATAGACAGAACCCAGACTAATATACAGCGTAGCGGAATCCGTATCCTGCGGGTCGTATTTAAGCGCAGACTGATAGCACTCCAGAGCCTTGTCCCGCTCGCCTATCTTCCTGTAGGCTACTCCCAGACTTACCCAGCTGTTGAAATGCTCGGGCGCGATCTCAAGACATTTCTTCTGATATTCGATGCACGTCCCGTAATTTTCAAGACGATAAAAGCAGTTGCCCATGAAGTAGTAAAGCTCTGACTCCTTAAAGTTTTTCAGACCCTTTTCCTTGGCTGCGGAAAACTGCTCCAGAGCCTCCTCGTAGCTGCCGTCGTTATAGAGCTTTTTGCCCTCTGCCGCAAGCCTGTCACCCGACATTGTGCAGGAGGAAAAGGTCAGCATTACGGATATTGCCGCGGCAACGGCAAGTACAGCCGCTGAAAATTTCTTTTTGCATTTCATAAGATAAGACCCTCCTTAGATATCTCCGCTGAGCCGCACCTGAGATCTTTCGGTCTCAAAGCCGTCGGGATATCTTTTTTTCAGCTTGTCGATATTCGTCTGCAAAACGTCCTCAAGGGGAACGTCCAGCGCGGCGGCGGTCTCGGCAAGATACCACGCCACGTCGCCAAGTTCCTTTATAAGATGCTCCTTGTCCAGCTCATGACCCTGCGCAAGCCATTTTTTTACGATGTCAATGGCTTCTCCCGCCTCGCCGCAAAGACCCATAACGCCGTTTATCAAAGCGTCCTTACGGGTGCTTACCGAGGGGCTCAGCGTAGTCATGGCAAGCTTCTGGTATTCATTTATAGTCATTTCAAATTCCTCCGATGTATTTTCAGACTTCATGCGCTGCGGGCGGCAAATAGCCCTCGATCAGCTCCGACATTTCCGTATTATATATGTTTCCGCCGAGGACGCTTCCGTCGGGCGATACGCAGACCGCCCTTATGTCCTTGGGATCCTCGGTGTAGGGACTTTCGTACTTTTCGTTAGGGTCAAAATATTCTTTCAGATACTTCAGGGCGTTTCCGTCGGGAAAAATAATATTTCCCTCGGAAGCCTCTATCCCCATTCCCGCGAACACGCCGATTATCTCCCGCGTTTTTGCGTTGTAGGGATTTTCCGCAGCTTCGCTCACCAACCATGCGGGGTGGACGCGTATGGTTATGCCTTTATATTTTACCGACTTGACGGTCTCGGCAAAGCTCCTTACGGCACTAAGCGGGATAGTCTCCTGATGGAAAGCGTCCGCTGAAAGCAGGATATCGGTAACTCCGCTCCGGATAAGCTCCGCGGCGGTATCGCGCATTTTCTGAAAGTCCTTGGTGAAGTAACCGTTTGTGATAAGCTGACGCTTGGGAATACCGCAGTCTCTTGCGGCGGCGTGTATTTTGCAGACCGCATCGGGGTACAGCAGCGGCTCTCCGCCGAAGGTCATCAGCGACTCTATTTTTCGTATCCCCGCCGCGCTTCGGACAGCCCGCGCCGCGGCATCGCCGTCGATATGCTCTCCGTGTGAGGAATGATCCCCCTCGGAGCAGTGCTTGCAGCGTCCCGTACAGGCAAGGGTCATCATAAATTCCAGACGGTTCAGATTTTGTGTGTAAGGGTTGGTTTCCATTGTCATACTCCTTTGGTGACACGGTCTTATACCTATTAATTATAAATCATCGTTTCCGAGAATACAATACGCGCCTGTAAGAGTTCACCGAAAATTAACAATCCGCACCCGCCGTTTGCCCTCCGAAAACGATTTTGTACCCTGCAAGTAATCAAACTGTAAACGAAATGTAATTGATTTCATATAGGAAAGATGATATAATAATTACAGGTATAAAAAGATAACTGCGGGAATTTATCCCGTATCAGGATAATCAAACCTTTCCGAAAGGAGTGTGATAATATAGTGAGGAACAAATTACGAGCCGCGGCTGTACTGCTTGCGGTATCCACTGCACTGACCTTTGCTTCCTGCGGAATAATTGACGGCAGCTCCGATCGCATAACCGAAATAACGGAAGAGACTGCGCAGACGGCAGCCTCCGAACCGCTTGTGAGAAACGCTCCGACTCTTGCAAACGGATACGAGATACCCGAAGACAATGAGCCGTTTTCCTCCTACACCTACGATTTTTCGGTGTACGGAAGCAACTATATGATCACCGTAACTCCCGACGAAAACGGTACCGGACTTAACCTTACCGTGGAGGACAATCAGTTCAGCTTCTCGAAGTTCAGCGTTACGCCTCCCGATAATTATATAGTCAATCTGCCCCCTTCACAGCAGTACGCAAATCAGGTCTGCACCATAATAAAAGGCGGCTCTGAGGAAGGCGATATCCCCGACCTGCTTAAAATAAATTTCTATCTTATTGATTCCAGCGACGAGTCCCTGCCCTACAGCGTCAGCAGGCTGTACTCAATACTGAACGACCGCCTTGTGGAGGTTGAGGTCTACAACACCGAAGCCGATCTCTCTGACAGCGCGGACGTTCCCGCAAGCAAGATCATGGGCAGAAGCGCCGCGGAGGATAACAAAAACGTTCTTGACCGCATGGGATATATCCCCGAAAGCGATCTGTACCGCACCGAAAACCTCAAATTTATGCCCGAACCCGTCGTTACGGTGAACGAGGACGGCAGTCTCGAAACCGAGATCATAACCTACACCCTCAATCCCAACGATATGACAATGCGCCGCGCACGCGAAACCTGGACGGATTTTAACGACAACCCGCTCTATTACGGCTACGCCGCGCACGCGATCGCGGGAAATATTTATCAGTACTTTACCTCCGCAAGCCTTAACGTAAGCGATTACGAAAACTACGTGGAGGTTGCCGCGACAGACAACGGCGACAGCAAATATTTCTTCAAGGTAGACGACCCCAGATTTTCCACCCTCACGGAGCTGAGGAACTACGCGCTGAAATATTTCGACGAAAAGATCGTGAACGATATGTTCCTGAAAGCTCCCCAGCAGTACCGCGATATCGGCGGAGAGCTGTACACCATTATCGGCAACGGCGGCATAAACGACGAGCTTGGCAAGCTTACCATCACAAGCTATGATATCGACGGAAATACGATAACCTATCACACAAAGCAGGAGAAATTCAACAGCAGTCACGTGCTTGACGGCTACGTTGACGGCGGCGATTTCGTCATTGAGGTAAGCGGCGGAAACAGCTTTATTGTAAAGCAGTACCGCTATCCCAACAGCTGATAATTCAAAAGACCGAAAGCTTTTAATGTGTTTTCGGTCTTTTTTCTTTTTGGCAAAAATTTTCTTGTCCTGCCTATTGACAAAAGTATACTAAAATGGTATAATTAAATTACAAAAGCCGTACCGCCAAAATGAAAGGAAGTTGCCGCTATGGATATAATAGTAAAAAACGGAACGATCTCCGACGAGGAGAAAAACAACTATGTCAGATACCTTGAAAACAAGTTTCCCGAAAAGACCCTTTCCCGTCTGGAGATAGGTCTTGACGGCGACTATGTTGACCTCAGCTACAAGTTTGAGGACGTGCCGTTCGAGCGTATACGCCGCGTTACGGGCTATCTGACGGGTACTCTCGACCGCTGGAACGACGCCAAGCGCGCCGAGGAGCATGACAGAGTAAAGCACGGGGTATAAAGCTTATTCAAGAGAACAAATTCCTAAACGGAAATTTGTTCTCTTGATTTTTTGTTAATATTTTTGCTATTGACAAAAGAATGCAATCGTGTATAATTAATATCGGCAATACAAAATTGTTGGGAGTGACTTTGCAATGATACTTACCGTTGACGCGGGAAATACAAACATTGTTCTCGGCGGCTTTGAAAATGACAAGCTGCTGTTCCTTTCGCGCATTGCAACTCAAACCGCTCTTATGGCGGATGAGTATGCAGTCAGATTCAGCGAAATTCTTGCGCTTTACGGCTACTGCGCCAAGGATATAAACGGCGCGGCAATATCAAGCGTGGTAACTCCTCTTACGCCTGTTTTCAAGCAGGCGGTCAAACGTCTTACGGACAGCAAGATCGTTACGGTGGGACCCGGTATCAAAACGGGCGTCAACATCAAGATCGACGACCCTGCCGCTCTCGGCGCGGATCTGGTCTGCGGCGCTGTTGGCGCAATGGAAAAGTACGACCCGCCATGCATTATTTTTGATCTGGGCACGGCTACCACCATTTCCGCAATCGACAGAAACAGGTTCTTTCTGGGCGGCTCGATAATCCCCGTAGTAAAGGTGTCACTGA
>JAIEDQ010000069.1 GCA_029067895.1 Oscillospiraceae bacterium | reverse complement strand
GCTAACGTTACGAAAAGTTAGGTTAAAACAGCAAAATTTGTTTTTCGTAACTTGCCGTCAAATGGCTGTATACCGTGATTTGCGACAATTTGCAATAAATTGCCAAAACACAATCCTAAAATTCAAGTCCGGTTAGCGGCACCAACGGGAAAGCCCCCGCGGGCAGAAATGTCTCTGTAAATTTTGTGGAGGCATTTTCTTTTTATTAATATTCGTTAAAAATCTATTTTCCTACACAAAGACATCTTTCTATAGAAAAAAGCAATTAGCTCTCAAACAGCTTAAATAAGCGGTTTGAGAGCAATTCTTTTGCAAAAAAATCGAAGTAAAAATCCATAGATATTTTAGGAGATTTTTAGATTAAAAAGGAACCTGAACCATTTTCACAGGAAATTTCCATCTTTTTAACATACAATTACAGAAATGAAATACAATTTGTTATCGGTCATAAGACGAAAAAAATATTACAAATATGGTCAGGCTGTACATAAGTACCCAAATCTGATTAACGGAGATTTCCATGCTGACAAACATAATCAGAAGTGGGTAACAGATATTTCATACATTCATATGCTCAAAGGCGTGATGTATCTTTCTGTGATTTGTGACCTTTTCCATAGGGGCTTTTTGTTATGTCTGTACAATTTGAGGCTGTTCACGTAAAAGCTTGTCGGGACTGCTGTTTTATTGGTTATTAGGATCAGCAGTAGTAAAGCAGGTGCGTGCGGACAGCCGCAAGCATTTCCTTGTAAAGCTCGGTGGCGTCGTTAAGATCCACCGACATGAGCGGGTCGTTCAGAAAAGCGTTGAATGCAATGTCCAAATCTTTTTCCTTAACGGACTTGACAAGGGTCATTTGGTTCATCACATGGCGTATGGTAAGACAGTACAGCTCGTCGGTAAGTTTTCCCGCCGCAACGGGTCTGACGGAATTTTTGCTGATAAGCGCGTTGGTATGCACCACCGCGCCTATAGGAAGATTTTCCACCTGTCCGCTGTTGCGCATACATACGTTGGTGATAAGATTGCCCTGTCCTATCAGGGCGCGTATCTGCATTGCGCACTCGCTTGACGAGCCGCCCACACGCAGAAATTCGCTGCCGTTCATAAGGGTCTTGACGCGGCTTATCTTGTCCAGCTTCAGCTTTTTAAGGTAATTTACCGTGGTCTGGCTGAATTTCCAGCTTGATATCGCTTTGGGAGAACCCGTGTACCATGCGGGACAGAAATCCGCGGCGATCCTGTCGGGAACAGCGGGTATGCAGCCGTATCTGAGAAACAGGTCGAACTTTATCTTATTCGCCGAAGCGAACGGGTTTACCTTGTACTCGTTGGGCTTTATCTCGTAGCCGCGGCCGTAATATTTTTCGGCGTACTCCCTGAACAGCGGCATGATATCCTTTCCGTCGTAGGTGACCTCGTTGAACCAGCCGAAGCCGCTTATTCCGATAAGATTGTACTTTATATCGCGCCTGCGCACGGTGGTCTGAACGTCAGATTCCTTTTCGCAGATATTTGCGAGAAGCTCCAGCGCGGGGAAAAGCTCGTTTGTGGAGCCGAACAGCTTTATCTCGGGGAAAACCTCGTACATCATCAGCATACACGCCGACATAGGGTTTGTCATGTTTATCACCCATGCGTCGGGACATATTTTCTTGATAAGCTCGGTATATCTGATGTACACGGGCAGGGTCTTGAGCGCCCTTATAACTCCCGACGGACCTGTCTGTTCGCCCGCAGCCTGATATATGCCGTAGGTCTCGGGCAGGTGCATTTCGGTGACCATTTCCTCCATTGAGCCCTGGGTAAAGGACAGGATAACTATGTCCGCATTTTTGAGCGCGTCCTCCGGGGTCTCGGAGGCAAGATAGATTATATCGCTTTTGCAGTCGGGGTGTTCCCGAAGCTTGTTTCCTATGGTCTCGTTGGCAAGAGAAAGCTGCTTGTCAACGTCGTAGAGCTGCACTGTGGCGCAGATCTCCTCCGCGGCAAGCTCCGAAAAAAGCTTCCAGCCGTAGTTCACCGAGCCGCCGCCTATGTAGGCGATGACCGTCCGTTTATCCTTAGTTACCATGAAACGTGTTCCTTTCGTAATGTTCGTAACCTTGACGGGACGTCCTAAAGTCCCTACATATATTATTGTACAAAATCTCCGCTTTGTCAAGCATTTTTCCAAAAAATATGAATTTCATAAACCAAAATTAAACGTTTAAAGAGTTTCATTGGCAATATCAATAATAATGGGTAAATAATATATGCTAAAATGTAAAAAGTGTGCAAATATCCTTGACAATCGGGCGATAAATTGTTATCATATATAATATATATTGAATAAACCGGGGGTTGTAGCTGTGGAAATTTTTAAACAATATGACAGGTTCAAGGAGAAATGCGAGGAATTTCCCGAAAAGCTGAAAAACAGGTGCTTTTCGTCATGCGGACTTATATGTCATCCCGCTGCGGAAAACGTCCTGATATCCGTGTGCAGCGAAGAAGAAGCGCACAGCAACGCGGATTACATATGCCGAATGAGGGATATGCTCCTTATGTCCGAGGACGGCGAGGAATGGTCTGCGTTCAATCTGACCGAAGCGCGCAGGATCGCCGAGCAGGACGGCTATATCTATATCACCGACCTCCTTGGAGAGGACGCCTTTTTAGCCGAGGACTGGATGATAAACGGCAAAAACGACACTATCATTGTCAGCGAAGCCTATATGCGCGAAAAAGGCAAAAGATACGCTCCCGTTACGCCTCTGACAAATAAAGTTCTCTGCTTCAAAAAATATTCATGCGGATTTTTCTGGAAAGCCGCCGCTCCCGGCGAAGTTATCTGCGCAGACAAGGAGTATCTGGACGGCTGCTTCAAGGAATTTTTTGAACGCTGCTCCGAAAAGCTGCCCGACCTTTCCGAGTCCGCAACCATCAATTTCAGACTGTTCGGCGGCGAAATAACTATCGACGTGAACACCACAAGGATAAGAACGATAGAGAAGTTCTTTGAAAGGATAAACGGCATTGCGGACGTTCTTTCCGGCAATGCTGAAATACTGGAGATATGCGGCTACGAGTTCTCGGCGATAGATTTCCTGCTCGACCTTACAGCCGCCGCTCTTGAGAAAAACGGAATAAACCTTTCAAAAGAAGCGTTCGTACAGAAGTATTACTCCCCCATCTTAAACGGTTCCGATACCGCTGAAAAGCTTGCTTCACTGGGCGCACGCTGCGGAAACGACGATGTGGACTGCATAAAGCTTGCTTTTATTGCGGCGGTCAATGAAGAATACCCCGACAAGATAGAATACTCCGCGGGAGACGCGTCCTTCTACAGAGAAAATATCCGCAGACTGGAGCTTGGCAGCTACAGTGCGGAAGAGGAAAAATACCTGGTTTCCGAGCTTCTCTCCAACAGACCCGAGGATTACAGGGTATTCTATTTCGCGAACAGACAGTACCCCGAAGAGGCGGAAAATCTTGCCGAGATCGCCGAGTTCTGGGAAGCTGTTCCGCTGTCCGAGGAAGAAATGGAAAACGTTGTTCTCGGCGCATACCTGCTGGACGAAAACTTCGACGAGCAGGGACGCTTCTGCGCGGGATATGAAGAATCCCGCATACTTAAAGAGCAGGTCACAAAGGTCATCGACAAGTACGGTCTTTCCAACCGCGAGTGCATTGACGAGCTTGAACAGCGCATGGAGATACTCGACACGGAGCGCAGGACCTTCAACGGCACTCTGTTCGATACCCCCGAGGAAATGCAGCTTGCGGTAAAGAACGAGGTCTATGTTCAGGAGCTGTGCGAGAACCTTTCCGCGCTGAACGAATCGGAGCTGAACGATCTCGAAGAGCATATCGACAACACCACCCTCGACGCAAGCACAAAGTCCAAATACAAGCTTAAAATAAAGCTGGCAATGAACACCGTTCAGTCGGCGGTACTGGAGCAGAAGTGCCTTAAGCTTCCGCTCATGACCCTTGACGAGATATCCGAACTGAGGAAAACCATAGCGGAGGAGAATTACCCAGAAGCGGTGGTGAAGCCCTTTGCCGCAAAGATCAGGGACGCTTTCTCGTCGGCGCAGACCGTCGAGATCGAAAGAATGCTGGAAAGCGCCGAGGATATGAACGACGAACAGCTTGACGGAGTTTCCGCAAGACTGGCTTCGGACAGATACGACAGCGCTATCGCGGAGCACTACAGAAACAAGGTCGAGGAGATCAAGGAAAACAATATCAGAGCCAAGCTCAGCGCTCTTGCGGACGGCTTTGAAAGCTTCAGCAAGGAGAAGCTGTCGGGACTTATCGACACTCTTAAAGAAAGCGATTTCCCCAAGAGACTTACGCTTCCGCTTATCAAAAAGGTCACCGAGGCTCTCAACAATTACGAGATAAACGAGGCTGCACGCACATTCGAGGGCGTAGACCTTGCAGACAAAGCACAGCTTGAAAAAATGAAGTCCGCGATCGAGGAAAAGCTTTTCAGCGACGATATCCTTGCGCCCTACATTCTTCTTGTGGAAAAGAGGGAAAAGGAGCTTCTGGACGAGGAGCTTATCGAAATGTGCGAGGGCATAGAAAATATGTCCCAGGAGGAGCTGAACGAGCTTCGCGGAAAGATCACGGATACCGAAAAGGGCTTCGACGAGGAGCTTATCTCAAAGTATCTTGACAAGATAACTCAGCGTGACTGCGAGCTGAAAAACTCCGAGCTTGCCGAGCTGTGCAAATACATATTCTCCATGGAGCAGTCCGAGCTTGACGAGCTTAAGGAAAAGCTTGCGGACGACAAGTACGACAAGGAATTTACCGACGTTTACTACAGAAAGATCGCCGAAAGAGAGCAGGAGCTTATCACACTCGAGCTTGACAGGCTCTGCGCGGGCATCGACGACGCGGATACAGACGTCCTCGAAAAGCTCAAGGATCGCATTCTCGACGAGGAACGCTACGCCGACCTTTGCGACGATTATATCACGTCTATCAATAACCGTATCGAGGCTATCAGGCTGGAGGAATACAGAAACATCATCGGCAGCGTGGCTTCCATGACCGCCGAGGAGGTAGACGAGTTCAGAAAGAACGCCGAGGAAAAACGCTTTGAGATCGGCGAGACCCTTTACGAGGAAAGCATTGCCGCGGCGGACGAAAGAGAAGATATCCTGGAGGATCAGGCTATCGAGGAGATTTGCGGAGATATCGAGTCCTACGGCTTCGAGCAGGCTGAAAGCGTCAGAGCACGCCTTTCCGAGGAGGGCTTCTCTCCAGAAAAGATCGCTCCATATGCCGCCCGTATCGACAACAGGATCACCGCTCTCCATACCGCGGAGCTTGATTCCTATATCGAGGGTATCGAGTCCATGAACAAGGAACAGCTTATTCAGGCTCAGATCAAGATCGGCGAATACGCCGGCTGTCCCGATTACCTCAAAGAAAAATACAACGGTATCGTTGACTCTGCCATTGCCGATATCGCAGACCGCGAGATACGCGAGCTGTGCGGAAATATCAGCGAGCTTTCCGCGAAAAAATCAAGCGAGCTTATCAGACGTATCAATACCATGCCTCTTGATGAAAGCTCCAAGAATAAGTATATCGACGCTCTCGACGCTCACATCGCTTCCCTTAAAGAGCATGAACAGAAAGAGTATATCAGTCACCTTACGGGAGACATGGCGGAATACGGCATAAACGCGGTGCATCTGGCTGTTCCGGGCATGACGGGTCTGTTTATCAACAAGTATGCCAACGCCTGCAATACCTACGTTTCCGCGGGAAGATACGAGCTGCCGATACTCATTCACGAGGGCAACAACGGCGACAGCTTCACAATGACCACCGAATATCTGCACATCTTCAACAGGGGCGTTATGAAGCGTATCAAGGTTGACGAGATCGCGTCCTTCCAGGCGAAAAAGACTTTGA
>JAIEDQ010000068.1 GCA_029067895.1 Oscillospiraceae bacterium | reverse complement strand
AGAGGTGGATAAGAGACAGGACTAAAGTAGCTAAAATAATATAAATTTGCAGGATAATAGTCTTTAAATTGCATAAACTTTTAAAAAAGCCTTGACAAATCAACGCGCAGGATATATAATAAAACCATAGAAAACAGCAACGGCGCTGTAGGTACGCTGCAATGGGGCAGCCTCCTACACGCCGCTGTTTTTATTTTCTGCAAATTTTAGGAGGGATTCAACATGGACGCAAATATTCTTGACACGATTTCGAGCGCGGTCAGCAGCGAGGTTTTCGCGGTATGGTTCCTGATCGGCGCGGCTTTTGTATTCTTTATGCAGGCGGGCTTCGCAATGGTGGAAACAGGCTTCACCCGCGCGAAAAACGCCGCGAACATCATCATGAAAAACCTGATGGACTTCTGTATCGGCGTGCCGATGTTCATTCTTATCGGCTTCGGACTGCTTTTCGGCGAGGACGTTGCGGGTCTTATTGGCAAGCCCGGATTTGACATTTTTACCGCATACGAAAATTTTGACTGGTCGGGCTTCGTTTTCAACATGGTTTTCTGCGCAACAACGGCGACTATCGTTTCGGGCGCAATGGCTGAAAGGACAAAGTTCCTTTCCTACTGCGTGTATTCGGGCGTTATCAGCGCGCTGATTTACCCAATTGAAGCCCACTGGATTTGGGGCGGCGGCTGGCTTTCACAGCTTGGCTTCCACGATTTTGCAGGCTCCTGCGCTATCCATATGGTAGGCGGTATTTCCGCAATTATCGGCGCAAAAATCCTCGGACCCCGTATCGGCAAGTTTGTTACCGACAAGAAAACTGGCAAGGTAACAAAGGTAAACGCTATCCCCGGACACTCCCTGACACTGGGCGCGCTTGGCTGCTTTATCCTGTGGTTCGGCTGGTACGGCTTTAACGGTGCGGCTGCAACTTCGCTTCCTCAGCTTGGTTCAATATTCCTTACGACTACAGTTGCACCCGCAGTTGCAACCCTTGTCTGCATGATCTTTACATGGCTCAAATACGGCAAGCCCGACGTTTCAATGTGTCTTAACGCTTCACTTGCAGGACTTGTTGGTATCACCGCAGGCTGTGATGTAATGGACTGCTTCGGCTCTGCAATGGTTGGCGTTGTTTCGGGACTTTTAGTAGTATTCGGCGTATGGCTTCTTGACAACGTTCTGTACATCGACGACCCCGTGGGCGCAGTTGCGGTACATATGATGAACGGCATCTGGGGTACACTTGCGGTCGGACTTTTTGCAACCAAAACCGCTCCCGACAGCGAGATAAACGGACTTTTCTACGGCGGCGGCTTCCACCAGCTTGGCTTGCAGTGTCTTGCGGTACTTTCCGTTGCGGCTTGGACGGCTGTTACCATCACTATCACTTTCTTTGTTATCAAAAAGACCATAGGTCTCCGCGCTTCCGTTGAGGAGGAAACCCGCGGTCTGGACGTTACGGAGCATGGCTTGGCGTCCTCTTATGCGGACTTTATGCCCGTACTCAACACGAACGCGATCTCGGTATTCACAGGCGAAACCACGGAGGAAACGGCGGCTGCTCCCGCGGCGGAGCTTACCGTTTCGGAAAGACCTCACATCGAGCGCAGCAGTACAGAGAAAAACAAGTACACAAGAATTTCCGTTGTGTGCAAGCAGAACAAATTTGAGGATCTTAAACACGAGCTCAGCAGCGTCGGCGTAACAGGCTTTACGGTAACGCAGGTTCTGGGCTGCGGAACTCAGAAGGGTGCGGGAGAAAGATACCGCGGCGTACCCGTTGAGGCTACGCTTCTGCCGAAGGTAAAGGTAGAGGTTGTCGTATCAAAAGTACCTGTTGAGACCGTTGTCGAAGCGGCGAGAAAGGCTCTCTACACGGGACATATCGGCGACGGCAAGATATTCGTTACCGACGTTGAGGACGTTGTAAGAGTAAGAACAGGCGAAAGCGGCTACGACGCTTTGCAGGACGCAGAATAGTGGCATGGAACGCCATGCAGCGAGAATAAACCCATTTAAAATGTCATTGACAGTAGTAACTTCCCTTAGCCCCCCCAGTGGGGCGGGGAAGTTTTTTTGCAACCGTGAGTTGCAAAAGTTCCAATTCGGATTGGTAGATTTTTTTGAAATCATGCTGTATAATAAATACAGAAAAATACGAAAGGCGGTCGAAAAATGACAATAGGCGATCAGATACAAAAGCTTCGTATCGAAAAGGGTCTTACGCAGGAGCGTTTTGCGGAATTTATGGAGGTGTCGAGACAGTCCGTCTCAAAATGGGAGCTTGGACAAGCCGTCCCCGACGTGGATAAAATTATCCGCATGAGCGAGCTTTTCGACGTTTCCACCGACACAATTCTGCTCAGGAACGTCCCTGCGGAGGAAAATAAAAATCCCCTTCATCTTGGCAGCGTTTACCTTGTGGTAAAGGATTTTGAAAAGTCCGTGGATTTCTACGAAAAATTTCTCGGCATAAAGGTGGAGAACCGCTGCCGCAGCGGAAACAAATTCGTGGAATTTTACATCGACAACAAGTGCATTTCCCTGATGAACGAAAGCAACCTTATCGGACACTGCACCGACCTGAACAGTCCCTACAAGTTTGTGCAGAACTACTGGGTGGAGGATCTTGCCATGGAGCATGAGCGGGTAAAGTCCCTGAATATCGGCGAAGTTACCGAAATTTTAGAAGCTTACCCGACCTATAATTATTTTCACCTTACCGATCCCGACAACAATATTATCGAAGTTACAGGAGGTTATCACATGGACGAAAAAATTTGTCAGAGCTGCGGAATGAATATGCAGCCGGAGGTTTACGGAAAAAATGCGGACGGAAGTCCCAACAGCGAATACTGCAAATACTGCTGGGTTGACGGACATTTCTCAAAGGACGAAACTATGGAGGAAATGATCGAAAGCAATTTGCAGTTCCTTGACGAGATGAACAAGGAAGACGGAACAAATTTAACCCCCGACGAAGCAAGGTCGGAAATGATGAAGTATTTCCCGACCCTGAAACGCTGGAGGCAATAGGTTTTCAGCCGATCAGACGGCATATTATCTCATTTGAAACAAGGCAGCCCTCGGCAGTGAGCATGAGAGCGCCTTGTTCTTTTTTTACCAGACCGCTTTTCAGCAGCGGCTCGGCGCGCTTTTCCGCTTCGGGAAATTCCGCAAGCGGAAGTCCCTCCTTGGTGAGCCGCAGGGCAAGCATGGCTTTTTCCTCCGGGTCTCCGCCCCGCGACAGGAAAAACCGTTCCTGCAAAGGCTCGGAAACGAATTTTTCCGTGTCCGCGGGACAGCAAAAGCGTTCGCCGTCCAGAAAGCTGTGCGCCGACGGTCCGACACCGAAATATTCCTCACACCGCCAGTATTTCAGATTGTGACGGCACTCAAAGCCCTTTCGGGCGAAATTGGATATCTCGTACTGCTCAAAGCCCGCAGCCGAAAGTTTTTCCGCGGTCATAAGGTACATATCCGCGGTGCTGTCCTCGTCGGGGACTTTCTCCAGAAGCGCACTGTCAAGCGACAGTGGAGTACCCTTTTCCACCTTGAGCAGGTACGCCGAAATGTGTGTAAGCGGAAGCTTCAAAAGCGTGTCGAGAGTGCAGTTCAGACTTTCGGCAGTCTGCATGGGAGTTGCAAGCATTATGTCCGCGCTGATGTTTCCGAAACCCGCTTTTTCCGCGGAGAGGATAGCTTCAGCGGCTTTGTCCGCGTCGTGAAGCCGTCCCAGAGCCGCAAGCTCGGAGTTGTCCAGAGACTGCACACCAAAGGAAATCCTGTTCACTCCCGCGGAATGAAGTCCGCAAAGATAGTCAAAGCCCGCGCTGTCGGGATTGCATTCCATGGAAATCTCCGCGCCATCCGAAATATCTGCGGCGGCAAGGATATCCGCTATCTGTCCCGCTTCCAGCAGAGAGGGAGTGCCTCCTCCGAAATAAACGGTGTCGTACTTTCTCCCCGCCGCCTTGATATTGCGTATCACCGCACTGACGTACTCCCCGGTATTCTTTGCCGCCGCCGAAAAAAAGTCGCAGTATGCGCATTTCCTTTTGCAGAACGGCACGTGAATATACAGACCCACAGGCTGCAAAGCTTTTCACTCCTTAAAGTTTTACTTTCATAAGACCGTGTTCCGAACAGAAAAAGTACAGCTCCGCGCCGCTTAGCCTCGGCAAACGCGCGGCGGCGTCCTGTTCGGGGTAGAGCCGCAGCAGATGCAGTCTGTCGCAGCCTGCAAGAGCGGCAAATGTAATATAGTGGGATTTGCTCATCTCATGGGGAAAAGTCACATAAAATTCGTCGTCGATTATCTCGGTCTTTGGGGCGTGTCCCTCGTCGGGGGCGGACGCTTCAAGGGGAGAAAGCTTTCTTCCGCAGCAGGATATCTCTCCCGCGGAAGCCGCTGTAAAAATGTTCCCGCAATCGGGACAAACATAAAATTTCAGTCTTTTCATATTTCCTCCGTTTTGACCGCATTGGTTCAGCTCGCCGCTCAGAAGCGTCTCAACAGGCACGCCGAACAGGTCTGCAATGCTGTCGAGAGCGGAAATATCGGGACAGCCAAGTCCCCGTTCCCATTTTGACACAGCCTTGTCGCTGACGAAAAGACGCTCGGCGATCTCACGCTGAGTCATTCCGCGTTCAGTCCTCAGCTGTCTGAGCAGAGCGCCGACCTTTTTGCAGTCCATAAAAATTTTCCTTTCAATATTTTGATAGGCTAAGTATAACACGAACGGAAGCTGCCGTCAATAAACGAATCGTAGAGAAAAACAATATAAGTTTACCCATTCCGCAAAACAAACGGAATGGGTAAACGCCTGTCATCTGAGTATGGACTTTTTCTTTTTCTTTTCCTCGTACAGCACGTCGTCCGCCTTTGCGAGTATCTTTGAAAGCTCCACGTCCTTGCCGCACTTGAAAGCGTACACGCCAACGCTCATGTGTACCACATAAGGCTTTGTGTGGGTAGCGTTGAAGCTTTCCGTGGTCTCGTTTATTCTCGAACGCACTATTGAAGTTATCTCGTCGCTTGAAGCGTTTTCGACCATAGCCAGCACCGAAAATTCGTCTCCGCCGATACGCCCGATAACGTCCGAGCTTCGGAACGAGTCATGAAGTATCCTTGCCGCATTCTTGATGGCAAAGTCTCCGTCCTCGTGACCGAAAGAGTCGTTGATCGTTTTAAGGCTGTCCAGATCGGCAAAAATGATAAGCGCGTCCCGATCTTCGTTCATGGGAGAAGTGATTATGCTGCTTGCCTGAGCGAAAAATCCGCGGCGGTTGTATGCTCCCGTAAGCACATCGACCTTTGACATTTCGTCAAGCTGGATATTTTTCTCCTTGATCTGCATAAGGGTACGTTCAAGCTCCTGTTGGATAGTTTCCTTGTCCTGAATAAGCCTGAGTATTTTCATAGCCGCGCAGAGCTGCGCCGAAAGGGAGCTTATATAGTAGAAATATTCGTACTCCAGCTCGCACAGGAACAATCCGTAATGATCGGCGTTGAGGAAGATAGCCGACAGCACCATTGTGAACCGTCTGTCCGTTGGGATATACTTGTGATTGAACAGATTTCTTATTGACAGCTCCTGCTCTTCTGTGGGAACTACCTCCCACTTGTCGGCGTTGTGATAGGATTTCAGCAGTACTCTCGGCGGCGGCAGCCATTCCTCGTCCTTTTTATGGGTTATGGTTTCGGGGAAAATATAAATATAGCTACTTGCCACATTGAGCCTTGTCAGCTTGTCGGTAACCGAGCCGTAGCCCTGATCGTCATAGCTGTCGAAGAGCAGCATATCCTTTGTGATGGAATTGGACTGCCATGTCAGGAACTCAACGTCGTCAACGCGCTTGTTGCTGTAGATGACAACAGCACGCATAAGTATCTGGTACATTCCTATAAACATATTTTCAAGATGGAATTTGTCCTCGCTGCTTTCGAGACCCTCCGCAAAACGTCTGCTGAGGTAGCTGATAACAGTGCAGAGCTTGTCGTGATCGGCAAGCTTCATCGTATCCGACGAGGTAAGCAGATCCTCGAAATCGGCAGGGATATGCTCCAGAGCTTCCTTTGTAAGGGTTATGCCTCCGCGGTTGTCCGATTGGAGCAGTCGGAAAATGCTTTTAATGTAATCTTCAAAAGCGGGTTTTACTTTATCGAGAAGTTCGCCCGACTTGTAGCTTCCGAAAAGGTATCTGCTTATCGCGGATACCGTCTGAGAATCCGAACGGCACCAGCAGTGGTCGAATACGAAAACGTCGTCGGAGGTCGAGTCGGCAACGGCTGAACCTCCGTTGCAGCCGCATGACCTGCGCTTTACCATTGAGGAACGTACAAGACGGCTATTGAGCTTTCCCGATTCTTTCAGGTTCATACATTCGATTACCGCGTCATAGCCAAGCTCGGCAGCGTCCGCACGCACCGTAGTAAGCGTCGGAACAAGGTTTACCGCCACGGGAGCGTCGTCAAAGCCCGTGACTAAAATATCCTTGCCCACCTCTATGCCGCGCTGTTCAAACACCTCGTAAGCTCCGCCTGCCATAGCGTCGTTGGCGAAAACTATAGCTTCCAGATCGGGACAGCGGTCAAGCAGCTCGTTTACGACCGCCTGGCTGTATTGAGAAAATCTTCCGTAGACTATTCTGTCTTCGTCCACAGGAATTCCGTGTTTTTTCAGCGTATCCTTGTAGACTTCAAGCCGTTCGATAGCGTCGCCGTTGGTTTTCGGACCGCTTACAAAGCCTATCCTTCTGCACATATGCACGTCTATAAGGTGTTCTATGCAGCCTGCGAGACCGCTTTTGTTGTCAAAGCAGACGGAGGGATAGCCCTCGATCTCGCTTGCGATGGTTATTATAGGAATATCCCCCATACTTTTGAGGAAATTCAGCTTTTTTTCATAGGACATACCGCTGCCGATAGTACCTATAAGGATAAGAAGTACGTCTATGTCTTCTTGGAAAGCGTAGGAAAAGAGGGTATTATACTGGTATTCGTATTCGGTTCGCTTTTTGTCAACGTATACTGCGTCTATATATCTTCCGGGAAAGATAATAAGGTTGGCGTCTATTTCCTTTGCACCGTGTATAGCACCTCTGCATACTGTGGACGCAAAGTCGTCCTCCAGATGACTTATCATCAATCCTATGTTCAGTCTTTTCTCCACTGCAAAATCCTCCTCTCTTTAAAGGAAGTCCCTGTATATATCCTACTGTCAGCGCAAGATTTGTGCATATTTCACACATATTACAAGCATTATAACACAAAATTCAATAAAATTTAAAGTACGAATAATCACAAAAATATGAATATATTAATAAGTAATCGTTTAGATGGAAGTATTTTCCGCTTTTGCAGGCTTGTTCCCGATTCATGCAGCCAATTCATGCGGCGAAGCCGCCGACATTAGCCGGATAAGCTTTAGTCGGCGGCTTCCCGTCTAAGAACCCGTCAGATAGTGAGTTAAGTCAAAATATACTAAACTAAAATCATGCATTGAACTTAAAGCTTACAAAATCGAAGTCGCAGCCGGGCAGGAAGTCAAACTTAACGTCCGCTTTTCCCGCAGGTACGCGTACCGCGAATGTTTTCTCCATATAGTCCTCGCTTCGGGGGAACTCCAGTATCTCCTTGACCTCGCCGCTTTCACCGATAATTCTCATATGTACGGAATCGTTGGCGTTGCGCGTTCTGCCCTTGACGGTTACGCTTGTCACTCCCTCGGAAAAGTCGAAGCCGTCATAGTCAATGAAAACGTTGTTGCCGATATTTTCTACCGCGTTTTCCGCTGTCTTGAAGCTGTCACCGCGGATATTGGAAAATTCCGCCGCGCATATCTCGGAGTAGGACTCGTCCCCGCCCTCAAAAAGGAAGCCGCCGAAATAAATTCTCTTATCGGAATCCTCAAACTCGAAGCATAAGTCCTTTACACCCTTTATGTGACGGTCAAGCTTAAAGCTGTTTGGGATATAGGTCTGCCAGATAAAGTCGGCGCGGTACACAAAATCGCCAAGCTTTTCGGAACCGTCCTCACCCGGCATACCGCTCCACAGCGAGAATTTTACCTCGTCGTCGTTGTGCCAGTTGATAAGGGTAACGGAGAAGCTGTCAGAGCCTGCTCTGCCAAAGTCAACGTTCCGAAAGCCCACTATATTTCCGCTTCCGCGGGCGATCTTCACGCCGCCCTCCGAAACCTCGTCAAGCTGTGTGGGACTCATATTGTAGAGACTTCCCCTGACAAGGGCAGTATAGGGGTCTATCACTACGCTGCCCAGACCCTGCACGTCCATTTCAAGCTCGGAGATGACTTCGGGATCGGGCTTGCCGTTCCTGCAATAGCAGCGCAGCCTGAATTTTCCGTCGCCGTAAGCCTTGACCTTTGCCTTGCAGCCGTCTCCCTCCGCCGCCGCAATATTCGTTACCACGCCCGTGTCCGTAACGGCGCCCCATTCCACGCCGTACTCCGCGTTTTCGGGCAGGACAACTGCCGTCGCTTCGGCTTCCGTAACGTCCTTGCTAAAATGCTGAGCCGATACGGAAAGCTCAATCTTCCGCACCGGAACTTCTTTCATAGTACCTATAGGACGGTTTTCCTCAAACGCGTCCGCCATGCCCTCGTCAAAGAACGCCTCCTCTGCCGAAAGCGTTAACGACGCGTCGGGAAGTCCCTCGGAGGTCACCTTGACGGAAATCTCGCCGCCCCGATCTTTTCCCATTATCATGGCAAGAAGCTTGCCGCCGAAAAGCTTTTTGGAAGTGGACTTGTACTCGTCGTAATCGGTGCTGTCGCCGCTGTCCAGACCAACCAAACGTCCCGCGCCGCTTACCTCAACGGCAACGCGGTTACGGGCGTTTGCGACCAAAATTCCCTCCGCGTCGTATGCGGAAATGTCCAGAAAGATCATGTCCTCTCCGTCGGCTTTAAGCACAGTCTTGTCGGGGGTAAGACGTATTTCCGCCGTGTCTCCGAATGACTTAACACTGTCCTCGGCGGTGACGTTTCCGTCCTTGTCGTAGGATACCGCCCGAAGCTCGCCCTTGCTGTAGGGGAGCTGCCAGTCCGCGCTGTAAATTCCCTCTATAGCCTTTTTGCCCAAGGACTTGCCGTTAAAGAACAGCTCGGCGTAGGGCTGATTTGTGTAGACCATCACGTCGATAAGCTGACCCTCGTTGAAGTCCCAGTAGGGCATAAGGTGCAGCACGGTTTTGTCCGTCCAGGCAGCCTGATAAAGGTAGTAGCTGTCCTTGCGGAAGCCCGCGGTGTCTATCTGACCGTAGTAGGCGTTTTTGGTGGAGTAGGGACTGGGCTCGCCGATATAGTCGCTGCCCGTCCAGATGAACTGTCCCGCGCAGAAAGGCGTGTCCCTGTCGTCGATAATGGAGGTCTGGGCGGTGCGCTCGGAAATTCCCGCGCGGCAGTTTTCCAGACAGGAGCACTGCAAATCGTCGTGGGTTATGTACGCAGCCGATTTCGGAAAGTGGTAAACGCCTCTGCTCTGCACCCTTGCCGCGGTCTCACTGCCGTAGATAAGCCATTCGGGGTGACGGCGGTGGTGTTCCTCATAAAGCCGCTCGCCGTAGTTGTAGCCTACGGTATCTATCTCCATAGCACAGTTTTGAGCGCCCTCCCACTCAATATAGTTAGACCCGATAGTGGTGTAAGCGTTGCGGTTATAGTCGTGCTTACGTACCTCGGTACAGAGCATTTTCGTTACCTCAACGCCCCTTGGGGAAACATGGGTGTCGTAAATTTCGTTGCCCACGCTCCACATTATAACGGAGGGGTGATTTCTGTCGCGGCGTACCCAGCTTGCCACGTCGCGGACATACCACTCATCGAAAAAGCGGGCGTAGTCGTAGTCGGTCTTTTTCAGCTCCCACATATCGAAAGCCTCGCTGTCAACCAGAATTCCCATTTCGTCGCAAAGCTCCATAAGCTCAACCGCGGGCATATTGTGGGACGTCCTCACCGCGTTTGCGCCCATTTCTTTCATTGACGAAAGCTGCCGCCTAAGAGCAGTCCTGTTCACCGCCGCGCCCAGCGCTCCCAAGTCGTGGTGGAGACACACTCCGTTCAGCTTGACGTTCTTTCCGTTGAGCCAGAAGCCGCTGTCCGCCTTAAATTCTATCGTTCTGAAACCAACCTTGCAGGACTGGCTGTCTGTAACGTTTCCGCTCTCGTAAAGCTTTGTTTCAAGGGTGTAAAGGTTAGGAGAAGCGATATCCCACAGCTTGGGATTTTCCGCAGTTACAGCGATTTCCTCGTTGGGCTTTCCCTTTGCCGACAGCAGGATTTTTCCCTCGGTATCGGAAATAACGTACTCTACGGTATCACCGCCAACGCTTTCGGCGGACAGCTTTATATTGCGGACATTGCCGTTCTGTTCGTCCTGCTTTTCGGAGAAGTACACGCCGTCCGATTTCAGGTACGCGCCCCTATGCTCCAGAAGCCAAACATTGCGGAAGATACCCGCGCCCGAATACCAGCGAGTATTAGGCGAACGGTGGGACACTTTTACAATTATCTCGTTCTTGCCCTCGTTCAGCAGCGAAGTAATGTCAAATTCAAAGGTGGAATAGCCGTACTTCCATTCGCCCGCGGGCTTGCCGTTGACCCATACTGCGGTGTCCATATACACGCCCTCAAAGCGGACGAGCCTTACCGCTTCACCATTTACAGTAAAGCTTTTTCTGTACCAGCCCGCGCTTGTTTCGTACAGGTCTTTCGTCTGATGGATAAGCCAGTCGTGGGGGATATCCACCCTTGTCCAGCCGTCCCCGCCGACTTGTCCGCGGACCTGTCCGAAAGGCAGGTCAACGTCGGTTTTCTTGAACTCCCAGCCGTTGTTGAATAATTTTTTCATATAAGCGTCCTCCGTTATTTTAGTTGTACCCCAAAATACTCAATAAATTGATAATTATTTTAGCATAAATTTTCCTGTATGGCAATATATTTCCGAAAAAATTTTACGCAATTTTTATCGGCGGGCGGAAACTGCGGTCAGCTTAAAAACGGTGTTGATTTTTTGCGAAGGCTGCGGTATAATAATTTTAACGAGTATGCGGAATACCGCAAAAATCGAAATAACGGAAAGAGGGCATTTTTATGTGTACGGCGGCAACTTACAAAACAAAGGATTTTTATTTCGGAAGAACGCTTGACTACGAATTTTCCTACGGGGACAGCGTTACGGTCGTGCCGAGGAATTATCCCTTTGAGTTCAGGAGCATGGGCAGGCTTGACTCGCACTTCGCAATTATCGGCATGGCTCATATCGCGGACGGATATCCGCTTTTCTACGACGCGGTAAACGAAAAGGGTCTCGGAATGGCAGGACTTAATTTCGTCGGCAACGCTTTCTACAGGGACAAAGCCGAGGGTCGGGACAATGTTTCACAGTTTGAATTTATAGCTTGGATACTCTCTCAGTGCGATTCGGTCAAAGCCGCAAGAGCTTTGCTTGAAAGGATAAACATAGACAACGAGCCGTTCAGCAGCAGTCTCCCTGTCTCGCAGCTCCACTGGATTATTGCCGACAAAAACGAAGCGATAACGGTGGAATCCGTAAGGGACGGCATTAAGGTCTATGACAATCCCGCAGGCGTGCTGACCAATAATCCGCCTTTTGACAGACAGATGTTCAACCTTAACAATTACATGAGCCTGTCGGTGAAAAATCTCGAAAACACATTCTCGGACAAGCTTCCGCTGAGCGCCTACAG
>JAIEDQ010000067.1 GCA_029067895.1 Oscillospiraceae bacterium | reverse complement strand
GACTGTCTTAAAAATCACACTCAGTACATATGCGGTACTTGCGGCAGATGTATATGCATTGAGAGGGATAAAGTCCGCGGCTTGCAGAGGTGGAATTTCCCGTTCAAGTCTCTTGAGACTGCAATGCTTTATCTGCGGACGGCGGACTTTACAATGAAAAAGTCCTGCGGTATCTACGAGATAATAGGCAAAGGCGGCAGGAAGTCCTACAAGATTTTCGCGGATATTTCCGATCTGCACGCTTTTTTGAAAAAGAATACGGACAAGTCCTGTGAAAAAATGACCCCGCTGTTTGAGGTCGGGGAGTACAAAGAGTACCAAAATACCGAGGTCAGAAAGCTGACTTCGGAGGAAATAAAAAAATATTTGGAGGAACATTTATGCAAATCGAAATAAGAACTTACATAGGAAAATATCTTCCCGAAATGATAGAGATTTGGAACGAGGTCGTGGAGGAGGGTATAGCTTTCCCGCAGGAGGAGCTTTTGAATGAGGTAACGGGGGCAAACTTTTTCAGGGAGCAGAGCTACTGCGGAGTTGCGTTCGATATTGACAGGCAGGAGGTCATGGGTCTGTACATTCTCCACCCCAACAATGTGGGACGGTGCGGGCATATCTGCAACGCAAGCTTTGCGGTCAAAAAAGCTTTCCGCGGCTATCATATCGGCAGAAAGCTTGTGGAGGACTGTCTTGTCCAGGGAAAACGGTGCGGGTTCAGAATTTTGCAGTTTAACGCTGTAGTAGCAACAAACTCCCACGCCCGCAGTATTTATGAGCGGCTTGGATTTAAACAGTTGGGGACTATCCCAAAGGGCTTCCGAATGAAGGACGGTAGTTATGAGGATATTTGTCCGTATTATAAAGAACTTAGGTGAGGTATAAAATAAAATTCGGAGGAAAACTTTATGATAAAAGAATGCTTGTGGATACCAACGCTTGAAACGGAGAGGCTTCTTCTTAGGGAACTGACGGCGGACGATGCCGACGATCTGCGCAAATGGTTTGGACTGGATATTGTTTACAAATATTGGGGACGTCCCGCAGGCAAGGGAGAAAAAAATCCCAAGCTTCTATTTATCGACCCGCGCCCGCACGTTAAGCGAAAGCCCTCTCACGATTTTATATGGGGTATCGTAAACAAGGAAAGCGGCAAAGTAATAGGCATGATAGAAGTTTTTGACGTGGGAAATGACAGGCTTGGCAATGTGGGCTACAGATTAGATCCCGATTTCTGGAACAAAGGTATTTGCACCGAAGCTTTAAAGCGCGTTACAGAGTTCATTTTTTCGCAAACCAAAATTGACAGGCTTCACGCGGAGGCTGACATAGAAAATGCCGCGTCAAATGCTGTCTTGAAAAAATGCGGATTTACACATGAGGGCTGTATCAGAAACGGAAAAATGGGGAGCAGATACTGCACTTATAATATTTACGGTTACATCAGAGACGATTTTAAATAAATCATGTGACATAGGAAAATGGTTGAAAATTACACATTACAATGGTATAATTATTATAATTATTTTTTAGGAGGCACATTATGAAAACAAATCAGTATTTGATAGATTTTTATAATTCATACGACGAGGACAGCCGTCTGGCGGCTTTAAAGCACGGGACGGTGGAGTTCCTCACAACTATGCGGTATATCGAAAAATATATACGTCAGGGCGACCGTGTGCTTGAAATAGGCGCGGCAACGGGACGGTATTCCCACACGCTGGCACGTCGGGGCTATACTGTTGACGCAGTGGAGTTGGTGGAGCATAACATTGAGATTTTCCGCAAAAACACCCTGCCCGACGAAAAAATAACTATTACGCAGGGCAACGCCTTGGACTTGTCGGCTTTCCCCGACAACAAATATGACATTACGTTGCTGTTGGGACCTCTGTATCATCTTTATAATGACGAGGACAAGCGGCAGGCTTTGAGCGAGGCAATTCGTGTGACAAAGCAGGGCGGTATAATTTTTGCCGCATATGTTATATCCGACGGCAGTCTTATTGACGAGGGCTTCAGGCTGGGCGGGTTCAGCGTTGCCGACTACATTAAAAACGGTTTGCTCGACCCCGAAACATTCGCCGCAACTTCCGAACCAAAGGACTTGTTTGAGCTTGTCCGCAAGGAGGACATTGATGACCTTATGTCGGTATTTCCCGTAACACGTCTGCACTATGTCGCGACCGACGGCTGTGCACGGCTTATACGTGATGCAATAAATAACATGGATAACGATACATTTGAATTGTTTTTGAAGTATCACTTTGCAACTTGTGAACGAGAGGACTTGGCGGGAATTACAAGCCATTCGCTTGATATATTCAGAAAATAATCAGCCTTATTGGGAGGATATATGAGCTACATATCGGAACTGCGGAAATATATCGGACATCAGCCGATAATAAATATTGGCGCAACAATTATTGTACTGAATGATAAAAACGAAATACTTCTGAATTTGCGTAGCGACACCGATACATGGGGCATTGTCGGCGGAGGAATGGAGCTTGGCGAAAGTCTTGAGGAAACCGCCGCCCGTGAATTATGGGAAGAAGCGGGATTGAAAGCCGAACGCTTTGAACTGCTTGATGTATTGTCTGGCAGGGAGCTGTTTTTCTGTTACCCCAATGGCGACGAGACCTATACTGTTATTGTTCTGTACAAGGCGGTGGGCGTGTCTGGAGAATTGCGGATAAATGACGGCGAGAGCCGCTGTTTGAAATTTTTCTCACTAAATGCTCTTCCCGAACTGGAAAGCAGGGCAGAATATGTTATCGGCAAGATAAAGAATATAATATAAAGGGACTTACTATGATAGAATTAACGAAGATAAACCGTGCCGAAGCCTTTCGGTACATGGGTCTGCGGGGAGAACCTCCCGAAAATATTTCTGTGCTTGCAGACGAGTGCGAAAGCCGATTGGTGAGTGCGGCAAATCCGAAATTTCATTGGATATATGCCGATATTGGAGATATTTCCGAGGACACAGTCACGTTGTCGGGACACAAGCTTGTCCTGCGCGGCAGGGACATTTCCGCACATCTGGACGGCTGTTTCGGGACGGTTCTTTTGTGCGCAACTCTCGGGGACGGCGTGGACAAACTTCTCCGAACGGTACAGGCGGAGGACATGGCAAAGGCTCTTACTGCCGACGCTTTGGCTTCCGCAGCGGTGGAGCAGGTCTGCGACATTGCCGAAAAGGAGATAGGGGAACGGTTTGCGGGCAAGTTCACCACATGGCGGTTCTCTCCCGGGTACGGCGATTTCCCACTTGAATGTCAGGGGGACTTCCTTGCGGCGGTGAACGCCATGCGTATTGTTGGCGTGTGCGTGACCGACGGCGGCTTGCTTACCCCAACAAAATCGGTTACGGCAGTTATTGGCATTTCGGAAAAGCCCGTACCTCAAAAACGCCGCGGCTGCGGGACGTGTAAAATTCGTGAGAAATGCGATTTCAGAAAAAACGGAGGACATTGCTATGAATAAAAAGGAAGTTTTTTATAAGCTTTTAAAGGATAACGAGTTTGTTTTCTGGGACGGCGCAATGGGTACAATGCTTCAGGCGAAAGGTATGGAAATGGGCGGTATACCCGAAATGCTGAATTTTGACAAGCCCGACTGGATAGAGGAAATTCATTATGCCTATGTGAACGCGGGTTCGCAAATCGTTTGCGCAAACACTTTCGGCTGTAACCGTTACAAAATGGCAAAGACAGGCAAAAGCGTTGCGGAAATAATCTCGGCGGCTGTGGGAATTGCCAAAAAAGCCTGCGGAGACAAGGCTTTGGTCGCCCTTGACATGGGTCCCATAGGACAGCTTCTCGAACCGACGGGAAGCCTGACCTTTGAGGAGGCATACGACATTTTCAAGGAGCAGGTCGTTGCCGCTGTTCAGGCAGGCGCTGACATTATCGCCTGCGAGACAATGACCGACCTTTACGAGCTGAAAGCGGCTGTGCTCGCGGCAAAGGAAAACAGCGATCTGCCAATAATAACCACAATGACCTTTGAGCAGACCAATCGGACGTTCACGGGCTGTTCCGTGTCCGCAATGGCTCTGACTATGGAGGGTCTGGGCGTTGACGCTATCGGTGTGAACTGCTCACTCGGTCCAAAGGAGCTTGAACCTGTTGTGGCTGAATTTTCCAAATGGACGACCCTGCCTCTTGCGGTCAAGCCCAATGCGGGACTTCCAGACCCTATCACAAATAAGTACGACCTTACTCCCGAAGATTTCGCCGATAGTATGGCAAATCTTGTCAAATATGGCGTTAAAGTTGCGGGCGGTTGCTGTGGTACAAATCCCGACTTCATACGCGCAGTGGTGAACCGTCTTAAAGATATGAAATATAGTCAGCAGAAGCCGAAGCTTGAAGCGGCGGTGTGCAGTCCCGCAAAAACCGTGATTATTGACCAGCCGAGAATTATCGGCGAGCGTATCAATCCCACGGGCAAAAAGCGTTTCAAGGAGGCTTTGAAGTCTGAGGACATTGGCTACATTCTGGGTCAGGCAATCGAGCAGATAAACGCAGGCGCGGACATTCTGGACGTAAACGTGGGCTTGCCCGATATTGACGAAAAGGAAATGATGGTAAAAGTTGTAAAGGCGCTCCAAAGCGTTACCGACCTGCCGCTACAGCTTGACTCCACCCGTCCCGACGTTCTGGAAGCGGCTTTGATGGTGTACAACGGCAAGCCTATCGTCAACTCGGTAAACGGCGAAAAAGCATCCATGGAGGCGATTTTGCCGCTTGTTAAGAAGTACGGCGCGGCTGTTGTGGGACTTGCCCTTGACGAGGGAGGAATACCCAAAACCGCAGAGGGACGTTTCGAGATAGCGGAAAAAATCCTTGCAAATGCCGAAAAGGTCGGCATACCCAAGCGGGACGTTTTCATAGACTGCCTTACTTTGACGGCTTCTGCGGAGCAGGCGGCGGTCATGGAGACGGTAAAGGCTCTGCACCGCGTCAAGACCGAACTGGGACTTAAAACCGTGCTTGGTGTGTCAAATATTTCCTTTGGACTGCCAAACCGCGAACTGGTGAACTGCAATTTCCTGCAAATGGCGCTGACAAACGGTCTCGACCTGCCGATAATCAACCCCAATGCCGCACTTATGACGGGTGCGGTTCGGGCGTATAAGCTTCTTGCAAATATCGACGAAAATTCCACGGAATTTATTGCCGCCTATTCGGGAAGCAATTTTACAGCGTCAGTAAGCAGTACGGGTGCGGCTGCTGCTCCTAAATCTGACAGCAACGACCTGCCGTCGGCTATTGCAAACGGTCTGAAAGACGAGGGCGCGCGCATTACCGAGGAACTGCTTAAAACCAAGGACGGCATGGAAATTGTTGACGATCTGCTTATTCCCGCCCTTGACAAAGCGGGTGCGGAATTTGAAAGCGGGAAAATTTTCCTGCCCCAGCTTATCATGGCGGCAAGCGTTGCGCAGGCGGCGTTTGAAGTACTGAAAAGGCACATGGCGCAAAGCGGCGGCGAGAGCGTCAGCAAGGGCAAGGTGGTGCTTGCGACTGTAAAGGGAGATATTCACGACATCGGCAAGAATATCGTCAAGGTACTGCTGGAAAATTACGGTTTTGAGGTAATTGATCTGGGCAAGGACGTGCCGCCCGAAAACGTTCTTGAAGCCGCTGTCAAGCATGGCGTAAAGCTTGTGGGACTTTCCGCGCTGATGACAACGACCCTCGGCTCAATGGAGGAAACCGTAAAACTGCTTCACGACAATAATGTCCCCTGCAAAATTGTTGTGGGCGGAGCGGTGCTTACTCCCGAATATGCGGAAAAGATCGGCGCGGATTTCTACGCCAAGGACGCAAAGGAAACCGTTGATATTGCAAAAAAAATATATTCGTAAAAGAAAAAAACTCTGTACAAAGGCTGATATCGGTAAAGAAGTATTTTTAAATAATTTTAGAAAGGCTGCGTAGTAATACGCATCCTTTCCCGAAACGTTGTCCTCATAAAGACAGGTGAACAGCTTGTCCACGGCATTGATATAATATAAATAATCCCGAACGTTCGGAGTTATCTGAAAATTCGGATTGCAGCAGACGATTTTTTTCAGTTCATGCAAAAGGGAAACTTCCTCGTCTATATTATCGACCTTTTTTTCAAGCACATCTAAAACAACTTCCGAGCCTTCGGTGCTGAATATGCGTTTAATATCCTTGATACTGATATTAAGTCTGCGTAAAATCAAAATCTGCTCCAAGCGTTTTATTGCTGCCTCATTGTATAGCCTGTACGCATAGTCATCATTTCGTGTACTTTCTATCAATCCCATATCTTCATAATAACGAAGAGTACGGGCGGATATATTATATCTGACAGATATATCTCTGATTTTTACTAAATTCCCCATATTATTACTTCTTTTTGTTAACGTTAAGTATATTATACACTGTTCCCCAACGGAAGAGTCAATAGTAAAATTAAAAAAATATGATATTTTTTGAAATAAAAACAGAGCGTTCAATACCGAACGCTCTGTTTTTGCAAATGTTGCCTCGTTGGAGGTTATTATATATAATATAGGGCTTTATAAATAAATGACAAAATAAAAAATATTGTCGATTTGATTTTTTGCCCTATAATATATACGGCAGTATTTCCCGATTTCACGGAATAATTTCATTGTTCGGCAGAACAGCCGAGGAATACAGCGTTGTTTAATTACTCAAAAGGAATTTAAAACTATTTCTCTTTAATGTTTGCATTTATTTCTTTTAATATCTCAACGACTTCTATATCTCCGTCTACAAGCACTTCTGTTATTGGCTCATGACCGTCTTCATTCGGACCGTTTAACCAATATATTTCTGCCAGTCTTAGATTTTCTTCTTCGGAAATCGTTCCGTCAAAGCATTTATAAGCGTCACCATAATAGCAATTTCCGTTGACTTCTATTTTGGCAACACAATAAGTAGGACGTCCAATGCGGGCAAAATATTCACCCCACCGTTCTGCTTCCTCATATGTCTGTGAAACATACAATGCAGCCATGCGGGACGGATACTGAGGATACTTTTCCTTTCGTACCTTTTCCAATGCCAGCTCACGAAGAG
>JAIEDQ010000066.1 GCA_029067895.1 Oscillospiraceae bacterium | reverse complement strand
TGGCGCGGAGATGTGTATAATATACATATCCTCCGAACTTTAAACGGGAGTGATCTTTATGGCAACGGTAATTGTTGGTTTAATTGTTGCAGCGGTTTTGTTCCTTGCGGCAAGACAGCTTTATGTGGATAAAAAGAACGGTAAATCTTCATGCGGCGGGAATTGTTCTTGCTGTCCGAACGGCTGTGCCTGCTATACAGGCAATTGTCACACAGGTGACTGCAACGGTGATAAAAAAATTAATTAACTTGCATATCATTCGGCGGAGAAAATTGCGCAAAATTATCGCCGAAAAAGCGAATGAATAATGAAATTTAAAAAATCTGTTCGGTAAAAAAATCCTCCAAACTTCAAACAAGAAGTCGGAGGATTTTTGCATATAAGTTTAATTTGAATCCTTTGTGACATTTTTCCTGCAATCATTAATTATATTCTCACGAACCTGTACCGCTGTATTTCATTGCGCCGTACATCCAAAACTTATAACTCAGGAAAAAGAACAAACAGCCGAAAAGCGGAGAGAGCCACGACAATAACGGCACTGCGTCGGGGCGAAGTATTACAAGGCTCGGATAATATGCAATAAACGCTATGGGCATAATGAACGTAAAAATAAATCGGAAAACGGGACTGAATATCGTTACGGGATATTTAGCATAGTCCTTGAATCTTGTTACAAGGTCAAGTACATAAAACGAGTTGTTTATCCAAAAGCAGGTCGCTGCCGCCGCATTTTGCAAGGCGATCATAACCAGCGAAGCAGTGATCAGAAACACGGTCATTTTGAGCAGCATAATAGGTGTAAAATCAATTCCGAGTTTTACACATGAATATATCAGTGTTCCGATACCGAAAGCCAGCTGTCCCAGTCCCTTGATGTCAAAAACCTCCGACTGATAATAGAAAAATAAATTTATGGGTCGGAAACAATACTTTATGAAATCCCCCGAATATACGTATATTCGCAGGCTCCAGTTGTTGTCGAAAAAGCACTGCACGGGCGTGAGGGAAACCAGTGAAAAGCCGTACAGAAATAATATTTCATAGTATCCCCAGCCGTTTATGGATGAGAAACTCCGAAACAATATCCAAAAGCTTGCAAACCCTGCAATGT
>JAIEDQ010000065.1 GCA_029067895.1 Oscillospiraceae bacterium | reverse complement strand
ATGAAACGAGGTCAAAATATGCTTGAACTAAACAACATCACAAAAATTTTTAACGCGGGTACGGTGGACGAAACCACACTTTTCAACAATTTTTCCTTTAAGCTTGAAAAGGGTGAATTTGCGGCGGTAATCGGCTCAAACGGAAGCGGCAAGACTACCCTTTTGAACCTTGCCTGCGGAACGTTAAAACCCGACGGCGGAACAATTCTTTTCAAGGGTGAGGACATCACAAAGCTCCCCGAACACAAGCGTGCAAAAACTATTGGACGCGTCCTGCAAGACCCCCGTCTCGGCACCTGCGGCAACCTTACCATTCTGGAAAATATGGCTCTTGCGGACAATAAAAACAAGTCCTTCGGCTTGGGCGCGGGAGTGAACAAAAAGCGGGTTGACTATTACAAAAGCCTGCTGGAGACCTGCGGAATGGGTCTGGAGAACAGAATGAACGTCCCCGTGGGAAATCTCAGCGGCGGACAGAGACAGGCGGCGGCTCTTATTATCGCTTCCATGACGGACATTGACCTGCTTGTCCTTGACGAACACACGGCGGCTCTCGACCCCAAGTCCTCGGAAACTCTTATGCAGATTACCGACAAGGTAGTAAAGGAGAAAAATCTTACCACACTTATGGTAACGCACAATCTGCGTTTTGCTATAGAGTACGGCACAAGGCTTGTGATGATGCACGAGGGTAAGTGCGTTATGGACATAAAGGGCGAGGAAAAGAAAAATGCAAATGTTGACGATCTGCTGAAAGTGTTTAATGAGATTAGTATTGAGGTTGGTAACTAAGGACAAGAAATTTGTGGTTTGGAGGTAATTTTATGAGTACAAAAGAATTGGCGTACAGCATATTTGAAACGCTTACCGAAAAACAGCTTGAAGGCTTTATTTTGCTTTTTTCCGGCAATAATGAAAAGTCTGCCGAACCGAGACCCAAAGCAGGTACGTTAAAGGGTGCGCTTGCCGATTATGCAGATCCCGACCTGATTTCACAGGAAAAGGAGGCTTGGGCTAATGCCGCTGCTGAAAAATACAAAAATTCTGGACGCTAATATGATTTTGCGGTTTTTGCTTAGGGATAACGAAGAAATGGCTGATACCGCAGAAGAATTAATTGATAACAACAATGTTCTTTTAACTTTAGAGGTTGCGGCAGAGGTCGTTTTTGTCCTGCAAAAGGTTTATAAGCAGGAGCGCAGCCGCATTGCCGACCTTATCACGAGATTTGCCGGACTTAACAATGTCAGCATTTCGGAGCATGATGTTCTTATAAAAGGTCTGGCGATTTTTGCGGAAAACAACCTTGATTTTGTTGACTGTCTGCTTTGCGCTTATAATCTGCATTATGGTTATGAAGTATGTACTTTTGATGTTAAGCTTAAAAAACTTATAGAAAATCTGAAAAACAAATAGTTTCGGAGAAGTTTTTATGTGTACAAAAAAATTTGCAGAAAAATTGTACGAAATTAAAAATTACAAAATAAACAAAGAAAGCGGAAACCGATATGAAAATAGTAATTCTTGAAGCAAAAACCGTTTCGAGGGGAGACGTTTCCTTTGAGGAGCTGTACAGCTTGGGAGACGTTACCGAGTACCCCCTTACGCCAACTGACAGGATCGTGGAAAATGTCGGGGACGCGGAGGCTGTGCTCTGCAACAAGACCCTTTTTACCGAGGATATACTGCGGGCGTGTCCAAATCTTAAATACATCGGACTATGCGCGACGGGCTACAACAACATAGACATTAAAACCTGCCGCGAGCTGGGAATAACCGTCTGCAACGTTCCCGCCTATTCCACGGGAGCGGTTGCTCAGCAGGTTTTCTCGTTTATACTTAACTTTTTCAGCAGGACGTCTGAGTACGGCGGGTTTGTCCGTGAGGGAGGCTGGATAAAATCTGAAACCTTTTCGGACTTCGTTTTCCCCACCCGCGAGCTTGAGGGAAAGACCCTGGGCATAATCGGCTACGGCTCTATCGGCAGGCGCGTTGCGGGAATTGCCCGCGCGTTCGGAATGAATGTCATAGTAAACACCCGTACCGCCAAGCAGGACAGCTCAGTGCGGTTTGTTGGGATAAAGGAGCTTTTCTCCGAGTCGGACGTTATCACCGCCCACTGTCCCCTCACCCCTGAAACGCGTGGACTTATCGGCAGGGAAAACCTTGCGTACTGCAAGCCGTCCTGCATAGTGATAAACACCAGCAGGGGAGACGTTGTGGACGAGCAGGCTCTTGCGGACGCTTTAAGCGAGGGACGTATCGCGGGCGCGGCTTTGGACGTGCTTCAGTCCGAGCCTATGTCGGCAGACTGTCCGCTGGGCAGACTGCAAAGCGCGGAGAACTGCATTATCACTCCCCATGTGGCGTGGGCGGCTCTGGAGACCCGCGAGAGGCTTGTTAAAACAGTCATAGAAAATCTCAGGGCGTATATCGGCGGAAATCCCGTAAATACTGTTACTGATTAAATGAGAGGCGTTTAGTATGTTTGATATCAACGAGAAAAAAAGAATAGTTGTAAAGGTAGGAACATCTACCCTTACCCATAAAACAGGCAGAATGAATATCCGCAGAATGGAAAAGCTTGTAAAGGTTCTGGCGGACATTCAGAACAGCGGCAAGGAAATTATTTTAGTGTCGTCGGGCGCGGTAGGACTGGGAATGTCCAAAATGCACCTGCCCGAACGTCCCAAGGAGACCTCTATGAAGCAGGCGTGCGCCGCTGTGGGACAGTGCGAGCTGATGTATATGTACGACAAGCTTTTCGGCGAGTACAACCTTACCGTTGCGCAGATACTGCTGACGAGAAATATTCTGGACACGCCGCGGAAAAACAACGTTGAGAATACCTTTGAGAAGCTGATAAGCCATAATGTCATACCCGTCGTGAACGAAAACGACACGGTAGCTATCGATGAGCTGGAGCTTGAATTCGGCGAGAACGACAGCCTTGCGGCTCACGTGGGAATTTTCAGTCATGCGGATATGCTTATCATTATGTCCGATATCGACGGGCTTTACGACAGCAATCCCAAGGACAACCCCGACGCGAAGCTTATTTCCGAGGTGCATGAGATAAACGACGAGATACGCGCTCTTGCAGGGGGAGCGGGTTCGTCCCTCGGTACAGGCGGCATGATAACCAAGATACACGCCGCGGAGCTTGTCATGGGCGCGGGAATAGATATGGCTATACTGAACGGACGTAATCCGTATGTGCTGTACAAATTTTTTGACGGCGAGGGCGTGGGTACTGTTTTTACAAAGGGCTGACAGTCAGGATTATTCTGTTTTCCTATGTAAATTTTAATTTAGCGCACAGCGCACTATGTAACAAACCTTGACAACCGCCGTCTTTGTGGTATAATTATTATATATGCAAATACTGCCGATACAACAACTATTCGGCGAATATGTCCGAATAACCCGAAAGGAACTGTTTCTATGAATTACGCCGAAACACTGGGCGCAAAGGCAAAGGCTTCGGAAAAAGCCATGCGCTGCGCTTCCACCGAACAGAAAAACAAGGCTCTGGCGGCTATCGAAGCCGCTCTTACTGAAAATACAGATAAAATTCTCGCCGCAAACAAGCTCGACATGGAGGCTGCCGAAAAAAACGGTATGTCCGCCGCACTTCAGGACAGGCTCAAGCTCACTCCCGACAGGATACAGGGCATAGCCGCAGGCGTTGCGGACGTCATAAAGCTTGACGACCCAATCGGCACGGCGGACAGCGGTTCGCTCCGTCCGAACGGAATGAGGATAACTAAGGTTCGCGTTCCCCTCGGCACTATCGGTATCATTTTCGAGTCCCGACCAAATGTTACGGTGGACGCGGCTGTGCTGTGCCTGAAAACCGGAAACACGGTCATTCTCCGCGGCGGCAAGGAAGCTTTCAATTCCAATAAATGCCTTTGCGATATTATGCGGGACGCCGTTGAAAAAAGCGGTCTGCCAAAGGACGCGGTGCAGTTTGTGGAGGACACCTCCCGCGACGTTGCCGCTCAGCTTATGAAGTGCAATGATTATCTCGACGTGCTTATCCCACGCGGCGGCGCGGGACTTATCCGCGCGGTCAAGGAAAACGCAACAGTTCCCGTTATTGAAACTGGCGTGGGAAACTGCCATGTTTACGCGGACGAATCCGCGGACTTTGATATGGCGGTGAATATCGTAGACAACGGCAAGACCCAGCGTCCCTCGGTGTGCAACGCTATAGAGTCCCTGCTTGTGCATAAAAATATCGCAAATAAGCTTCTGCCGCTGATAAAGGCGCGTCTGGACGAGCATAACGTTGAGATACGGGGCTGCTCCGAGACCGCGGCAATTCTGGGGAACTGCGTTGTTCCCGCCACGGAGGAGGATTACGCAACGGAATTCGGCGACTATATAATAGCGGTCAAGGTGGTTGAGGACATTGACGAGGCTATCGCGCATATCTCACGGTACACCACGGGACACAGCGAATGTATCGTGACAAACAGCCTTGCAAACGCGGAGAAGTTCAAAAACGAGATAGACGCGGCGGCGGTGTATGTAAACGCCTCCACGCGCTTCACAGACGGCGGAATGTTCGGCTTCGGCGCGGAGATAGGCATATCCACCCAGAAGCTTCATGCAAGAGGTCCTATGGGACTGCGGGAGCTTACCTCGGTAAAGTATCTTATCGACGGCAGCGGACAGATACGGTGAAAGGAAAAATGCAATGAGCAACGATAAAAAGAACTTTTTCGACTACGACAGCTTTGACGGTAAAAACGGAAAAGCTGCGAAAAAGAACGGAAAGCGCGCTCCGAAAAACGAGCAGAAGCCGCCAAGGCTTGTCCCTGCGGACGAGAGCGACAAGGCTTCGGCTAAAAAGAACGCAAGAAAGCAGGAGCAGAAAAAGCAGGACAGGGAGTCCATAGAAAATATCAAGCGTATGTTTGACGAGGCGCTTGACGAAAGTCATGAGGACATGGCTGAGTTTACGGAGGAGATAGAAGTCCCCGACGAGCCGGTTTCAAATCCCGAGGGACTGCGGAGAAAGCTGTACTATCTTTTCGGCATAGTTATTTCCCTGCTGGCTATCGTCGGACTTTATTCCACCGTGCTTTTCACGATTGACGCGGTAAAAGCCTTTGCGGACAATACCCAGCAGAAAAACGAGTTTGCGCGGTTCGTGTACCCTATTGTAATATGCGACCCTCCGCCGTTCAATCAGACGGTCAAGCTCCGCAGCGAGACGCTGATAACGGCGGCGATATGGGATATTATCCTGTACGAGGATAAGTCCAAGTACGAAGCGGATTTCGATATGATAATCGTTCCCGAGCTTGATATAGAACAGCACGGTACAAAGCTTTTCGGCACTGGTCTGAGCTTTGAGCACCAGTCCATTATCGGCGTGGACGTGCAGTTCTACTATGACGAATCCATAAAATCCTACCGCATACCCTCAAACCCTAAGTATTTTACATATTCGCCCTATATCGAGGAGATAACCCGCGTCGGCGAGCGGTACACCCTTACGGTGGGATATGTTTCGCCTACGCCGTCGTGGCTGACGCTTACCTCCGACGAGGAGCCCAGTCCCGATAAATACGTTGAGTACGTGGTCTCCAAGCGTGGCAATGAAATGACCCTTGTGTCCATACAGGAGTCAGACAAAAAGGTGGAATCGCCCCACGGGCTGTAATACTTATGTGAAACGCGGCGGGAAACACTCTTGAAAGAGGAAACAATATGAAAAAATACACGATAATCGGCGGCGTGAACGGCGCGGGAAAAAGCAGTCTTACGGGTGTACTGCGCGGGACGTACAGTGATCTTGGAGTAGTCGTGGATACCGACAGCATTACCGAAAGGCTTGGAGCTGACAGGATCGCAGGCGGAAAAAAGGCTGTGGGAATTATCAATGACTGTCTTGAAAAGGGCGTGAATTTCACGCAGGAGACAACTCTTTCGGGAAAGAAAACTTTGCGGACGGTGCTTCGCGCAAGGGAAAGGGATTATTTCATACGGCTTTATTACGTCGCTGTAAGCAGCGCGGAGGAAAGCTCCGCACGCATAGCCAACAGGGTCAGAAAGGGCGGTCACGACATATCCGAAAAGGACGTTATACGCCGCTTTGAAAAGCGTTTTGAGGATTTGGCAAGAATACTTCCGTACTGCGACGAAGTGCATTTTTACGACAACGAAAACGGATTTATTGAAGTAGGAGAGTACCGCAACGGAAATGTGATATTAAGCGGCGAGTACGTACCCGACTGGATAAGCAGGTTCAAGCAAATTATGGAGAATAATCTGATATGAACAAAACGAACGCAATGCGGCTTCTTGAAGCGGCAGGGATACCCTTTAAAACCGCGGAATACGAGGTGGACGAAAGCGACCTATCGGGAGTCCACGCGGCGGAAGTTCTGGGTCAGCCTGCCGAGCAGGTGTTCAAGACGCTTGTGCTGAAAGGGGATAAGTCGGGATATTTCGTGTGCTGTATCCCCGTTGCGGAGGAGCTTGACCTGAAAAAGGCGGCAAAGGTCAGTGGGAACAAAAAATGCGAAATGCTGCACGTCAGGGACTTGCTTGGCGTGACAGGCTATATCCGCGGCGGCTGTTCGCCTGTGGGAATGAAGAAAAAGTTCCCCACCTACATAGACGAGACCGCCGTTCTGTTTGACGAGATAGCGGTCAGCGCGGGAGCGAGAGGTATGCAGGTGATACTTGACCCCGAAGCGCTGGGAGGCTATGTTGAAGCGGAATTTTGCGAGTTGACGGCGTGAGCCTTATTTGGTTTTGAGGTCATTGTGAAAATCAACAAGCTCATTTGCCACTGTATCAAGGCTGCGGACGTGATTGTCGGCAATTTCCGATATCAGCCCAAAAACGTTTTTAACGGCATTAAAGGTAATTTCATTTTGGTCAAAGCTGTGAGAACCCGCGTGGAGAAGCGTCATAATTTCGGATAAGGCTTTTGCGGTGTCGATCTCAATTTCCAAGTTTTCTCTGATATCGTCTAAATTCTTTTTCATGGTAAATCTTCCTTTCGTTTTAAGTTTAGATTAATTATAGCACGTTACAACAGGAATCTCAATATGCAAATCCAACAATGTTGCAACGTGAATTTTGTATATTTTTTCACGTTACAACCATGCGCAGAGTTGGTATAATAATAACAGGAGGTATAACCATAATGGCTGTATCTAAAGCAAAAATGGAATCTAACAAAAAACACGACAAAACGCATTTTAAATATCAGACTGTAAAGCTTAAAATATCCGAGTACGAAAAGCTTAAAGAAGCGCTGGAGGTATCAAAAGAGCCGATGAACACATTTTTAAGGTCGGCAATAATGAAAAGAGTGGAAGAATTTGTTGAACCCGACGGCGAAAACAGTGACAACTCATAAAAATCTTCCTTTCGTTTTTAAGGTGATTTAATTATACATCAAAATTTCGTGTATGTCTATTGGCAACATACACGAAATTACAGTGTATATATTTTGTATTTTTGGGTACAAGGTGGTGCATATATGCCGATAAAGTATAAAATTGACGTTATAGAAGCTTTAAAAGCGGCAGGGTACTCCACCTATAAAATAAGAAAAGAAAAAATTATGAGTGAAAGTACATTGCAAAAGTTCCGAAACGGTGAAATAGTCAACGCAGATAATATGGCTCTTATATGTAAACTGCTCAACTGTCAGCCCGGCGATATTCTTGAATATGTTGAACCCGACGGCGAAAACAGCGGCAGATAGTATCGTGTTCATGTCAATTAAGTGAAAAATCCGTCGTTTAAGTGAAATGATTTAAAAAAAATTACAAATTCCTGTAAAATTAACAGAATGGCTTTTAGAAACAAGACCCCTGCAAGCGTACTTTTCGGCGGTCAAAAATATTTTTTGGAGGAATGGTTATGTCATTATTTGGTAAGGCGGCTGCTAAAAAGCCCGCTTCGGAGAAAATGGTAAATATGCATATCATTATCGTGTTTGCGGTATGCGTTGTTTTCGGTCTGATAAACGCCCTTACGGGAGCGGTGGCTATGGGAATTGTAATAGCCGCTGCCGGAGCTGTTACCGCAGCGGTATCCTACACTGTTCTCAGAAAAACCTCGACTACCGTCCGCGGTACGATAATCTCGCTGGTGCAGATGATGATAATTATTGTCATGTCCGCGGCAAAGCACGAGATGCACGGTATGTTCCCGCTTATGGGCGCGGCAATGACCATTGCGGCGATATACTATAACAAAAACAACCTTTTCGCGAACTGGGCTTTGATCGACTTAGCGGGTGTGATCGGCATTGTCTTCAAGGACTTTTTCTACTCCGGCACAAGTCTTGAAACCGTTATAAAGGGTCTTTTGGGACTTAACATCTGTGCCGCCGTTATCATATATCTTGTGGATTGCAGCCTTGGCTACATAAAGGAATCCGAACATTCAGCCAATGAAGCGACCACCCTTGTGTCCAAGGTGCAGGAGCAGGTTGAAAGCAGCAAGAGACTTGTTTCCCAGCAGAATCAGGTAGTCGGCAAAATCGCCGAGATATCCGAAAAGGTAAACGAGTCCGCGTCACTTATGAGCAATGTTGCGGAACGTATCAGCAGTGCTGCCGAAGAGCAGGAGCGTACCATAGCTCAGATTGCGGACGACATTACAAGAATTTCCGAGGAAACTCAGAACAGCTTTGACGAGTCCGCAAAGGTGTCCGAGGCGGCGGGCGAAAGCACGGAAATGATACGCGCAAACAACGAGGACATGCAGCATATGCTCACCGCTATGAATGATATAAGCGATTCGTCCAAGAAAATCGAAAGCATTATCAAAACTATCGAGGATATCGCGTTCCAGACCAATATCCTCGCCCTCAATGCGGCTGTTGAGGCAGCGCGCGCAGGTGCGGCAGGCAAGGGCTTTGCCGTTGTTGCGGACGAGGTAAGAAACCTTGCCACAAAGAGCGCAGAGGCGGCAAACAGCACGTCCGCGCTTATAAAGGCGTCCCTTACCGCTGTTGGAAACGGCATGAAGATCGCGGAGCTTACCGCTGACCGCATGAACGGGGTTATTGAATACTCCGAAAGAAGCGCGGAGCACGCAGGCATAATCAACGAGCTGACAGGACGTCAGGTTGAGGCGATAGCGTCTCTTAAGCTCAAGATAGAGCAGATCTCGCAGGTTGTCGCCCAAAATGCGCAGACATCCGTTGAAAGCGCCGAGATCGCTCGTTCCGTTTCTGACGAGGTTGGACGTATGGATACGATCGTAAGCGAGTTCCGCGTTCAGGAATAATTAAGTACTGATTTGATTATAATACGTTATAACGCATAAATCAATAGACAAAATAAACAAAGTTACAACGCATATTATGTATAATTTATACGTTGTAACTTTGTGCTGCATTATTGTATAATATTAGGAGGTGTTGCAGTTGGCAGTAACGAAGTCACAAATGAATGCAAATAAAAAATACGACAAAGCCCATTTTAAATACCAATCAGTAAAGCTTAAAATATCCGAGTACGAAAAGCTTAAAGAGGCGTTGGAGGTTTCCAAAGAGCCAATGAACACCTTTTTAAGGACGGCTATAATGAAAAGGGTCGAAGAATTTGTTGGGATAGACGATGAAAATACGGAAAACAAATAATAATTAAAAATATAATTGGGAGGTAATTTTATGTCAAGTGAGATCAGAGATTTAAACTTATGGGAAAATGGCGAGACAAAAATACAGTGGGTAAAAAATAATATGCCCCTGCTCCGCGGCATCGAGGAGGAATTCGCTGCCGAAAAGCCATTTGCGGGAATCAAAGTCGCACTTTCTGTCCACCTTGAAGCGAAAACCGCGTATCTGTGCCGTGTCCTTGCGGCGGGCGGCGCGGAAATGTACATCACGGGCAGCAACCCGCTTTCCACTCAGGACGACGTTGCGGCGGCTCTCGTTCACGGCGGTCTGAACGTTTACGCATGGTATAACGCTACCGACGAGGAGTACCACCGCCATACCTCAAAGGTAATCGAGGCGGGACCCAACATCATCATTGACGACGGCGGCGACCTTGTGAACCTTATCCACAACGAGTACCCCGAAAAGATAAAGGACGTTATAGGCGGCTGCGAGGAGACCACCACGGGCATTATCCGCCTTATCGCAATGGCTAAGGAAAACAAGCTTCAGTTCCCAATGGTTCTGGTAAATAATGCCGACTGCAAGCACCTGTTCGACAACCGCTACGGCACGGGACAGTCCGTCTGGGACGGCATTAACCGTACCACAAACCTTATCGTTGCGGGCAAAAACGTTGTTGTTGCAGGCTACGGCTGGTGCGGCAAGGGCGTTGCAATGCGCGCAAAGGGTCTGGGCGCAGAAGTAATCGTCACCGAGATAGACCCCATAAAGGCTATGGAGGCTGTTATGGACGGCTTCAAGGTCATGAAAATGACCGAGGCGGCTAAGGTGGGCGACTTCTTTGTAACCGTTACGGGCTGCCGCGACGTTGTCACCGAAGAAAGCTTCAACGTGATGAAGAACGGCGCGATCTGCTGCAACGCGGGACACTTTGATGTTGAGGTGGACGTTGCCACGCTGAAAAAGATTGCTGTGGAAACAAAGGTTGCCCGCAACAATATTCAGGGCTACAAGCTGAAAAACGGAAACTGGATATACGTTATCGCCGAGGGCAGACTGGTAAATCTTGCCGCGGGAGACGGTCACCCCGCCGAAATTATGGACATGAGCTTTGCAATTCAGGCGCTGTCCGCTCTGCACCTTGTCAAGAACAGGGGCAAGCTTACCGAGAAGATTATCGATGTTCCCAAGTACATTGACAAGGAAGTTGCGGAGAGAAAGATCCGCTACTGGGGTATGGAGATCGACAAGCTTACCGACGTGCAGGAGGCTTACCTCAACAGCTGGGAGGCGTAACCTCCGACAGCCCAAACCGTACAGTAATTGAAAGGAGCGATTTATGACCGGTTCTGTACTTGCACTGCTTGCCTCCGCGATCGCGGGAACGACTGCGCTGACCATAGAGGGAGACGAATTTCAGCACTGCTTTATGGTGGGGGACTATCTGATAACCGACAGTCAGCCCCAATGGGAATGGATAACGGATACTCCGCTGACGGATAAAGCCGAGGAGCTGCTGAAAGAAAAATACGGTCGGGAATTTGTTTGCAGCTATTTTCTGTACAAGCTTGAATGGTCGTTTTGCATGGATGTGAAAGCCGCTCCTGCCGACGAGCCGCAAATGGAATTTGATGTTAATTTGCGGGGCGGAAGCGACGGTCTTGAGGTGTACAGTGACAGCTATCTGAATATGCTTTACTTGGACGAATTGTCGGATTGGCTGAAAGAGGGAGTTGACATTCCCGAGGCGAAAGATACAGTACTTTATTCCACGGGCACACTTACCGAGCAGGAGATCGCAGACAAGCAGTTCTGGGACGGCTTATACTGTGAGCACGGCTTTGACGTTATTCTGATAACGGACAGCGAGGGCGCGGAGGCGATCAACTCACGCATAGGAGAAGTGGTGAGGGACATCGAAAGACGGCTTGAAGGGTGTGAATTTTACATCTATGTAGGTTCGGATAAGTTCTATGATCCCGCACGCTCCGGAGTAAACTTAGGCTCAAAGCTCGATTATGATGAGATTTTTTACAGATATGACTGCCGAAGCGCAAGCCAAAAGGATATATGGATAAAAGGCGGCGCAAACGACGTAAACAACAAGGTTTGACGGCTTTTTGCAAATAAACGGAAACGGGAAATATTTGCGGAAATAAAACTCGGAAATCGGAAAATTTGCCGATTTCCGAGTTTTTTTGCCAAATCAATTGAAATTTGCAAACCGATGTGATATAATAAAAACAGTACTTGAAATTTCGCGGAGAGGAATTAGGAGAAATGGATAACAGCATTGTCAGATTTGCCGTTTATGATAATACCAATTTTTACAAAATAGAGCTGTCAAGAACGCTTCTGCACTTCACCGAGTTTGATTTTACTTATTTTTGGGAACAGTGCATAGAGGCGGGCAAGACCGCGCGCAAAACGGGCAGACTGCCTCAGAATATAGTTTCGGGCGCAAAAACGGTGGTCGGACGCGCTCACCCTTACATCGAAGCCTGCATAGGCACGGACTATTCCGAGATCGTTACCGACTGCATTGTGGAGTACATCTGTCACAGCGAGAGGATCGGTCTGGAAGAGCTGTGGGCAAGGTGCATTTCCCCGAAAAATCCCTACGAGGAAGCTATTTTCAGGCGTATTTCCGAATACAAGGCGAACCGCGCCATGAACCGCTGGACGAGTATCGTCCGCTTGCAGGAGTACGCGAAAAATAAGATGAACTTTATCTTCGACACCGACACTATCGGCGCAAAGCTCAGCGACGACACCATTCGCGCGAGAAAGGAATATTTTGACCTTGCGGTCTCTGTTGCGGCAAACGAGCTGGGCTGTCCCGGAACAGCGCTTCCGTCGGTAAAGCTTTGTACTCCTGCCACGCTTCCGAATGCGGCTTTCGTTGTGGGAAAGGTCTCGAAGTCCATTTACCGCCGTTTTTCCGACGATCTTGCCGAGGGCGGCGACCTGTCCGCAATGGAAAAGCGGGACTGCTCAAAGATACGCGATCAGCTTGCTATGGAGGCGTATTCCTACGTTAAGGGAATGGAGCGTCCTAATGAAATAGAAATGAATTTCGCTCTTGAGACCTTCCGCGAGACCCCTGCGGAGCTTTATTACCCCGACAGCTTGAAGGCGGCGATCGATCTTGAATTTGAGCTTATGGTGCGAAATAAGATATATATGCGCAAATGCGAAAACTGCGGAAGATTTTTTGCCGCTCTTGACGACAACACCCGCTGCGACAGGGTGAACAGTTCGGGAAAAACCTGCCGCAGACAGTACGAGGAGCTTGTGGAAAGCATTACCGTGGAGGCGCGAAGCTCGCTTCCGCAGGGCGGAGAAAATGTTTCCGAGGAAAATGCGGAAACGGCAAATACAATGCACATTTCTCCCGTTTCCTCCGTTGTTATACCGCCTCCTGAGGTTCGCGAGCCTGTGGTCGTTCCCAAGGAAACGGAAAAACGCGCTCAGAAGCTGTACAACGCTTTGTACAAGCGGGTAAACAAGGGTATCGACGAAAACGAGTTTAAGGAATGGTCTCAGTACCTGTCCAACATGAAGCGCAACCTAAAGATAGGCGAGGCGACATTGAAGCAGTACGAGGAATTTCTCGATTATTCCGACAGACTTGCCAAGGAGGTAAAGCTGGCAAGCAAGAACAAGACCGTCCATGCTCCCGTTGAGAAGCCCTTTGATATGAGAAATTCGAGCGGCGGTTCGGGTGATACGGGCGAAAATACGGAAACGTCTGCGGAAATCACGGAGGAAAAGGATACTTCCGAAGATGAATTTGTGGAAATAGCGCAACTGTCCGAGAAAATAGAGAAAAATTCCGCAAGAAACATCGTTTCCGAGTCCCCGAAGGTACCTCAGGTTGAGGGAACGGTGGTGTCCTCGGACAATATTAAGGTCAAGCCGTTTACGCCCCAGGCTTTCGATTCGGTATTCGACGCTATGCAGGCGGGAAATGACGGAGAGGACGGGGAGTCCCCTAAAAAGAAGGAAAAGCCCGTGGAGATAAAAAAGCCCAAGTGGGAGCGCATAAGCCGTGAGGACGCTTTCAAGGACAAGGATGAGGAATAGTCGTCCGAACAATTAACCGAAAGGAGCTGCAAAATGCTTTTCATAAACGAAGCCGCGGCGATAAGCGGTCTGGCTGACACAATAATCAAAGGCGGCGTGAGCCTTTACAACGCCATGAAATACATCTACTCCATCGCCGAGGACGATTTCTACAACATAAACATCAAGGACGCGTTCAAGGTGGTGCTCAACAATATCACCGATACCGACTGTTTGCAGGGTCTGGGTCTGCATATCGACAGCCGTACCTGCGCGGAAATGCAGAGCGAGGAGTACAACCACGTTCTTGCGCTTATGGTGTACTCCCTTGCGGTGCGGATACCTACGCTGAAAAACGTTAAGATCAACGACGAAAATATGACCGACGACCAGCTTTACCGTCTTTACAACGCGGTAATGGAAAAGGGCGCGGAGAACTACAAGGACATGATCGCGGAAACCTTTCTGGAAACCAAGTACCTTGTGAGAAAGGGCAAAAAGCTTCAGCCATTTACCGCAGACTGGTACAAAACCTACATCTATACCTACGTTCCCGAGCTGGCGGAAATTACCAACAAGAATATGTTTCTGCTTGGCTTTGCGGATGTGCTGTTCGCCATGTTCTACTCCTGCCTTGAAGAGGAAATAAGAAACAAGATGACGGAGTACACCGCCGACAATCTTTCCGAAGTTGAGGGAAAATAATTATGAAAACTGTTTATTTGTGCGGATTTATGGGCTGCGGAAAAACCACGATTGGAAAACTTCTTGCGCGGAAGCTGGACTGCGGATTTTTCGATATGGACGAATACATCACCGAAAAAGAGGGAATGGAAATACCTAAGATATTTGCGGAAAAGGGCGAGAAGTATTTCCGTGAAGCGGAAACGGACGCGATACGGGAGCTTGCCGAAAAAAGCGGCGTTATAGCCTGCGGAGGCGGAGCGATGCTGAAAAAGGAAAACGCAGAGATCGCTTCTGCGGCGGGAACGGTGGTCTATATCGACGTTCCTTTCGAGACCTGCTATTCCCGCATTTCTGGTGACAAAAACCGTCCTATCGTTATGAACAACACAAAAGAGGAGCTTGAGATCATCTACGATGGCAGAGTTCCCGTGTACGGTGAAAACGCTTCGGTAACGGTAAGCGGAGACGGTACTGCGGAGGAGATCGCTGATCGGATAATTGCGGCGGTTGAATAAAGTACAAAAGCGGCAGACCTTAGTGCAATTGTGGCACAGAAATTTTCTGCCGTCTCGGAAACAAAATTATGCTATCACAACTATAGACGGCGGCAAGGGTAAAGGCTCAGCCTTTAGGGTGATAGCGATATAGAAGTTTTTCAAAAATATCGTTAAAAGACAAATACAGTGGATTATGGAAACAGGAATTGATTATTGTATCGATTCCTGTTTTATACTATATTTAATTAAAAAAGAACTTTATTTGTGTAATC
>JAIEDQ010000064.1 GCA_029067895.1 Oscillospiraceae bacterium | reverse complement strand
CTGTCGGAAACTGTTTCAACTACAGAGACAGAGGCTCCCGAACAGACAGTCGGTGAGACTGTCACGGTAAACACCCTTATGGCAAATGCTTCTCCCGAAACAAGCGCGCTAGATTTTTTTGTATACGACGGTGAAAATACCAAGCTTTGGTATTTGTTTAATAATTCGCAGGAAAAAGAAATTCTTAAAGCAATTTCTGCCGTTCCCGCCGAAAAAGCCGAGGACTGGTCTCCCGAACTGTTTACAGCTCCTGCGTACGGCTTTGAAATAAGCGACACCGACGGCTGGGCGCTGGAAGCGGTATGGTCGAACGGATACTGGATAACCCAAGACGGTGAGGCGTACCGATTTGATTACGATTTCGGCACGTTTTCGGATAAGTACGACTGGTCGGACGAAAGAGTTTCCAAAGCGGCGGCTGCGCTTCCTTGCGCGCATATTATATGCCGTGACGGTGATAAATGGTATGCTGACAGGCTTTCTACCGCGTATATCGACGAAGAGGCTCCAGATTATATTTCGGCTGAGCTTGCAGAGCAGACAGAAAATAATATCACAGTAAAATATACCAACAACGGCAGCAAAGAATGGATGTACGGTCTTCATTTTTCGGTGGACGTGCTTCTCGACGGAGAATGGTACAGTGTACCGACTATCACCGGAAATTGGGGATTTAACGACATTGGGCTGATTTTAAATCCTGAACAGCCGCGGGAAGAAGTGTATGATCTGTCGATGTACGGTGAACTGCTTCCCGGACAGTACCGTGTAGTCGCTAATGGCTGCACTGTTGAGTTTACAGTTTCGTTAATTTCGTACAATTGATTGTGATGATATTTGTTATAAATGACGAATTTCACTAAAAATATTGACAAACGACGGGCAATGTGGTAAACTATATAAGTCGCTTGAATAGCTTTGCTGTTTCCGAGTAATGGGATATAGCCAAGCGGTAAGGCAGCGGACTTTGACTCCGTCATTTCGGTGGTTCGAATCCACCTATCCCAGCCAGTCAAAAAGTTCGCTCGGTCGGGCGAACTTGTATATTGGGGTGTCGCCAAGCGGTAAGGCACTTGACTCTGACTCAAGCATTACCGGGGTTCGAATCCCTGCACCCCAGCCAGTTAAAAACTCCGCAAGCTCTTTTGTAGATTGAGCTTGCGGAGTTTTTTATCATTTATTGACTTCATGCGCTTTTGTCACATTTGCATTTCTCGCAGACAACGACCTCGCCTTTTGAATTTTCGTCGTCTCGGATTATTTCGCCTACGGAGGGAACGCATATCCTGCCCGATGCGGGATTTTTTATGCTTACAACGGGAGTTGTAATGCAGGCGTTTACGTCGGATTTTTCAAAGCACAAGTCTGTGCCGATCATTTCGCAGTTTATCAGCTTCAGATTTTTGCAGTAGCAAAGCGGCTGCGTGCCGATGATCTTGCAGTTTTCAAGAGTCAAGCCGTCGGAATACCACGCAAGATATTCTCCATTGACGATACTGTTTTTTACGGTAACATTTTCCGCGTGCCAGAATGCGTCCTTTGTATCGAAAACGCAGTTTTCAAAAACGGAATTTTTAATGTACTGAAATGAATATTTTCCCTTGAAATCCACGTCGGAAAAATCAATATCCTCGGAGCGCATCATAAAATATTCGCTCACAGCCGTACAGCTTTCCATGCGGACGCCCGATACCGACCAGCCGAATTCCGGAGAAATAATATCGCAGTTTTTCAGACTAACGTTTCTGCACTCCCGAAGAGCCTTTATACCGTGCATTTTTGTGCCGGCGATCTCAATATTTTCCGAGTACCACAACGCCGCGCGGCAAAGCTCGGTCATTTCCGAACCTGCAATTTTCAGACCGTTGTCATGCCAGAACGGATACCGCAAATTGAAAAAGCAATTCTCAGCCGTGATATCCGAACATTCCTTAAATGCGCTTTCGCCGTCGGCAGGACCGTCAAAACGGCAGCCTTTTACGGTCAGCTCCTTGCTTCCGTAAAGAGCGCGTTCCTCGTCAAAGATTTTATTTTCAATAATCATAAGTTATGCTCCCTTTCAGTATTTGCGGTACTGTATATTTCGCCTTGTACTTATTGTAACATATATTTTTCCGAATAGCAAATACTTATATCGAATAGGAATATATGCTTGAAAAGTATACTGTATCTATCGGTCATTTTATTTCATATAACGCTTCAAAAAATTTAGCTGCCGCTTCCTGCTGTTCTTGCAATATATTATACAGTAAAATAATATGCCTGTCAAGCATAATGTGTTATTCGATATAAGTATTTGCTATTTCGAGAGCCGTGTGTTAAAATACAGTAAAGCAAAAACATGAATAGGGGATATCCTATTAACAGCGAATTATGTTCAAAAATTATTACAAACCTTACCGATGTGGGCTGTGACATAGTTTTGGCAGAACGTTACGCAGACAGTAAAAGTACCGGAGAAAAAAATGATATTCTGAAAAGCCACAGGCAACGGCTTCTTGACGATCTGCATAAATGCCAGAAACGGATAGACTGCCTTGACTATCTGATCTATTCGGAAAATAGATCGTAAAGGAGGGTTTTATATGGAGAAAATTTTTGCAATGTTATTTTCGGCAGTGTCCGCGCTGATCTTAGCTTCCTGCGGGACTTTACAGGATACCGTGGAGAGTGAGGCGGCTTCGCCGATTACCTCGCAGCTTTCGGAAAGTTCTTCGGAAACTTCGGCACAGGAGGAAATCAGTATGAATAAAATTAAAATTACCGCAGGAGATAAAAGCTTCACGGCTGTTCTTTATGATAACGACGCCGCAAACGCTTTTTGCCGAAATTCTTCCGCTGACTTTGGATATGAGCGAGCTTAACGGAAACGAAAAGTATTTTTATCTTTCCGACGACCTGCCTGTAAATTCCGAGCGTCCCGATAAAATTAATTCGGGAGATATCATGCTTTACGGTTCAAGCTGCGTTGTGCTTTTTTACGACACATTCGCTACGTCCTACAGCTATACGCGGCTCGGATATACCGAGGACGCGTCGGAGCTTGCCGCCGTGCTGGGCAGCGGAGATGTTCGGGTGACATTTGAAAAGGAATAAATGTAAGCGATTAAATGCATTTTGTTCGCCGTCATTATCCGGGTAATTAGGATAATGACGGCGTATTTTTTATAAAACCGTGTGCATTTGTACATATCATGCATAATTATTGAAAGTGGTTTTTGTGAAAAACATATAATAT
>JAIEDQ010000063.1 GCA_029067895.1 Oscillospiraceae bacterium | reverse complement strand
GCGGAGTTCGGGAGTCCCCAAGCGCGGTGAAAATTCCCGTGCAGACGTTGTACATAAAGAGGAACGGCAGTCCCGCAATGTAGATACGCAGATACAGTACCGAGTCTGCAAATATATTGTCGGGAGTGTTTAACGCGGTCATTATTGGGTCGCAGAAGAAAAGTCCGCCCAATGTCATAACTGCCGCTAAAGAAAGGGTCGTGATAAGCGAGGTGGACACAGCCGTTTTCATGCGGACGTATTCCTTTGCGCCGAAAAGCTGGGATATTACCACCGCACAGCCGCCGTTTATTCCGTTTGCAAACTGAATGAACAGCATGGTGACGGGGTAGGACGCTCCCACCGCGGCAAGGGCAAGCTCGCCGTCAATGGGCGCTGAGCCTACGAAATTTCCCGCGATAACGCTGTCGCAGATATTGTACATCTGCTGAAAGATAATGCTGATAAGCATGGGCAGCGTAAACCGCCATATCAGCGACGAGGGTTTGCCTTTTGTCAGATCGGTAATCAAGCTTTAAAATTCCTTTCATATAATATTGATTGGTTCGGTTAATATTATACAACATTTCCATGGTTTTCCGCAAATAAAAAAAGCACAAATTTTGCAAAAAAATACCGCGGTTTTTTGACACTTAAACCGCGGCAGTACTATATAAAAATCAGATAGTCGAAACGAACCGTCCGAAAGCGGCTGCGCCCTTGGCGTTTCTCTTGTAGACGCCCGCATGTTCAAGGACTTTCATGAACACCTTTCCGATCTCGTCCTTGATAACGTCGTTTACGTTTTCCGGGGTAATCTTTCTCCGTGCGGCAAATTCCTCCGCCCAGTCGGCGTGCTTTTTCAGTTCTGGGTCTTCACGGACTGCGCTTGCGCCCTTGTTTATCAGCACATCGGCAAGAGCCTCCATTTCGTCTTTAAGACGTGCGGGAAGCACGGCAAGTCCCATAACCTCGATAAGACCGATATTTTCCTTTTTGATGTGGTGAAGCTCGCTGTGGGGGTGGAAATATCCAAGAGGACATTCCTCGGTGGTGATGTTGTTTCTGAGTACCAAGTCCAGCTCGTAAGCGTTGCCGTTCTTGCGGGCGATCGGAGTTATGGTGTTGTGGGGAACTCCGTCGGTCTCCGCGAAGATGAACGCGCTTTCGTCGGTGTAGCCGCGCCATTTGGTGAGTATCTTGTCTCCAAGCTCAATAAGAC
>JAIEDQ010000062.1 GCA_029067895.1 Oscillospiraceae bacterium | reverse complement strand
GTTGAGAACATTACTCCCCTCACAAATCTTGTAAATCTCAAAAAGCTTTATGTTGAAAATACAAACATTCCCGAGGAAGATATTCAGGATTTCCGCGACAAGCTGCCCGACGTTACGGTGGTTACACAGTAAACTTTAACAATAAAGAAATAAAATTCGGAGGTAACAAAAATGATCATTATTCTTAAAAAGGACGCACAGGCTGAATCTATCCGCAGACTGGAGGACGCTCTCAAAGCCAAGGGCATAAGCGCAAATCACATTGAGGGTGCGCACCAGAACATTATCGGTCTCGTGGGAGATACGTCCGTTATCGACGTGGAAAACGTCCTCGCGCAGGACTGCGTTGAAAGCGTCCGCAGAGTTCAGGAGCCCTACAAGCACGCCAACCGCAAGTTCCACCCCGACGACACCGCCGTTCCCGTAAGAAACAGGACTATCGGCGACGGCTCTCTCCAGATAATCGCAGGTCCCTGCTCGGTCGAAAACGAGGAGCAGATAATCACCACTGCTATCGCCTGCAAGGAAGCGGGCGCAACAATGCTTCGCGGCGGCGCGTTCAAGCCCAGAACTTCCCCCTATTCTTTCCAGGGACTTGAGGGCGAGGGCATCAAGCTTCTTGTAAAGGCAAGACAGGAAACAGGTCTGCCTATAGTTACCGAGATCATGAGCATTGCCGACCTTGATCTTTTTGCCGACGTTGACGTTATTCAGGTGGGCGCAAGAAATATGCAGAACTTCAAGCTCCTTAAAGCTCTGGGCGAGTGCGACAAGCCCATACTGCTCAAACGCGGTCTGGCAAATACTCTTGAAGAACTTCTCATGTCCGCCGAGTACATCATGGCGGGCGGAAACATGAACGTTATCCTCTGCGAAAGAGGTATCCGCACATTTGAAACTATGACAAGAAATACTTTCGATTTATCGGCAATTCCGCTTCTCAAGCAGAAGTCGCATCTGCCTGTCTGTGCCGACCCGTCCCACGCTACGGGAATCGTTTCTCTTATCGAACCCATGTCTCTGGCGGCTGTAGCCTGCGGCGCGGACGCTCTGGAGATCGAAGTCCACAACGACCCCAAGAGCGCGCTTTCCGACGGCGGTCAGCAGCTTACTCCCGCAAAATTCGCGGAGGTAATGACCAAGGTAAGAAGTCTTGCGGAATACTTCGGCAGGACTGTAGGTTAAGTTCTGAAATAATATAAAACAGCAATAATTCCACATTGACTTTAAGGAAAGGGGGGCGCGTTTTCCGTCGGGGAAAACGGTCGTAATATGAAAGTAACTATCAAGCCGTCGAAGCTTATAGGCAGGGTCAGCGCACCCTCCTCGAAAAGCTTTTCACACCGTATGCTCATTGCGGCGGCTCTTGCGGGCGGAGTTTCGGAAATTTCCAACATAAGCGCGTCGGAGGATATCGACGCCACCGTTGCCGCCCTTACCGCTCTGGGAGCGAAAATATTCCGTGAGGGCACGGACTACACTGTTATCGGCATTAAAAGTCCCGCCGCCTCAGCGGTAATAGACTGCCGTGAAAGCGGCTCGACGCTGAGATTTATTATTCCCATTGCCGCGGCTCTGGGCTGCTCCTGTGAGTTTCACGGAAGCGGAAAGCTTCCCGAAAGGCCCATCACTCCCTATATAAGAGAGCTTGGAAAGAACGGCACGGTCATTACCAAGGTCGATGGGGTAATGCCCTTTACAATGAACGGCAAGCTGAGAGGCGGCGAGTACGTTTTAGAGGGGGACGTTTCCTCCCAGTTCATTACGGGACTGCTTTTCGCTCTCCCGCTGTGCAGTGAAAATTCGGTGATAAGACTTGTTTCAAGGCTGGAGTCAAAGCCCTATGCCGACATGACGATCGCTGCTCTGGCGCGCTTCGGGATAAGCATTGACGAAAGCGAGGACGGCGACGGACTTCCCGTTTACCGCATAAGGGGCGGTCAGAAGTACCGCAGCGCGGACGTTTCCGTTGAGGGAGACTACTCTCAGGCGGCGTTTTATTTCGCGGCGAACGCCCTCGGCTCGGAAATAAAAATCGACAACCTTAACGAGGACTCCGTTCAGGGAGACAAAAAAATCCTTGAAATTGTTCGGAATATGGGGTATAATAAATTAAACGGTCATGAAAACTCCGCAAGCTCCGTTACGGAAAAGCTTTCTGCTTTTTCCGTGGACGTTTCCGATATCCCCGACCTTGTTCCAATACTTACGGTGCTGGGCTGCTTTGCGGACGGCGTATGCCACATTACGGGTGCGAAGCGTCTCAAAATAAAGGAAAGCAACCGCCTTGAAGCAATAGCTGCTGCTATGGGAAATATCGGCGGAAAGGTCACTGTTCACGACGACTCACTTGAAATTGAGCCGATAGACCGTTTCCGCGGCGGAACGATAGACGGCTGCAACGACCACAGGATCGTTATGGCGTCGGCGATAGCCTCCACTATGGCGGACGGCGTGATAACAATTACGGACGCAGAAGCAGTGTCGAAAAGCTATCCCGATTTCTGGCGGGACTTTGAATCTCTCGGCGGAAACGCCGAGCTTGAAAGAAACTGACCGCGGCGCGGAAGGCGTCGGACACTATACCGCTTTGTCGGAAAGGACTGATAAAAAATGTCTTCATTCTGGAATCACAATCTTACAATATCTATCTTTGGAGAATCCCACGGCCCCGCTATCGGTGTAGTTCTTGACAAGCTTCCCTCAGGTGAGCATATCGATCCCGAGGAGCTGCGCTGCTTTATGAACAGACGCGCCCCCAAAAAGGACACTACCTCAACTCAAAGGCGCGAGAGTGATATGCCGAATATCCTTTCGGGCATTTACAACGGCTACACTACCGGTACTCCCATTGCGGCGTTTATAAACAACAGCGATACCCATTCACAGGATTACGGAAATATTTCCAAGCTTGCCCGTCCCGGTCACGCAGACTATACGGGAGCTGTCCGCTACAAGGGCTTCAACGACGTCCGCGGCGGAGGACATTTTTCGGGCAGACTTACCGCTCCCCTCTGCTTTGCGGGAGCTGTCTGCGGTCAGATACTGGAGCGCAGAGGCATCTACACCGGCGCGCATATTTTGCAGGTACACAACATTAAGGATAAAAAATTCGACCCGTGCAATATTTCGCGGGAGGACATAGTTGCGCTCAGGCACAAGAAATTCCCCGTACTTAACGACAAAAAGGGCGAAGCTATGGTGAACGATATCGCCAAGGCGCGCGAAAGTCTGGACAGTCTGGGCGGCATTGTTGAATGCGTGGTGACCAACGTTCCAGCGGGAATAGGCTCGCCCGTTTTCGATGGACTTGAAAACAGCATTGCACAGCTTGTTTTCGGCATACCCGCAGTCAAGGGCATAGAGTTCGGCGCGGGCTTCCAAGCGGCGGAAATGCTTGGAAGCCAGAACAACGACGAATTTTATGTGGACGACCACGGTCATGTGCTTACAAAAACAAACAATCACGGAGGCATTTTGGGAGGAATTTCCTCGGGTATGCCTATCGTTTTCAGAGTGGCGTTCAAGCCTACGCCCTCCATCGCAAGACCGCAGGAGACCGTCAACATCAGCTCCATGACCAACGAAACGCTGGAGATAAAGGGCAGACACGACCCATGCGTAGTCCCCAGAGCGGTGCCTTGTGTTGAAGCGGCGGCAAATATTGCAATTCTCTCGCATATGCTTGATTATCCGAACTTCTGATCCTATTGGGAGGGATATTATGTCGTCAAAGCGCGACGAGCTTTTCAAGGCTAATCATTACCGCTATAAAAAATTGCAGAAGCATTTCAAATTTTCGTTCTGGGCGGGACTTATCCCGTCGGGAGCTGCGTTTGTGTTCATGCTGCTGTACTATGCTTTTTCCGCGATCATGAATATAATCGGCAGCGCGGCTGATCTTGCCGACAGAATGCTCAGGAACATAATCACGGGCGAGGTAGTTGAAAAGCAGGCAAATCCCATGACTGTCCCATATTTGTTCATGGCGTATCTTTTTGCGGCTGCCGCAATAACGGCGGCAGCGCATTTCTTTAAAGCCCGCAAGCCTCACAATGTGCTTTTCGGACTGTACGCAGTGGGAGCGGTATCAAGTCTTTTCGGAATGTTTACAGGGTCGCTGACGGTGGCGTTCGGGTTATATGCGCTTGCCTACAGCTGCTACGGAATGTGGCTTGAGGACTTTGTACGCAGGCTCTACAAGGAGCTTGACTATCTGTCGCTTCAGGAGGGCTATCCCGATTTTATTGAGGCGCTGAACGAACCCAAGGCTATGTCTAATTCGCTGGGTATGCGTTATTACCAGAGCGAGTACCAGAAGCGTCTGAGGAAAGAGGCAAAAGAGAACGGTGAGAACGCCGAAGCGCTTCCTCCTCCGCCAATGGAAATGGACGAACTTTCGATAGATTCCCCGCCGCCCAAGGGTACGAGGAAAATTGATAATATGCTGTAAAATTCGGAGCTGTTTATGAACGACTACAATTCTGCGGAGCTTAACTCCGCGCACCGCGTTAAGGTGCTTATATGCTATCTGCTTGACCGTCTGAAACAGCCCGTCACCGAGGAGCAGCTTTACGAGATCGCCGTGGAAAGCGGTGTGGTGAATTATTTTTACTATGCCGAAGCGCTGGAGGGACTGCTCCAAAACCGCTCGCTGATACGCGCCGAACGGAACGGAAAAACCTATATCGAGCCTACCGAAAAGGCGCGCTTGGGTTCGGACTTTTTTGACGAGACCGTTCCGCTGTACTTCCGCAAGGAGATACTGAAAGCTGCGCTGTACTACTTTGCAAGACTGGCAAGGGAAAGCTCCGCGGCTATTGATATTACTGAGACCAATAACGGCTGCGAGGTAAACTGCACCATAGGCGACGCGGGATACGATCTTATGCGGATAAGTCTGTACGCCCCCGATACCGAGCAGGCGGAGCTTATCAAGGAAAAAATTATGCTTGACCCTGCGGAATTCTACCGCCGCGTAATAGGGTACGCTCTCGAAAATCGGGAGGAGCAGATAGAAATAGATACGAACTGATCGGGGTATTGCAGGGGCTTTACCCCTTTTTTAAATATTAACGATTTGTATTGTTTTTACCGAACTATACGGAAAGGAATACTCAATGAGCTACATACAATTCAGAGACGTGAGCAAAAGCTTCGGCGGGAACGCAGTGCTGAAAGCTGTAAGCTTCGGGATAGAAAAGGGCGGAGTATACGGCTTCGTGGGCAGGAACGGCAGCGGCAAGACCGTGATCTTCAAGCTTATGACGGGACTGATGATACCCGATTCGGGGGAAATAACCATCGGCGGCGAGAACTTCAGCGCCAAGGGGAAATTTCCCGATTCCGCAGGGGTAATGATCGAGACCCCCGGATTTATCCCCCATTACAGCGGAATGAAAAATCTGAAAATCCTAAACGCCATGAGCGCGAACCCCGTCCCCGCGGCGGAGATAGCCGCGCTTATGACCCGTCTGGGGCTTGACCCGAAAAACCGCCGTCCCGCGCGGACATACTCGCTGGGTATGCGGCAGAAGCTGGGTATCATTCAGGCGGTGATGAACAAGCCCGAACTGCTGGTTCTGGACGAACCAATGAACAGTCTGGACGACAGTTCCGTCAAGCTGGTGCGGGAGCTGTTCACAGAGCTTAACGGCGGCGGGACTACTATAGTCCTTGCAAGCCATATCGCGGAGGATATCGAGTCCCTTTGCACGAAAAAATTCCGCATAGACAATGCGTCGGTAACTGAGGTGACGGCATGAATTTTTTCAGAACGGATATGAAGCGTATCTTCACAGAACCGTCCTTTTGGCTCAGCGTTTTTTTCGGCGCGGTACTGCTTTTCGGCGGTTTTGGGTACTGTCTCACTTCGGGAGATACGTCCCGACTTTACGACCGCGCGCAGGGTCTTGCACTTCCCTTTGTTGCCCCGCTTTTAGCGGCAATGCCATACTCGATAATGATAATGACCGAGAAAGAAACCAAATTCGGCACGCTTATGACGGTGAAGCTGAAAAGCTCCCGGGTTGGATATCGCTTCGGAAGATTTGTTACAGTTGGACTTTCGGGCGCGGCGGCATTGATCGTCCCCCACATAGGACTTTTCGCGGGCTGTTGGCTTTACGGCGAAGTTCCCGACGCTTCGGTGTTCGCGGAGCTTATACTGCCGATAACCTTCGGCTTTGGCTGGGCGGCGTTGTCCTACGGACTGACCTTTGTGAACCGTCAGCGGTACGTCCCTCTCGTAATGCCGCAGGTGCTTTATCTGCTTTGCATATATGCCTTTCCGTATCTTAAACTGGAAAGATTTTACCCGCCTCTGGACATTGCCCCGTCCGTAAGCGGAGCAGTCATCAGCGCAGACCGTTTTGTCCTGCCCGCAGTTCTTGCGGCGGCGGGATTTGTCCTGACGGCGTTGGGAAAGGAGGCTGACTGACGTGAAAAAGTTGAGAGGACTTTGGTTCAGCCTGTCCGAGCATATTCCCGCGGCGCGGTGGTGTCTTGCGCTGGCGGTAACGGCTTTTACTGCGGCGGTAAGCGTCCGAAAATATATAGACCTTGCGGAGACCGCGGCGTTTTCCTCTTTTGAGGCGTTGTTCATGATGATAACGGATATAACCAATATCGTGTTTATATATCTTCCGCTGTACCTTTTTACCGTGTGCGGAATAATGTTCGGCAGCGATTTCGGCGGGATAGATATTCTGCGGTGCGGAAGCCGCGGCAGATGGCTTGCGGGAAAAGCGATAACCTACGCGGTCAACACGGTGCTGTTTTTTGCGGCGGTGCTAATTATAAATCTTGCAGTTTGCTCGCGGACGTTTGAGTTCAGCGATGTATGGAGCAGCGGCTTTGTGGGCTTTCGTGTAATGACGGGAAGTCCTGCCGCCGATTTTGCGGCTCCGCCCCTGCCTACGATAATCGGAGCGGCGTTTTCCGCGCTGCTGCTGTACCTGTTCTGCGGAATGATAAATATGTTTTTTTCGCTTTTGACGGGCAGGGAGTCCGCCGCGCTGTTCGTTTCCCTTTTCGCGGGGATAGCGCTGGGACTTCTCAATATGATGTCCGGCTCGAACAGCTGCGGAAGTCAGCTTCTGCGGTGTCTGGTGCTGGCTGTCTCGGCGGCGGCGGTGTATGTTTTTTCCGCGGCGGCTGTGGGGAGAAAGGACTTAGGCGGAGGAAAAACCGCATAAGGGGGATATTCAATGTACCACAGTACTTCTTTGTCTTTGCCGGCAGTGATAACAATATGGCTGCTTATAACGGGAGCGGGGGTATTTTTCAATATCGACGCAAATCTCCGCGCAAAGGAAGCGGGTAAGATCTGCTTCAGACTGTTCAGCCGCGGAAGCTTGATGATCAGAGTTTTTATTATACTTATCGCGCTGACCTCGGCGCTGTACAGTGTGATAGAATTCACGGACAACAAGATCGCGCACGTTGCTTTAACGGTCATGTTCCTGCTTGAAGCCGCTGTCTGGATAGCGTTTGACACAGGATCTTACGTTACCCGAAAGGGTATCATTTACGTCAACAGCCGCAGAAGATCCGAAAGCGTTACCGCAAGGGACTACAAAGGACGTATCGGTATTTTCGCCGCGTACGACCTGCGGAGACCTGTCTGCACGGTAGAGGATACTCCCGAAAACAGAGAAGCTCTCGCCGGACTTTGGCGCGAATTTCCCGTGCGTAAGGAAAACCCGTACCGCGATAAAATTCTTTCGGTACTGGAAAAATGGGAGATAACTTACGAGGATTTTAACATAGATTTTTCGCTGCCGTTTCACTGTCAGCGGAGCAATCTCAACGAGGACTTGGCGCAGGCTAAGTTTAGGAACTATCTTGTGGACATAGGCTGGTATCCCGAAGCCGACCCGAAAGGAAAGCTGCGTTCAATGCTTATCGAGGACTTCGACTGGCAGCGACCTCTTGCGGAGTACAATGACACAGACTTTGACGAACTTGAAAAGCACCTGCGTGAGATATCGAAGCGCGTGGAGGATTTCTACTCATGAAAATTGAACACATTGCCATATATTACAAGGACTTGGGAAAAGCAAAAGACTTCTTCGAGAAATATTTTGGAGCGTCTGCTGGAGAGCTTTACCGCAACGAAAAAACAGGTTTTTCCTCGTATTTTCTGACCTTTGAGGACGGCGCGCGTCTGGAGATAATGAACAGACCCGACGTATGCGAAAAAGAAAACCGTCCCCTCGGAGGACTGCACCACATAGCCTTTTCCGTCGGGAGCAGAGAAAAAGTTGACGAGCTTACAGACCGTCTGCGGCGGGACGGCTTTTCCGTAACGGGAGAACCCCGCGTGACGGGAGATGGATACTACGAAAGTATAATATCCGATCATGAGGGAAACCTTATTGAAATAACAGTGTGAACTTATTTGCCAAGCGTTTGCGAAAGGAGTACCATGAAGCTTCTTAAAATAATGATAATACTTGCGGTGGGGATACTCTGCACCGTTGCGGCGGCGTACAGCACTGAGGGCTACGCCGCGGAGACTGCCGCGCGGGAGAAAACTCTTGCCGAAGCGGTAATGCAGAGCCGCCTTGAGGAGCAGATAAAAAAAGCCGAGGAACAGGCTCGTCTGGAGCTTGAGGAGCAGGGCGAAACGCTCGTGACCTCGGTCATGGAGACAAAGCCTGTTGTCACCGAGCCTCCCGAAACGGAAACAGAGACTGAGACGGAAACTGAAACCGAAACCGAAACCGAAACAACTCCGCCCGAGACGGAGACCTCCGAGGCGGAAACGTCCGAGACAGAAACCACCGAAGCGGAGGAAGAAATAATTACGGAGTTTACCCGCGGGGGACTTCTCCCCAAAGACAGAACGGGTATACCCATAAAAACCATGTTCGGACTTACCGCCGCGGAACAGGAAAAAGTCGTGGGCTTTCTTGTGGAGCATTATTTTCTGGATGGCTTTAAGTACGCCGAAGCGGAGACACGTCCCGAACTGAAAGAGAAAAAGCTTCTTGCCGCCGAAATGGAAAGCAGCGTTGTGCAGAGCCTTAACATGATAATGGACTCTGTGAACGTCAGCGATGTAGCCGCAATGCTCGGCGCGGATTACGGCGCGCTTAGGAAAGAAGCCGAGTCCCTGCGTGATGATTTCAAGGAAAAATACAGCGGCGCGGGACAGTACGGCGAACAGTTTGCCGCGCTTTACGAGGACAGTCTGAAATATTTCGACAGGCTTATCACGGCTCTTGCAAACGTGGAGGACACCGCAAAGCAGTACTCCGAAGCGTCAAACCCTCTGCTTGCGCTGGGACTGCTCACAAGCGGTCTGAATGATGTGATAATCCCCGAAATAATGGGGGTTTTAGAGCAGTCCTTTGACCTTGTGGAGACCTCGCAGGAAATTTTCCTGGAGGGCACGCAGGGCACAAAGCTGCTGACCCGCGACGAGGTTCGGGACATTATCACTAACCCCGCTTTGGTAACAAGTACAAATCTATCATAGAAAGGAATACCGAAATGGACGCTAAAATACAGGCTCTTATCGACAACATAGAAAAGGTCATCGTGGGCAAGCGCACGCCCATAGTTCAGACTGTCGCCGCGCTTCTTACAGGAGGACACGTTCTTCTGGAGGACGTCCCCGGCGTGGGCAAGACACAGCTTGCGGCGGCTCTGGCAAAGTCGGTGAACGGAACGTTCAGCCGTGTGCAGATGACCCCCGACATCATGCCCTCCGACATTACGGGTTTCTCCATGCTTAACCGTGAAACGGGCGATTTCGAGTACCGAAAGGGCGCGGCTTTCTGCAATTTTCTCCTTGCGGACGAGATAAACCGCGCTTCGCCGAAAGCACAGTCCTCGCTTCTGGAGGTAATGGAGGAACGTCAGGTCAGCATTGACGGCGCGACCTACGCGCTCCCTGCGCCGTTTATGGTTATTGCAACCCAGAACCCCGTAGAGACTTACGGTACGTATCATCTCCCCGAAGCCCAGATGGACCGCTTTGCAATGAAAATCAGCATGGGCTACCCCACTGCCTCCGAGGAATCGGAAATTCTGGACAGGAACGAAAACGAGAATCCCATAATCCGCATAGCGGCGGTGCTGTCCACGGACGACATAATCGCTTTGCAGGAGCAGGTGAAAAAGGTGAGAGCCTCCCAGAACGTTAAGGACTACATAATTTCCGTCTCGAATGCCACCCGTTCGGACGAGGGCATAAAGCTTGGAGTAAGTCCCCGCGGAAGCATTGCGCTGTACAAATCCGCAAAGGCTTGGGCATTCATGGACGGCAGGGATTTTATCACCCCGCAGGACGTGAAGGACTGCTGCGTCTGCACCCTTGCCCACAGGATAATGCTGTCCCCGAAAGGCAAATCCATGTACGAAACTCAGGAAAACGCTTTTGTCAAAATACTGGAGCGCGTTCCCGTTCCCACGGAGTAAAACTTGAAAAATCTTTGATTTTTCAAGCTGCGAGTTTTGTTTTCCTCACTGACGTTCGGAATTTTGCTGCCGCAAAACCACAAAACTCGTTAGAAAGGAGGACACATTTTCCCTAAAGGGGAAATGGTCATAATTATGGCTTCAAAAATTTTTATGTATCTTCTGGCAATCTTTCTGGGAGTAATGTTCGCGCTGTATCTTTCGGCTGAGGTGGGCTGGACGTTCGTGTACATTTTCGTATGCGCTCCGATATTTTCTTTTCTGGTAACGCTCTGGCTGCACAAAAGAAAAAGCGTATCGCTGAAACTGGACGTAAACCGTACCATGCTTTACAAAAAAGAAACTGTCACGCTTAGGATAACCGCCGCAAACAAAAGCTTTTTTCCCGTTCCCGCGGTAAAGGTATTTCTTTCAGTACCGGGAGGGCTTGAACCCGAATTTCCTGCAAAAAGCTTTGTAATGAGTATCCCTCCCCGCTCGGAAGCAACGGCGGAGATAGTGTACAGCGCAAAGGTCTGGGGCTGCTGTACGGTTGGGGCAAAGGCTGCGGAGCTTCACGATTTCCTTGACTTTTTCAGGTTCAAAATTCCGCTTGGAGAAAATACGGAACTTCTGCGCGAGATAAAGGTTTTCCCCGATATTCCCGAAATGGCGGGGGACGCTCCGCTTCTCAGGTCGGCGGCTGAAAACGCGAAGCTTGCCGACGACAGCGAGGAGACCCGCGAGACCGACAACGCCAACCTTTTTGCAGGTATGCCGGGCTACACCCACAGGGAGTACGTTGAGGGCGACCCTGTCCGCAGGATAAACTGGAAGCTGTCCTCAAAGCGGGACAAATACATGGTCAGACTGGACGACGAGATAGAGTCCATACAGCAGAATATCGTTCTCGACAGCCGCGGCGGAAGCGACGTGTACGAAAACGAACGGGCAGTGGAGGGAGTACTTGCCGCCGCGCTGGGACTGCTGAAGTGCGGCTTTGAATCAACGGTGTACTGCCGCTTTAAAGGCATCTGGGAAAGCTTTTCGGTCACAGAGCCTGCGGACGTTTCCGCTCTCCAGACCAAGCTTGCGGACTTCCGCTTTGCAGAGGAGCATGAAAAGTGCGGCAGACTTCCCGCCGAGGAGCTGTCCGAAAAAGGAAGCGGCGCGGGAGTGCTTTTATTTACCTCAATGTTCGACAAGTCTCTCACCGCAGAGATATCCTCCGCCGAGGAGCAGGGCATATTCACCGCCGTGATAAGCGCGGATTCCGTTTCCGTTGGAAGCGCGTTCCAGATATGGCGGCTCAGCGAGGACTATTCCGCAGAGCTTATTTCGCAATAGAAAAAAAGCGGCGTTCCTGTTTGGGAACGCCGCAGTTTGTTACGCCAAATAAAAATTCACCCGCCCCTTGAGGGGACTCAACAAAAATAATAGTCCGAACATTTTACGCAGGGGAAGTGACTTTCTTGCACTGCGTGCAAGTGCCCGCGGGGGCTCCCCGCTTTTATTTTCCGCTGACAAGGCTGGAGAACAATTCGTAGTCGTCCTCAGTGCCGAACTGCAGGAACAGGATATGCTTGAGAGCTTCATAGTCGGATTTGTTGACAGCGTAGGTCTCACGTACCTGACCGTTTACGCCATGCTTTGTTATAACAACGGCGTTAAGGTCGGTGACATAAATGCTGTAAAAGGTCACGCCTATGCTTTCGTCCGCAATCTGCATCGAGAAAAGAGAGGTAAAGGAATAGTTGCTTATCTCGCGGGAGGTCTCGGTAAGTCCTCCGATAAATTCGATAATGGATTTGCAGTCCTCTCCCGTTTTTTTGACGGGGTTTTCTCCCGACTTGATACTGCCCATATTGAAGTAGGGGGTTATCTCAACGGTAACATGCTCGTAGCTTATGTCGCTGAGCAGCGGCACTGTTTCCTCAGGCACGGAAGAGGCGGTCGTTTGTGCTGGTCTCTTGGGTTCGGGCGCGGCGGTCGCAGTGGGCGGCGCGGCAGTCTTTTCGGCAGCTCCCGCAGCGGGATTTGCAGGCGCAGGGGGCTGTGTGACCGTTACGGTATCCGCCGGCGGCGGAGTATCGGGAGTATCGTTATGAACGGCGGGAGCGGCATCTTCTCCGATCTCGTCAGAGTCGGCATCAAAAATGTCGTCCTCGTCAAAGTCGGTAATGTCGTCTATGATCTGCGGCGCGGTCTCTGTGAGTTCGGTTACCTCAGTTATTTCGGTGACCTCCGTCTCAACAGTCGTTATGCTGTCGTTTCTTTCGAGGGCAAATTTTACGCCGAAAGCGACGATAAGGCAGGCTGCTGCGGCGGAAAGCACGGCGGTTATACGTCCTGCGGAAAGAACGGGCTTTTTGCCTATTTCTATTTCGGGCAGCTCGGTGAGCAGCGATTCTGTCCGCTTGTAGAAGCTTTCGGAAATTTTGATGTTATCCATAGCGTCCTTGTAGTCCTTTATTGATTTACTCATCTTCATCAAAACCTCCTATCATCATTTCTTTCAGCAGATTGCGCCCGCGGGCGAGAAGCGTGCCCACGGTAGCGGGCTTTTTGCCCACGATCGCAGATATCTCGTTTATCGAATAGCCGTTATAGTAAAACAAGTGGATAACTGTACGGTACTTTTCGGGAAGCGACAGGACCGCTTCCATGACCTGATTTTTTTCCGCCATATCGGCGTCCGATTCGGAGTTGTCGTTGTTTTCCAGCGGGACGGTTCGTTTGACCCAGCCCGATTTAAGGTAATTCTTGCTTTTGTTCATGGCAGTCCTGAGCAGCCACGCTTTTTCATGTTCGGGACTGTCAAAGGGTCTCCCTCGTTTTAAGAGCGCAACAAGCACGTCCTGAGTAATATCCTCAGCGTCGCAGATGTTATGCACATAGGTGTAACAAAGGCGTATCAGGGTCTGAGAATATGTATCCAGGATGTAGTGGATATAGCTGTCAGTTCCGTATTCGGCAGCCGTTTCGGAATACATCTGATTTCCCCCAGTAGCGCGGACAGGGGTTATCCGCGCAGAAATAATATTATCTTCTGCATATAATACAATTCAGAAGCGGTGTTTTTTTCAAAATGATAAAAAATATTTTTTAAATTTTTTGTGAACAAAAGCTAAATAAGATGTCGGGAACGAAAATCTCTCTATATGATAACACAAATCGAAACGGATTTCAACCGCATAAAGCATTTTCGTGAAATAAATTCGGGTCTTGTGTACCGACAAGGGCATACACAGATGTCTTTGCCGTCCGTGCCTATTTTACAAAAAGTATATTAAGCTTAATATTATACTAATTATAATGCAAAATAAAAAATGTAAGAATACTATTGAAATTTTAAAAAAAATAGTGTATAATATTATCATAATGTGCGATTGTGCGATTTTTCGTTTTATTAATTTGTGTTAGGAGTTGTTACCATGAGACTTGTTACACGTTCGGATTTTGACGGTCTTGCCTGCGGCGCGCTGCTTAAAGACGTGGGAATCATCGACCACTGGAAATTCGCTCACCCTAAGGATCTTCAGGACGGTCTTATCGAGATCACCGAGAATGACTGCCTCGCCAACGTACCTTTCGTTGAGGGCTGCGGACTTTGGTTCGATCACCATTCCAGTGAGTTTGAAAGAAATCAGCTTGAGGGAAAATATAAGGGAGAAAGCCGTATCGCTCCCTCCTGTGCAAGAATTATCTACGATTATTACGGAGGCAAGGAACGCTTCGGTCACTACGACGACATGATGGTCGCCGTTGACAAGGTGGACAGCGGAAACCTTACCAGAGACGAGATACTCAATCCTACGGGCTGGATACTTGTGGGCTTCCTTATGGACCCCAGAACCGGTCTGGGAAGATGGCGCAATTTTACAATCCCCAACTATCAGCTCATGGAACAGCTTATCGACTGCTGCCGTACCATGAATACGGACGAGATACTTGCTCTTCCCGACGTTAAGGAGAGAATTGACGTTTATTTCGAGCAGGCGGAAAAATTCAAGGAAATGGTAAAGGCTCACACCCGTGTTGAAAAGGACGTTATCATCAGCGACCTGCGCGGCGTAGATCCCATCTATTCGGGAAACCGCTTCCTGATCTACAGCCTGTACCCCGAGCAGAATATCTCCGCATGGATAGTAAACGGCAAGGGCGGCAAAGGATGCAGCGCGGCTGTTGGATACTCCATACTCAACCGCACCTCCAATGTGAACGTGGGCAGACTTATGCTCAAATACGGCGGCGGCGGACACAAGGCTGTGGGTACCTGCCAGTTCACCGACGAGAATATGGATACCGATCTGCCGAAAATGCTTGACGAGCTGATAAATTACAAAGAGTAAAAATACATATAAAATATACAGAAAGTTTTTTGCCGCCATCTACCGTGATGACGGCAATTTTCGTTTCCGAGACGAAAGATACTTCTGTACCGCAATTTGCCTAATGCCCCGAAAGCTTTTCTTTTTCCGAACCGACTGTCATGTATGCGGCGGGAAGTCTTTATGTCTTTATTCGATTGCTGTTCGTGCAATGTTTCCAAATATAATAAAAATCTTTGGAATTGTTGACTAACAGATTTTTTTGTGATATAATTAACGATAACAGTCCGAAATTTGTTGACTGTATTAACTCTGCGTTTGCGAAAACCCGATTTGATCTGCGATAATATTAAGGAGGGCTTTTTATGCACAGACAACTGAGAAAGATCAACAGATACCTGATGATAGGCTGGCTTGCGATAGTCGTCGTGCTTACGGTGACATATATGGGCGAATTTGTGCGCGGACACCGTGACGGTACGTATATGGCGATGTTCCTTTCGGTCACGGTAATACCCGCCGTCGCGTGCCTTATTTACTTCATTAAAGACCCCGAAAGCAACAAACTGCGCTTTTATGCGGTATCGGGATATCTCCTGATGTACACCTTCGTGCTGCTTAACACGAACACCGTAATGACCTACGGGTACATTATCCCCATGCTTTCGCTGATAGTTCTGTACCACTCGCCGAGGCTCGTGCTTACCATGGGCAGCGTGGCGCTTGCGGCTAATATCGCGTGCGTGATACGTTTCTTTATTATCGGCATGGTAACGTCCGACGATATCAAGGACGTTGAGATACAGCTCGGCATGATACTTTTCTGCTTTGTGTTTGCTTATATCGCGTCGGTGCTGTATAACAAAATTGTGATACAGAACGACGAATATATCGAATCCATCGACGACAAGCAGAAGCAGCTTGAACGCGTTACATTGCAGACTATCACCACCATTGCAAATATCATAGACGCAAAGGACGAGTACACAAAGGGTCACTCCTACCGTGTGGCTGAGTACTCCTCCGCCCTTGCCCAGGAGCTGGGCTACAGCAAGGAGCGCGTGTCAAATGTTAAATATATCGGTCTGCTCCACGACATTGGAAAGATAGGCATACCCGACTCAATACTTAACAAGCCGGGCAGACTTACTGACAGCGAATACGCTCTCATGCGCAAGCACGCCGAGATCGGCGGCAATATCCTCAGCGGCAACAATATGATAGACGGACTGGACGAGGGCGCAAAGTTCCACCACGAACGCTACGACGGACGCGGATACCCCAACGGTCTGAAAGGGGAGGAAATACCTGAAATGGCGCGTATCATCGGCATTGCCGACGCTTACGACGCTATGACCAGCAACCGTGTTTACCGCAAGCGTCTGACCAACGAAAAAGTAATTTCTGAGATAAAAAAGTGCAGCGGCACACAGTTCGACCCGAAGCTTGCGGAGATTTTCGTTAAGATGATAGAGGCGGGAAGACTGGACGACATCACCCCCGATGATAACCCCGTCAGCGACAGCAAGGGTATGGCGGAGCGAAGCGCAGAGCTGCTTCAGAGCGTTATCGGCTTCAAGGGAAAGGCTTACGACAACGAGCACGATTACCTTACGGGAGTTCTCAGCATGAGCGCGGGAGAAAAGCTTATCTCCGAAAAGCTTGCAGAGGGCGACGGCGGACTGTTTATCGTTGATATCACAAATCTGCTCGGAGTAAACGAAAATTACGGCATAGTGGCGGGAGACAGATTTATTAAGGCGGCTTCTGACTCTCTTTCCGCACGGGAGGAGCTTATCGTTGTGCGTTACAACGGCAGCGGCTTCCTCTGCTTTGCCAATGGTATTTCCGAAAGCGGTGCGCTGGAAAAGCTGATGTCGGAGATATGCTCCGAGATCGGCGGCAAGCTGCGGGCGGTGCCCGAATATCAGGACAATCATATCTGTGTCGGCGGCGCGCTTTCGTCCGACGTGGGACGAAGCTTCACAACGCTTCTTATCGCGGCGGACAAGGCTCTGTTCTACACCAAGCAGCTTAAACGGGATACCTGTTACCTGTACCGGAAACCTATAAAGGAAAGAAGCGAGAATCTCTACGGTCTCGATTTGGAGCAGCTTATAAAGATGATCGAAAACAGCGGCTCGGAGGGTTCGGTATACGGAATGGACTCTCCCGAATTTGAAAGAATATTCGAGCTTGTAAAGGGCATTTACGAAAAGAACAAGCAGGAGATACAGCTTGTGCTGATAACGGTAACTCCCGCTCTCGGCAAGGAGCTTGCCATTGCGGACAGAGACGAGGCTATGGAGTATCTGCAAAGCGCGATAGACGTTACTGTAAGCCCGTCTGTGATAACGTTCCGCTTCAGCAGCGTGCAGTGCATGGTGATAGTCACCGAGCCGCAGACGGAAAGCGCGGAGCTTGTTACGGAGCGCATTCTGAACTGCTTTTACAAATCCTACGACAAGAAGAACACCGCTCTTACTACCGAGGCTGCGTCCTTACAGCCTATCGGGACAAACTGATAAAAGATATTGCAAAACGGCAATTTCAAGGCTTTATCCTGAAATTGCCGTTTTTATTTTTTACGGTATGTGGATTTCCTGCGCGTGGTTTTCAGACGTCAGCGGTCGTGCTTCGGGCTGTCCGTTTTTGCGACGGAAATGCTGCCGATACCGCTTGCCATAACTGCTCTGCGGAGCGGCGGCAGATACATGAACGGACACTTTAAAAGCTTTGCCGCTATTTTCAGCCGCATGGGAAGTATCCTTGCGGCGTAGGCTTTCTGCGGGTCGGGGGCGTTTTTGTTAAGAATTTCCGCAAGTATCCGCGCGCTGTTTACTGCAAAGCTTATCCCCTCCAGAGAGCTGGGACTGATAAGCCCCGCCGCTTCTCCGATAAGGAATGCGCCCTCCCTGCCCGTGCGGATATCGAAAGGCGATTCGGGACGAAGCACTATGCAGGCTTCGGTTTTCAGCGGCTCGCCGAATTTGAAGCCGTACTCCGCAAGACGCTTTTTCTGTCTCTCGAAGCTTTCGCGGCAGCCCTTTGGAGCAAACGCTCCGCCGAAGATAAACAGGTTATCCTTTGATATCGACCATGAGCAGCAGTCGCTTGTGACGGGGTCGAAAATACAGCTGTAGAACGGGTTTGAGTGTTCCTCGGCAAACCACTGCTGTATCGCCGTATAGCGGCGTATTTTCTTTTTTGGGTACAGAAAACGCCGTACCGATGAGCCTGCGCCGTCCGCGCCCACAATCCTGTCTGCGGTGACGGTACGCTCAGTACCGTCGTTTCCGCGGCAGACAAGGCGGAAAGAGCCGTCCCCGCCGCGGGATATTTCCCTGCATTTTCCGTAAAATCTTTCCACTCTTTCGGGGACAAGACTTTCCAGCCACAGGTCGAATTTATGGCGGTCAAGGTTCATGTAGAAACGCTGATAATGCCTTTCGCGGCGGCTTTGCAGGTCTATGGTACGTACGGAAAATATCTGAGGGTCTACCAGAATATCCTTGGGCAGTGTAAGGTCGAACTCGGCAAAGGCTTTCTGGGCGTCGGGAGAGAGAAGTCCACCGCAGACCTTGCGGAAGCTTTTGGCAGAATCGGTTTTTCCGTCTATCAGTATAACGCGGAAGCGTCCGTCCAGAAGCCGCGCAAGGGTTGCCCCCGCAGGTCCTCCGCCGATTATTGCAATATCAAAATCCGACATAATAAAACCTCCGAAAATTTATGCTGTCAGTAAAAAACAGGATACTTCCCGCATATAATTAAGGGACAGGCTCGGCACGCGGGATTGCCGTACAGACTGCACGGTCGTCACAGTCTAATGATACCATATTTCGTCATATAAAAACATTGGCATTTTTTCCGATTTTTACCGCTTTGGCACATCAATATTATACAAATTTGGTTCGAGAAAATTTGCTTTTTGTTATAAATGCACAAGAAAAAGCGTTAACGTCTGTGACATATTTTCGTAGCAATTTGTCGAAAAGTGTGCTATAATGTATGTATGACTGCGGTGTTCTGTGCCTTTGCCCGCAGACCGGTGCAAACGGCTCGTTAAAACAGGCACGCAACATATTATTGAGGAGGTTCTATAATGGGTTCTACTATTTCATCCATCCCTTTCGCGGGTACTCCCGAACAGGAGAAGAAGCTTCGCGCCGTTATCGACAGCCACAAAAATGAAAAGGGCTGCCTGATGCCTATTCTTCAGCAGGCGCAGGAGATCTACGGCTATCTTCCGATCGAGGTCCAGAAGATAATTGCCGCCGAAACAGGCTATCCCCTCGAAAAAATCTACGGGGTAGTCACTTTTTACGCTCAGTTCGCTCTTAATCCCAAGGGTCAGTACAAGATTTCCGTCTGTCTCGGAACTGCTTGCTACGTTAAGGGAAGCGGCGATATCTACAACAAGCTTATCGAAAAGCTCGGCATAGAGGGCGGAGGCTGTACTTCCGACGGTAAGTTCTCTCTTGAAGCTTGCCGCTGCATAGGAGCCTGCGGTCTTGCTCCCGTTCTCACCGTCAACGATGACGTTTACGGCAGACTTACCGTGGACGATATCGACGATATCCTTGCAAAGTACAACTGATATTACCCGTAAGCTCTCCGTCTTCGGGCATATCCGCACGGGCGGCGGAGCGCCAACAAAACATACCAAGGAGGATAATACTAAATGAAATCGCTGGAAGAACTTAACGCTATCCGAGATAAAATGAAGGATCATGTTGAGATCCGCAGAGAATCTTCCGACGCCGCAGGAAAATATCAGGTTCTGGTCTGCGGAGGTACGGGCTGTACCTCGTCGGGAAGTGCGAAAATTATTGAAAAGCTGAACGAGGAGATCGAAAAGAACGGCATCAAGGACAAGGTAGAAGTCATCAAAACAGGCTGCTTCGGTCTTTGTGCGCTGGGTCCCATTATGATCGTGTACCCCGAGGGCGCGTTCTACTCAATGGTCAAGGAGGAAGAAATTCCTGAGATCGTAAGAGAACACCTTGCGGGCGGTCACGTTGATACAAAATATCTCTACAAGGAGACAGTTACCGAGAACGGTATCAAGTCCCTTAACGAAACAAACTTCTATAAAAAGCAGCACCGTGTTGCTCTCAGAAACTGCGGTGTTATCAATCCCGAAAATATCGACGAATATATCGGTACGGACGGTTATCAGGCTCTTGCCAAGGTCATCAAGGAGATGACTCCCGAGCAGGTTATCCAGACCATTCTGGATTCCGGTCTCCGCGGCAGAGGCGGCGGCGGCTTCCCCACAGGCATGAAGTGGAAGCTTGCAAGAAACATCGTTCCCGACGCAGATCAGAAATACGTTTGCTGTAACGCCGACGAGGGCGACCCGGGCGCATTCATGGACCGTTCCGTTCTGGAGGGCGACCCCCACGTTGTTCTGGAGGCTATGGCTATCGCAGGCTACGCTATCGGCGCAAATCAGGGCTACATATATGTAAGAGCCGAGTACCCCATCGCTATCCACCGTCTTGAGATCGCTATCGGTCAGGCAAGAGAGTACGGCATTCTGGGCAAGGGTATTTTCGGTACTGACTTCGATTTCGATATCGAGCTTCGTCTCGGCGCAGGCGCGTTCGTGTGCGGCGAGGAAACAGCTCTTATGACCTCTATCGAGGGCAACCGCGGCGAGCCTCGTCCTCGTCCTCCGTTCCCTGCTGAAAAGGGTCTGTACGGCAAGCCCACAATCCTCAACAATGTTGAGACCTATGCTAACGTTCCGAGAATCATTCTCAACGGCGCAGAGTGGTTTGCTTCAATGGGTACCGAGAAGTCCAAGGGTACAAAGGTATTCGCTCTCGGCGGAAAGATCAACAACACAGGTCTGGTTGAGGTTCCTATGGGAACAACTCTCCGCGAAGTTGTTGAGGAGATCGGCGGCGGCATACCCAACGGCAAGAAGTTCAAGGCTGCTCAGACAGGCGGACCTTCCGGCGGCTGTATCCCTGCACAGCATTTCGATGTTCCTATCGACTACGATAACCTTATCGCTATCGGCTCTATGATGGGTTCGGGCGGACTTATCGTTATGGACGAAGACAACTGTATGGTTGATATCGCCAAGTTCTTCCTTGAATTCACCGTTGACGAGTCCTGCGGAAAGTGTACTCCCTGCCGCGTAGGTACTAAGAGACTTCTTGAAATCCTTGACAAGATCACAAAGGGTCAGGGCACTATGGAGGATATCGACAAGATGGAAGAGCTTTGCTACTACATCAAGGCGAACTCCCTGTGCGGTCTGGGTCAGACTGCTCCTAACCCCGTTCTTTCAACGCTGAAATTCTTCCGCGACGAGTATATCGCTCACGTTCAGGACAAGAGATGTCCCGCGGGAGTCTGCAAAAAGCTTCTCAGCTTTGAGATCGATCCCGACAAGTGTAAGGGCTGTACCGCTTGTGCAAGAGTATGTCCCGGCGGAGCTATCGAAGGCTCGGTTAAAACTCCTCACGTTATCAACAAGGATAAGTGCCTGAAGTGCGGCGCCTGCATCGAAAAATGTAAGTTCGGCGCTATCTCCAAGAAGTAAGCCAATCAGATAAGGAGGATTTTAAGAAATGGATATGATTAATGTTAAAGTCAACGGCGTTGACGTTACCGCGCCCAAGGGTACAACTATCCTTCAGGCTGCGCGTATGGCAAACGTTGATATTCCCACGCTTTGCTACCTTAAAGATATAAACGAGATCGGCGCGTGCCGTATCTGTGTTGTTGAAGCCGACGAGGGCAGAGGCAAGCGTCTTGTGGCTTCCTGCGTGTACCCCATCACCGAGGGTATGCAGATCTTCACAAATACTCCCAAGGTTCTGGAGTCCAGAAAGAAAACCTTGCAGCTCATCCTTTCCACTCATGAAAGAAAGTGTACTTCCTGCGTAAGAAGCGAAAACTGCGAGCTGAAGAAGATGGCTCACGACATGGGCGTGGACGACGAGTGCAAGTACGACGGCGAGAATATGAAGTACGAGATCGACTTCTCCGCCGCTCATATGATCAGAGACAACAACAAGTGTATCCTTTGCCGCCGCTGCGTTGCTGTATGTAACGCTACTCAGGGCGTAGGCGTAATCGGCGCAAACGAGAGAGGCTTCAAGACCCACATCAGCTCCGCATTTGAGCTTGGTCTGGGCGAAACAAGCTGTATCTCCTGCGGTCAGTGTATCGCTGTATGTCCCGTTGGCGCTATCACCGAAAAGGACGACACTGCAAAGGTTCTTGACGCTATTGCTGACGAGAGCAAATTCGTTATCGTTCAGACAGCTCCCGCTGTACGTGCGGCTCTGGGCGAGGAATTCGGCTATCCTATGGGAACAAACGTTGAGGGCAAGATGGCTGCGGCTCTCCGCAGAATTGGCTTTGCAAAGGTGTTCGATACAGACTTTGCTGCTGACCTGACGATCATGGAAGAGGCTACCGAGCTTGTTGAGCGCGTTAAGAACGGCGGCAAGCTGCCTATGATCACTTCCTGCTCGCCCGGATGGATCAAGTACTGCGAGCATTACTTCCCCGATATGACGGAGAACCTTTCTTCCTGCAAGTCTCCTATGCAGATGTTCGGCGCAACGGCTAAGACCTACTACGCTCAGAAAATGGGTATCGACCCCAAGGATATGGTCGTAGTTGCGGTTATGCCTTGTACAGCTAAGAAGTTCGAGATCGGCAGAGACGATCAGAGCGCGGCGGGAGTTCCCGACGTGGATATCTCCATCACAACAAGAGAGCTTGCCCGTCTTATCAAGAGATGCGGTATCAAGTTCACAGAGCTTGAGGACGAGAAGTTCGACGAGCCTCTCGGAATCAGCACAGGCGCAGGCGTTATCTTCGGCGCAACAGGCGGCGTAATGGAAGCTGCTCTGCGTACAGCCGTTAAGATGATCACAGGCGAAGAGGCAGGCAACATCGACTTCACAGAAGTCCGCGGCGTTGAGGGAATCAAGGAAGCCTCCTACAAGGTTGGCGATCTTGACGTTAAGGTTGCGGTAGCTTCCGGTACTGCAAACGCTGCAACTCTCCTTAACAAGGTTAAGAACGGCGAAGCTGACTACACATTTATCGAGATCATGGGATGTCCCGGCGGCTGTGTAAACGGCGGCGGTCAGCCCCAGCAGCCCGCTTCTGTACGCAACTTTGAGGATATCCGTGCTATCCGCGCTAAGGCTCTCTACGATCAGGACGCTGCAAGCACAATGAGACGTTCTCACGAGAACCCCGCTATCAAGGAAGTTTACGATACTTTCTTCGAGAAGCCCGGCAGCCACAAGGCGCATGAGATACTCCACACAAGCTACGTTAAGAGAGGTCTCTGATAACACGATTTAAGCAATTAACAAAAGTCCTTTGCGGTAAGCTGCCGCAAAGGACTTTTCATTTTGCATATTCAAATTACGTGGTATAGATTTCTGTGCAAAAGCAATAATTATCTGTATTACTTACTGCAAAACGTTGTTGAATGTACCAAATCACTAAAAAGCTATTGACAATTGCGGAAAGAACTGCTATAATTAAAGCATACTAAATACATAGGATTTATAAGATTATTTTTTAAAAAGGAGATCATAGTATGAACATTAAAAAGAAAGTTACCGATCTGATCGGTCATACTCCGCTTCTGGAGCTTGAAAACACCGAAAAGGCAAACGGTCTTGAAGCGACAGTCCTTGCAAAGCTGGAATATTTTAATCCCGCAGGCTCGGTAAAGGACAGGATCGCCAAGGCGATGATCGACGACGCGGAGGAAAAGGGTCTGCTGAAGCAGGGAAGCGTTATTATCGAGCCTACCAGCGGAAACACGGGTATAGGTCTTGCTTCGGTTGCGGCGGCGAGAGGGTACCGTCTTATCATTGCAATGCCCGAGACCATGAGCGTCGAGCGCAGAAATCTTATGAAAGCATACGGCGCGGAGCTTGTTCTTACCGAGGGTGCAAAGGGAATGAAGGGCGCGATCGCAAAGGCGCAGGAGCTTGCTGAATCCATTCCGAACAGCTTTATCCCCTCTCAGTTCACTAACCCCGCAAATCCCGCCGTTCACGAAAAAACCACAGGTGTTGAGATCTGGGAGGATACCGACGGAAAGGTTGATATTTTCGTTGCGGGTATAGGCACGGGCGGAACTATCAGCGGCGTCGGAGCTTATCTTAAATCGAAAAATCCCAATGTGAAGGTAGTTGCGGTCGAACCGAAAGACTCTCCCGTGCTTTCGGAGGGAACTGCGGGTCCCCACAAAATTCAGGGAATAGGCGCGGGATTTGTTCCCGAAACCCTGAACACGAAAATTTACGACGAGATCATCACAGTTGAAAACGAGGACGCTTTTGAAACCGGAAGAAATATCGCGCGGACAGAGGGCGTGCTTGTGGGAATATCCTCGGGAGCAGCGGTCTGGGCAGCGATACAGCTTGCGAAGCGTCCCGAAAACAAGGGAAAAACCATTGTTGCTCTGCTTCCCGATACGGGCGAGCGGTATCTGTCCACTCCCATGTTTGCGTAATTTTATAATATGCTCTCTCCTCAGCCGTTGGCGGGGAGAGAGTTTTTTAATTTTTACTGAAGATGTCGAAGTCAAGTATCTTCTCCTTTGAAAAGACCGCTGCAAGAGCGGGCGGTATCATTACTGCCGCCGCGGTAAGCTCTCCGCCGAGAAATACTGCTGCAAGCGAGACAGCGATAACTGCGCTGCCTGCAAGCTTTTGCAGCCGCAGACTTTTGTCATGGCGCGCAGAGCGGCTTCTCCTGCCATTTGAGCTGACGGTGATCCTGCATTGTCTGATTTCCTGTTCTGTTTTTTTAGCGGTTGATGTTGTCATATAAATCGTTCCTTTCGGTACAGTTCTCTTTTTTGGCGTACAAATGTTCTGCACGTTTGTTCTGATTTATATTATAGAACATCGGTTCGATTTTGTCAAGGGCTTTGGCGAAATTTTGTTCGTGTAATTTTAAACAAAAATGCCACATATGTTTTGTTAAAAACATCAAAACCAAAACAGCGTACACATTAGACCATGTACGCTGTTTTGAAAATTTTGTTTGCACAGGGGTATGGCAGTGCATTTGACCGTTAATTATTTCTTGATAGCTCCCGACTTGTAGGCTTCGAGCAACTCTCTCAGATCGTTTATTTTTTCGAGTATCTCCCTTCCGTTATCGGTATCAGAAATATTCGCGCGGCGTTCAAGCTTTTCCACAAGCATTATCCTCGGTGTATTTCCGCTTTCCCCCGATATAAACGGCTTATGCTCCGCAAGGCTGAGGCTGTGGGAATCGTATATCAGGGTATAGCCGGCGATCCCCGTGGCTTTTTGATACGCCTTTGATATACCGCCGTCGATAACAAAAAGCTTTCCGTTTGCTTTTACGGGACTTTCTCCGTTTTTGATCTTTACGGGAACGTGTCCGTTGATGATGTGCCCCTTGTTTTCGTCAATGCCGAACATTTTCAGTATCTCGCAGCACACGTCCGCGCTTTCCGAAAAGCTGTAATAGGCGTTATAATGCTCGGCGTGAAGATCGCTGCTGTCAATAAAATATCTCTCGAAAAACGCCATTTTATCCTTTCCGTAAAGAGGAGACTTTGGTCCGCACCAGAGATACCACATAAAATCGCAGGCGTACTTCTTTTCCGCGGAATCGGCGTCCGAATAATACGCTTTGTTCACCGTCTCGTCGATCTTGTCCAACAAGGCTTTCCCGCTGTAATTTTCACCGTCTATGCTGACGCTTTGGAACTTCCCGTTTTCGTCCATTGGAATACAGCCGTGAAAAAGCAGATTGCCGTTGCAGACGCTGTACATCGACCCCTTTGAAAGCAAAAAGTTTATATGCTCATTGAGACGCTTGCTGTGCATAAATGAATATGCAAGCACCGACATAAGCTCCTCCTCGCCCTTTGAAAGAGCAAGCGGAGCTTTCGGGTCAACCGTTGGGAAATTTTTGTCCGTAAGCTCATAGAGCGTTCCGTTTATTTCAACAGTGCCGTTGATAAAATCGGCTTTGCCAAAAAGGTTTCTGCCGCTCATTTCCCATTCGGGATGTTTTTGGGTCAGCTGTCCCTCAAGCTTGAGCTGAATGACGGCTATCGCCTTGTGCATTTTCGCCGCAAGCTTTGTGTCCACTGGATCGTAAATATTGTCGTCAAGTGTGTTCGGATAATACTGCCCGCAGTCGTCGTCCTTGTAGACCTCGCCCGCAAATACGGCAAGAGCGCGGAGATTAAGTCCGTATCCGTCCTCCAGAACGTCGAAATTGTTATAGCGCATGGAGATCCTTATCACGTTCGCGATCAGCGCGTAACAGCCTGAAGCCGCGCCTATCCACGAAATATCATGGTTGCCCCATTGGATATCAACGTCGTGCATTGAGATCAGTTCGTCCATTATTATATCCGCACGCGGACCTCTGTCGAAAATGTCGCCGATAATATGAAGCCTGTCAATGGCAAGGGACTGGATAAGCCTGCACAGGGACGCGATAAAATTTTCCGCAATGCCTGTGTCAATAATTGTGTTGATTATCTCGTCATAGTAAAAATCCTTGTTCACATCATCGGTAACATTTAGAAGCTCGTCGATTATATACACCAGATCTTTCGGCACGCGCTTCCTCACACGCGAACGGGTATATTTTGCCGAAACAGCTTCGCAGACAAGAATAAGCCTGTAGATGGTGAGCCGTCTCCACTCGTCGGAAATTTTCCCCTCGCCGTACAGAGCCTTTATCTCCTTTTCGGGATAGTATATCAGGTTCGCAAGAGCTTCTCTTTCCGCGCTTGAAACGGTCTTGCCGAAAACGATGTCTATCTTTTTCATTATCATGCCCGACGCGCTTTTCAGCATATGGAGAAAGGCTTCGTACTCACCGTGAAGATCGCTGAAAAAATACTCCGTGCCCTTTGGCAGACTTCTTATCGCCGACAGATTTACCATTTCGCTCGCAACGCTGTCTATCGTGGGATATTCCTTTGCCATAAGCTTCAGATATTTGCTGACCATATGATCTCTCCTTAAAACGGCAGGGGACTGCTGCAAGCTCCAGCATTGCGGCAGTCCCCCGATAATTATTGTTCGCTTTTTGATAAATCGGTATTTCTCACCGCGTCCCTTACTTTCAGAACAAAAGTCGGAGATACCGAAAGCTCGTCGATACCCATTCGCAGGAAGGTTTCGGTAAGCGTGGTATCCGCCGCAAGCTCTCCGCATATTCCTATCCATGCGCCGTGCTTGTGAGCGTTTTCCGCACTCATTCTGATAAGCTCCAGAATTGCCTCATGGTGTGTGTCAACAAACTGCTCGATGTCGGGATTTTGTCTGTCGCAGGCAAGAGTATACTGGGTCAGGTCGTTTGTACCCACGCTGAAAAAGTCCACCATTTGTGCAAGCTTGTCGCTGATTATTGCCGCCGCAGGTGTCTCTATCATAATGCCAAGCTCCACGGTTTCGGAGTATTCAACGGACTGCGCTTTAAGCTCCGCCTTGACCTCATTGCATATTGCAAGAATTTTTTCAAGCTCGGAAACGCTTGTTATCATGGGGAACATTATTCCCAGATTTCCGTAAACCGAAGCACGGTAAAGCGCTCTTAACTGTGTCTTGAAAATCTCGGGACGGGTCAGACAAATCCTTATTGCGCGATAGCCCAGCGCGGGATTTTCCTCTTTTTTAAGGTTGAAATAATCCACCTGCTTATCCGCGCCGATGTCGAGAGTACGGATAATGACCTTTTTGCCCGCCATGCTTTCAAGCACTTTTTTGTACGCCGTAAACTGCTGCTCCTCGGTGGGATAGTCGGAGCTTTCAAGATACAAAAATTCGCTTCGGAAAAGTCCGATACCGCCCGCGTCGTTGAGAAGCACCGCGCCGATGTTGTCAACGCTGCCGATGTTGGCGTAAATGTTTATTTTCCTGCCGTCAATTGTGACGTTTTCCTTGCCTTTAAGCTCCTGCAAAAGACGCTTTTTATCCTCGTCCTCGGACTGCTTTTTCAGAAGTCTTTCGCGGGTCTCACTGTCGGGACTTACAAAAATTTCTCCCGTAAAGCCGTCAACGATAGCTTCGTCGCCGTCCTTAATATTGGACAGAAATTCGTCCCCCGCTCCGATTATTGCGGGAATATTCATATTTCTCGCCAGAATTGCCGTGTGAGAGTTAGACGAGCCGTGCGCCGTCACGAACGCTAAAACCTTGTCCTTGTCAAGAGCGACGGTCTCGCTGGGAGCAAGGTCGGAAGCGCAGATTATCACCTTTTCGTCCGAGGAATTTCCTTTTGAAATGTCTCCCGTCAGGTTGCCAATAATTCTGTTTGAAATGTCGCGTACGTCCGCCGCACGGGCTTTCATGTAAGCGTCGTCCATAGAGCTGAACATCTCCGCAAAATTGTCCGCGGTTACCGCAACGGCATACTCGGCGTTGACGTTCTGAGTCTCGATAATATTGTTTATGGAGTCGTTGTAATCCTCGTCGTCAAGCATCATCTGGTGTATCTCAAAGATGGCGGCGTTGGCTTCGCCGACCTCTTTTAATGCCTTTTGATAAATCTCGCCAAGCTGTTCTATGGAAGCGTTTTTCGCCTCCTCAAAGCGGCGTTTTTCGCTTTCGGTATCCTCAATGTGTACGCGCTTTACTTCCGCGTCCTGCTTTTTGAAAACGGAAATTTTTCCTATTGCTATTGCTCCGTAAACGCCTTTTCCAATATATTTATCCATACTGCACACCTCCGTTTATATGTAAGGCGGAGAAAAAACTCCGCCTTTTAATGTAATGTTTGTACTCACCCGCCCCCTTGAGGGGGTTTTTGAAATTGAGGGTTACTGATTTTTAACGGCGGGGGTGACTATGCCCGCGGGGGCAAAACGCCGCAAGCGGCGTTTCCGAGTTTTGCTGACGCAAAACATCGGCACTTGTCTCATTCTCCAAAGCCGTTTTCAAACATTGCTGCGATCTCGTCAAGTACAGCTTGTTCGTCCGCGCCGTTGCAAACTATCTCGACCTCGTTGCCGCACTTTATGCAAGCCGACATTATCTGCATGGGAGCTTTTGCCTTGACGGTCTTGCCGTTTGCGTTGAGAGTTACCTCGCAGTCGGGGTGCGCCTTAACTGCCTTTGCAAGCTCTCCTGCGGGACG
>JAIEDQ010000061.1 GCA_029067895.1 Oscillospiraceae bacterium | reverse complement strand
GATATTTCCGAATTTGACGGAATATGCAGACAGGCTGAGGATTCGGGTTTCAAATTCAATACGCTCTTTCTGCTTGAGGATTATATTTTTATTCCGTCGGAAATGCTTCTGCTTGAATATACTGATATTTCCGATATCAAGACCACGTATCATGTTACAAAGATAGAAGATATAATCCCCGTCTATGACGGAGCGGAAATGCAGATCATCTGTTTTGACGGTAAAAAGTATAAGCTGAATATGAAAAAGATACACGAATTCAAGGAAACCTACGATGATTTTTTATGGCTGGTAAATCTGAACCGGAAAAACAGCTATGAACGCAAAAATATACAGAATTTAAACAATGATTTTCAGGAGGTTTTATAAATGGATCTTTCAATGAGATGGCTCGGAGACTACATCGACGTTTCCGATATGCCTATAAAGGAATTCTGCTCGGGTCTCACCATCAGCGGCTCAAAGGTGGAGCGCTGGGAGACCGAGGGAGAGGAAATAAGCAAGGTCGTTGTGGGAAAGATACTTTCCGTAGTTCCCCACGAAAATTCCGATCACCTTGTTGTGTGCAAGGTGGACGTGGGTCACGCAAGCAGTGATATTTTGCAGATAGTTACAGGCGCGTCAAACGTTCACGAGGGTGATATCGTTCCCGTGGCTATGGACGGCTCTACTCTTCCGAACGGCGTGAAGATCAAAAAGGGAAAGCTCCGCGGAGTTGAGTCCAACGGTATGCTCTGCTCTTTGGGCGAACTGGGACTTACCACCCACGATTTCCCATACGCCATTGCGGACGGAATTTTCATCATGCAGGAGGAAGAGGGCTGCTCGCCATTTGAGCTGGGTCAGGATATCCGCGAGGCTATCGGTCTGAACGATACCTCCGTGGAGTTCGAGATAACCTCAAACCGTCCCGACTGTATGTCGGTGATCGGTCTTGCCCGTGAGACACACGCTACATTTGACCGTCCCTATACCGTCAAGGAACCCACCTATAAGGGTGTTGACGGGGACATCAATTCCATGCTGAAAGTTACTGTCCACAATAAGGAGCTTTGCCCCCGCTACATTGCAGGCGTTGTCAAGAACGTTAAGATAGGAATGTCCCCCCGCTGGATGAGAGAGAGACTTCGTGCAAGCGGCGTTCGTCCCATAAATAATTTCGTTGATATCACAAACTACGTTATGCTTGAATACGGTCACCCCATGCACGCGTTCGATATCCGCTACATTGACGGCGCGGAAATAAATATCCGCAACGCCAAGGCAGGAGAGACCATTACAACCCTTGACGGCGTTGAGCGTACTCTTGCCGAAAAAATGCTTGTTATTGCCGACGCAAACAAGCCTGTTGCAGTTGCTGGCGTAATGGGCGGTGAGTTCAGCGGTATCATGGACGACACTGTGGACGTTGTTTTTGAGGCTGCCTGCTTCGACGGAGCTTCCGTCCGCACAACCGCTAAGGCTCTGGGAATGAGAACAGACGCTTCCGCGCGTTTTGAAAAGGGTATCGACCCCCAGAACGCTTATCCCGCTCTTATGAGAGCCTTTGAGCTGGTTGAAATGCTGGGCTGCGGCGAGGTGGTAAAGAACATTATCGACGCGGACTACACCGATAAAACTCCCAAGGGCGTAGAATTTGACCCCAAGTGGATAAACAATTTCCTCGGCACTGATATCCCCGAGGACGTTATGAAAAGCTGTCTCGAAAAGCTTGACTTCAAGGTTGAGAACGGCATGGCATACGCTCCCTCGGTAAGGATAGACATTGAGCGCAAGTGCGATATTGCGGAGGAGGTCGCAAGAATTTACGGCTACAACAATATCCCCAACACAATTATCCGCGGAGTTGCCGACGCTCAGCTTACCGAAAAGCAGAAGCTTGAACGGAAGATCTCAAACGCTATGACCGCTCTGGGCGCATACGAGATAACCACATATTCTTTCATCAGCCCAAAATATTTCGATAAGATTCGTCTGCCCGAAAGCAGTCCTCTCCGCAAGCCCGTGGTCATCACAAACCCGCTGGGCGAGGATACCTCCGTTATGAGGACTACCCTGCTGCCCTCCATGTGCGAGGTTCTTGCAAGAAACTACAACAACCGCAACTCGGCTGTGTGCCTGTTTGAACTGGGCAGCGAGTATATACCAAACGGCGGAGAGCTTCCCGACGAGCCTGTACGCCTTAGCGTGGGCGCATACGGCGGAGACGCGGATTTCTACACTGTAAAGGGTATCGTTGACTCCATGCTGAAAAATATAGGCGTTGAGGATTTTGAATACGCCGCTTGCACCGACCCTAACGTATTCGCAGAAGCGGACGCTTTCCACCCCGGCAGATGCGCGGTCATCACCAAGGACGGAAAAGCTATTGGAATCTTGGGAGAGCTTCACCCCGAAACTCTGGAGAACTACGGTATCGGAGTAAAGGCATACGCCGCAAAGGTAAACGTTACCGAGCTTCTGGATATTGCAAACGCGGTAAAGACCTACAAACCGCTGCCCAAGTTCCCCGCTACAACCCGCGACCTTGCAATTGTCTGCGACGAGACCCTGCCTGTTGCGGAGCTTGAAAAGGCTATCAGAAAAGCGGTGGGAAATATCCTTGAAAGCGTTACCCTTTTCGACGTATATCAGGGCAAGCAGATCGCCGAGGGAAAGAAGTCCGTTGCATACGCTATCTCCATGCGTTCCCACGAGGGAACTCTCACCGACGAGCAGGCTGACGCGGCTGTAAAGCGCGTCCTTAAAGAGCTTGCAAATTTGGGCGCGGAGCTGAGAGCGTAAACTGTACGACGTGGATTTCCCCGCAGAAAAGAAAATTTCTGAAGCAATTTTTAAAGCTTAAATATGTACAAATTGTAAAAAATGCGCCGTCCCTCTTGAAATTGGCGGCGCATTGGTTTATACTGTAATTAGCACTCAAAGAGAATGAGTGCTAACACTTTCAGCTTCAAAGTGCTAATACTTACAATAGATACGAAAGGATGTTTCAAATGGCTGAAGCAAAACAGTTCAAGGCGGAATCAAAACGTCTGCTGGACATGATGATCAACTCTATCTACACTCACAAGGAGATATTTCTCAGGGAGCTTATCTCCAATGCCAGCGACGCTATCGACAAACTGTACTTTAAGTCTCTCACCGACGACGGCGTGGGAATGAAAAAGGACGATTTCCAGATCTGCATTGAAGCCGACAAGGACAACGGCATACTGAAAATTACCGACAACGGCATCGGCATGACCGCCGAGGAGCTGGAAAATAATCTGGGTACTATCGCAAACAGCGGCTCTCTTGCGTTCAAGAACGAAAACGGCGGTACAGAGGATATCGACATTATCGGACAGTTCGGCGTGGGCTTCTATTCGGCGTTTATGGTTGCGAAAGAAGTCAAGGTTCTTTCAAAGGCTTACGGCTCGGACAAGGCGTACCTTTGGAAGTCAAGCGGTGTGGACGGATACACCATTGAAGAATGCGAAAAGGACGGCGTAGGCACCGAGATAACCCTTACCCTAAAGGACGATACCGACGACGAAAACTACAGCGATTACCTTATGCAGTGGAAGCTGAAATCGCTGGTAAAGAAATATTCCGACTATATCCGTTTCCCCATTAAAATGGAAATGGAGCACGACCATCTGAAAGAGGGTACGGGCACGGACGACGTTCCTCCCGAGTACGAAACTCACACTGCGGTTGAGACCCTCAACAGCATGGTTCCCCTCTGGCGCAAAAACAAAAGCGAGATCACCGACGAGGAGTACAACAAGTTCTACCGCGAGAAATTCTACGACTACAACGAACCTCTTGCGCATATCCACGCAAAGGCGGAGGGTACTGCCACCTACGACGCACTGCTCTATATCCCATCTCAGGCTCCTATGGATTACTACACAAAGGAGTACGAAAAGGGCTTGCAGCTTTTCTCCAGCGGCGTGCTTATCATGGACAAGTGCGGCGACCTGCTCCCCGACCACTTTTCCTTTGTAAAGGGTCTTGCGGACTCACAGGATCTGTCGCTGAACATCTCCCGTGAAATGCTTCAGCACGACAAGCAGCTCAAGCTTATTGCAAAGTCTCTTGAAAGAACGGTCAAGAACGAGCTGAAAAAGATGCTGACAAACGAGCGCGAAAAGTACGAAAAGTTCTGGAAAGCGTTCGGCTTACAGGTAAAGTTCGGCGTCTACAACGGCTACGGCGCAAACAAGGACTTGCTTAAAGACCTGCTTATGTTCCACAGCTCCTTTGAGAAAAAGCTTGTTACGCTGGACGAATATGTGTCCCGCATGAAAGAGGATCAGAAGTACATTTACTATGCCGCGGGAGAAAGCGTTGCGAAGATAGACTGTCTGCCCCAGACCGAGGTTGTCAAGGACAAGGGCTACGAGATTTTGTACCTTACTGAAAGCGTGGACGAGTTTGCGGTACAGATGCTGATGAGCTACGAGGACAAGCAGTTCAAGTCGGTATCGGCTTCCGATCTGGACATAGAAACTCCCGAAGAAAAAGAGGAGACCAAGAAGCTTGCCGAGGACAGCAAGGATATGTTCGCCTGCATCAAGGAGGCTCTCGGCGACAAGATCAAGGAGGCAAGGCTTTCCGAGCGTCTTAAAACACACCCCTGCTGCCTTACCAACGAGGGACAGATCTCTCTCGACATGGAAAAGACCTTTGCTTCAATGCCCGGAAACGAGCATAACGTAAAGGCGGAAAAGGTACTGGAGATCAACCCGAACCACGAGATATTCAAGACCCTGCAAAAGCTTTACGAGACCGACAAGGACAAGCTTGCGGCATACGGAAAAATACTTTACGCACAGGCTCTGCTTATAGAGGGAATGCCTGTTGAGGATCCCCTTGCACTGTCCAATCTGCTTTGCGACCTGATGATAGAAAAGCAGTAACCGCAAAATTTTTGCACCGAAAAATAGTCGGAAATAAGAAAACAGAGGATAGATCAGCGAATGCATTTTCTATCCTCTGTTTTTTATTTACGGCTGTCTTTTTTTGTACTCCGCTTTGCAACCGAATACCCGAAGCTTCCAAGCTTTCTGCCCAGGGAAAAATACTCCCCGTGGGAATACGCCATAAGCCCCGCCTGATTGAGATTTATCTGTAAGCGTCAAATAATGCCCACCTTAATTAAACAATAAATCCACAATACCAAAATTGGTGTTGTGGATTTTATTTTAAATCTATTAATTTCCTTTGCCGTAAGACGGCAAAACAATATCTAAAACTTCCTCAATATAATATTTTGCTGTATTTTCCATGGGATTACCATTAGTATCTCTTGAAGTTTCAATTCTCATATTTACTTTCATTTGTGTGCCATATTCAAGTGAAATTTTAGATCTTCTAAAATTATCCAACCAGTATTCATCTTCAATTTTGGCTTTAATTGATTTATTGAAGTAAAATCCCCATTGAGCATTTCCTCTACACACAGCAGTTTCTAAAAGCAAATCGGTTTTAACATAAGATATGTATTTATTATCTTCATTTCTAATTGGTATTTTTGCAGTCATCTTATCATAATCATCTTTTTTAATATTTAAAATGGGATTATTTATATCTTCGTCATATATTTTAAAACCACACCTATCCTCTTCTTTGCAAACTGTATTTATATTAATAATAGAATTGCATATGTTTGCGTTCTCAAAAAAATGTGCTCCTGACGGTGAAAACACTTGAACTTCACCTCCTTCATTTGTGACAGAAATTCCGGTATTAGTTTTTTCGACTGATTTAGGAGGGTTAAATCCTAAATGGTTTTTTATCTCAAACCATTCTTTTATTGTTGTTAGACATGTTAAAGCATAATTCACATTATCTAGAGTTAATAAATTCTGAACTATTGGAGCTATACCTTCAAATAATAATTCAAAACTACCTTTATTAACTGCAACAATATTAAATTTACATTCCGGATTATTTCTAGAAGCTTCTTCTGTTAAAACAGCAAAATTATTTAAAAGTTTTGATAGAGAATTTAATCCCATGCTATTAGAACCTTCAAATTTTACAGTAAATTCGTACTTTTGAACATTGACGTTATTAGGTGTTGTATTTTTCATAGCAATCATCCTCTCATTAGTTATGTATTTATATTATTATACAACACTAAATCGTATAAATCAATGTTTTTAATTAAAAATCAATATATTTTTACAAAAAACCGCCCCAAAGGGCGGTAAATCATTTCAATCTCAAATTCTCAGTAATCTTCTCACTCCACGGCACAAGCTCCGCAACATCATTCCCAACCCGAATATTCTCAAACAAAAATTCAAGATATTCGTAAGGCTTTAACCCGTTCTCCTTGGCAGTTTCAATTATCGAAAAGATCACAGCCGAAGAATTAGCACCATTAGGAGTATTACAAAAAAGGAAGTTCTTACGACCGATTACAAATGGCTTGACAGCACGTTCCGCAGCGTTATTAGAAAGTTCCAACCTTGGATTTTCAAGAAAAGTCATGAACGTCTCTTTCTGATTTAATGCATGATTAACCGCCGTACCCGTCAAACTTTTGGGCAGACCTCTCCCTTGGTATTCCTCGCAAAAATCAAAAAAGTCTTTCAAAAGCTGCGGTTGTACCGTCTTTCTGATCTCTGCGATCTCAGCTTCGGTATATTTTGTTTTCTCAGAGGGCTTATCGGGATCGATCCGTTCCGCCTTGAATATTTTTTCAATAAGCAGAAATCCTTTACCAGCGTCGGTGGAATAATCCTTTTTATCCTCCTGAACCTCCAAGGCGTTTAGGAAATACCGTCTTAGGTGAACAAGGCAGCCAACACGTTTGATATGCTCTAACTTGTTGTAACCGCCCCAACCGTCACAGTGCAGATACCCCTCAAAACCTTTAAGGAAATCCACCGCATAATCCCCCGAACGTCCCACCTCATAATCGTACAAGACTATCGGGTGTTCTTCAAGTCGGCTCGTTCTGTAAACCCACATATATGCGTCCAATGGTTTATCCCTATCCGATAGTTTCAAGACCTCCAATACCGTTTCATCAGCATGAAGAATATTTCGTGAAACAAGATTTTGATGGAGCGCGTCATAAAGCGGTTTCAGAATCCTTGCACCTGTAATCATCCAATTAGACATAGTTTGTCGGCTGAGATTTATACCCATACGTTTTAATTCCTGCTCCTGACGGTACAATGGCAATGCAAGGCAGAACTTTTGATTCATTATCCACGCCATAAGACTTGGAGAAACAAGACTTTTTTCTATCAGAGACGGAGTTGCTTCTGCTGTTTTAAAACTTCCTTCAATACCGTTTTTATCGCAGTTTTTGCAGACATATACAGCTTTCTTATGAACAATTAACTGTGCTTGTGCGGGAATTATCTTAATTTCATTTTTGATTTCCCACCTCATAAAGGTCATTTCAGAATCACACTTTGGACAGACTTGTTCTTCCTTTGGTAATTCATATATTTTCTCGACTACCTCAAGATTTTTGTATATTTCTTTTGTACTGCGTTTCTTTTTCTTGTGTGATTTCCTAACGACATCTTCAATCTTGGGTTCGGGAAGCATAGGAGTACGTTCAGCTTCCGCTTCGTTGAAAAAGCTTATCTGACCGTAATCCGCAGCAATTTTCTCGGCAGATGCCCCGTATATCTTTTTCTTACTGAGTTTAAGTTGTTCCAACGCCCAGTTGTAGTCTATGGTGAGCTGTTTGATTTCGGCAATTAATTGAGTGTTTTCTTTTGATAATTGTTTCTTAGTCTCAGTTAATTTTTCATTTTGCTTTTCAACTCTTTCGTTATGCTCCGAAAGATATTTTACCTGATTTTTCAGAACGGAAACCTGCATTAAAAGTTCTTCATAAGTAGGTTCTTTTGACATCAGTTTTCCGCTCCTTTCCGATAAATTTTTGACATTTTAATTATATCATATTTTACCGAAAAACACAAGAAAAAGCCCGATTTTACGGGCTTTTTAAGTGTAGAATTTTCTTGTGTAAAACAGGTTATTATGCCATGTTGAAATCGCTGTTTCCTGTGGAAAACTTTTTTCTTTTTAGTTTCTCATAATGTTTAATATCCTCAATCTTCAAACCGTGCAGCAACCATTCCAATTCGGTATTGGTTACTGTATATTTATCTGCTGTAATATGTTTAGGAAATTGGAATTTACCCCGTTCAAGACGTTTATACAGCAGACAGAAACCGTCGCCGTCCCAGTATAGAATTTTTACCTTGTCACAATGACGGTTATGAAATACAAACATCATATCTGACTGCGCGGGAAGTTTAAATTTTTGCTCCACTATGTAGGCTAATCCGTCGATTGATTTCCTCATGTCAACATTCGACGATGAAATATATACTTTTGATGGTCTGCATATCAGCAATGATTTTCACCGCCCGTCACTATTTCTGCAAATGTGATTTCTCGTCCGTCAGATAATTCGTCAAGTCGTTCAAGCCAATACCTTAATGTGCTGCGTTTTATTCCTTGCTCCGCGCACCATTTTCTTTGGCTCTTACCGCTTTCTTTAAATTTCTCCACCGTTTGTTTTGTTTGAATCATTTTGATCCACGCCTTTCTTTGTGATTTATATTTCCATTATATCACTTAGGTGTGGTCTTTAAAAGGTGGAGATTATTTGACGCTTAC
>JAIEDQ010000060.1 GCA_029067895.1 Oscillospiraceae bacterium | reverse complement strand
GGCGTTTGCAGTTTCTTCCGTGACCTCGCCGCTTTCGGCACAGCCGCTGAAGCACGTCATAACAAGCACCGCAAGAACCGCCAATGCTTTCCGTTTCGATCTGTTCATTCCGTCATTCCTTTCTACGAAATGACCGTCACCCCGTAGCTTCGGCAGATGTCCGCAAGGGACATAGCCACGCCCTTTCCGGACGATATCATTTCCCACACTCCGTCGGTTTTCTCAAAGCCCAGAGCAAGTATGGTGCGGCACTGTATCCCTTTTTCGAGGGGCATATGCATATGCACGCCGTTTTCGCACAGGACGCTTATTTCCGCGTCGTCAAGCATACTGAAAAGCTGGTCGGGCTTGTTTCCGTAAATGGAGAACAGCATTACCATGCGGGTAACGTCCCGCGGTACCCTGCCGAAATCAATATACATCGACCTTTTGTCCGCGGCGTTGAGGTACTTCACGCTGCCGCAGTCGGAACGGTCGTTGCCGAAAAATATCATGTGCTTGTTCGAGCTTACAGTTCCGTTTTCATTAAGCATGAAAAGGTATCCGTCAATGTCGGCGGACGTTCTTGAAGCCCGATAGAGAAGCTCTATTTTGTACTGCTTTAGTGAAAGCGGTATCCTCTTTCCGCTTGGGATAAGCACGTTTTCCTCTTTGTAACCGCCGTCATTGCTGTAAGTGACAGGTTCGTCTATCGGTTCATAGGCGGACTCCACCGTTTCCGGTTCGGGTTCGGGAAGAGTGGCAAGCTGAACGGGGTCAAGCCGTTCAAGCATTTCTCCGTGGCGAATTGGAGCGTCCCGCTGAATTGAGCAGAGCATATAGCTTGCGGACATAGGCTCGTTCTCATCACCTATCTCGCCGCTTATGACTATCTTCCGTTCAACTGCCGACCTGATGCGTATATATCCGTATATCAGCGAGCCGCTGCGAACCTTTCCCACCGTAAGCGTGACGGTGTTGAAACCTGAGGACAGCGTATCCGCAGACAGGCTTACGTTATAGAGTTCTCCCGATATCTCAGCCTCAACAGGCGCGTAAAGCTCCAGAGCAAAGGACTGCTCCCTTTCGGCGGGAAGTCTGCCAAGAGAAACGATACGCGGCAAGCCCCAGTACTGCTCCTCGCCCTCGATGCCCAACAGCATACCGTTTATTTCCACATCTGAAAATTTCGTATCGCCGTATTTGCAGTACACCGAGACCATCTGCTCGTAAGGGATACCGTCGCTTGTCAGTTCAACCTTTATATTGTTTACCGTAACGTTTTCCGCGGCAATAACAAGCACGGGTCCCGAAGAATTGCACAGCACCGCGCCGTTTCCGTTTATCGTACAGCTTTTGGTCACAATAAAATTTCCCTCGTACTCACCTGCGGGAATATTCACAATTCCCGAACTGCGTGGGTTGTCCAGAAGCCTCTGGATATTGTTTTCCGCCAAAATATCACCGCCTTTCCGCTAAACTTCTATCTCAAAAAAATCAGCATTGCAGCAGCGGCAGCCGCGCATACTGCTCTGAAAATTATCATACCTCTGCACTGTGCCGCATATCCTGCGGAGCAGTCTATAGTATCGGCAATAGCCTTTATTCCGCATTTTTCCGCAGACGCGTCCGCACCGGTTCTCACCGCCGTTCCGCAGACCGGAGCGGCAAGTACCATGTCCGCTTCCGAAGCGGCGTTCAGACTTTTCATATCCGAGACCGTAACGCATACCCTTGCGCCCTTTTCATGAGCTGCGTGTACCAGCCGCCGTTTGTCCGAGGGAACTGCTCTCACCACAGCTTTTATGTCGTCAAGCCTGCTTTCAAGCTCCGTGTCGCCCATTTCCGAAAGCTGGGACGAGCTGAGGACAACTCCCGCAGACTTTTTCGAGCCCTTTGCTCCGCCCGAAATACCCGCGTATTTCGCTGCAAATATTGCGGACTCGCGGCTTTCCTCCGTTGCAAGCATTACCCTTACGCCGAGCCTTTCCAGACGATTTACCTCGTCCGCTGCGCTGTCGAAAAAGCTGTCGAACAGTACCGCAAGCCCTATCAGCGAATAGCCTGCCGAGGGGAGACGTCCGTCCTTTATGCCGCGGTCAGAGACTGCAAATGCAACAACGTCCTTTCCCGAAAGAGATACCGCCGCCGCAAGCTTCCGAAGCGCGCTTTCATTTGTTATCTTCTGTTTTTTTCCGTCCGCGCCGATGCTGTTGGAGCATCTTTCCAGCAGTATGTCCGCGCCGCCCCGCACAAACGTGAACAGCCGTCCTCCCGCCGATACCGTTACTCCCGACAGCACGCTTGCGCCGTCGGCTTTTACCTCGGTCTGCTTTTTTAGGTTCGCGGTCTTGCCGTCTTTCTTTTCGATAAAACGGTACAAAGCCCTGTCCAGAGGACTTCCGCCAAGAGCCTTTCCGTCCGCCATGACCGCCGAGGAGGTGCATACCACCGCGTTCCGCAGCATTTCGGAAAGTCCCGCGCCCAGCTCTTGGGCGCTTCCGTACTCTTTGCCGCTGCCGTCAATGAAAGCCGTTCCGCCTGCGGAGTACTCCGCTTCCGCAATGATACCCGCCCGCTCGATAACAGCCAGACCTATCTCTCCGCTGTCGTTAAGCCTGTCGGGCTTGGATATCCTTACGCCCTTTTTGTCAAGACGCTTCACCGCCGCAGCTGCCGCAGTCTCGCAGACGAGATTTTTCCCGCCCAGACAGACTATCGCCAGCGCCGCAGCAGCCGAGGATAATCCCCGCGCCAGTCCGCCGAGAAGCTGTCCCGAAAGTACTCCGGACACGGCAAAAAAGACAAGCGCCGCCAACGCCGCCGCAGAGCCTGCCGCCGCGCCTGTACGCAGTATGCCCGAAAATTTTTCTCCGTTTATCTCAACAGCCTTTACCTTGTTCTTTTTGGCAAGACCAGTACTTTCGCCTATTGCAGTGATCTTGACAATACCGCTTCCGCCGCATACGAGCGTGCCGCAGTACACCATATAGGGATTGCTTATCCCCAGTATGCCGCCCTTTCTGTAGCCCTCGGGAGGGGCGGTCTTTTCAGCCTTGCCGATAACGCCGAACACGGATTGATCCACCGTCAGTGAGCCGTCAGCCATAGTTCCGTCGGCGGGGATAACGTCCCCTGCGGAAACGAATACCGCGTCTCCAACGGCAAGCATTTTCCGCGGGACTCTTTCCGTACTGCCGTTATTGCGGAAAACCGTATAGAGCGAGTCTCCGTCGTAACCGCAAAGCTTGTTTAAGGTACGCTCCGAGCGGTATCTCAGCCAAGCCTCCGCAAAACCGCACAAAAGTCCCGCGGCAAAAAAAGCCGCAGGTCTTATAAAATCGGGCTCGGAGCTTATAACACCGATAAGTCCCAGAAGTACGCGGATAATTTCAGCAAGAGCCGCCGCCGCAAAAAGCTTGCAGCTCAGTCCGTTCAAGCCGCGCAGGATATTCCCAACCACGGACGGTTTATATAAAAGCTCGTTCAAGCCGTATTTTTTACGGGACGCTTCCGCTTCGCGCTCCGAAAGCCCGAAAAAAGTCATACTCTCCACTTTCCTGCCGAAGCCGCTCCGACAGCTCTCCTTTCGCGATTATATTATCTTTACCTTTATCAGCATTCCTCTGTCGCTCCTTGAAGCGCGGAACACCGTGCCGTCCGCTATCCGTATGGCTTTTCCCGCAGGAACGGGATTTCCCTGTGGGGACAGCATACCCTCCGCGTTGCGGTTGATGAGAAACCACTCTCCGTTGTGGCAGCAGACGTAAGCCTGCAAGGTCTTGTCCGCCTTTTCGTCGGCAAAAACATTGCCCTGCATATGCCACTTAAAAAGGGGAGTATTGTGTACCACGTCCAGCTCGGAGTACTTTCTCCACTCGCCGCTGTGACCGCGAACCTCGGTGTTAAGCTCAAAGCGGACTATATTCCTGTCCGAAATTCTCGTTCCGCAGAACGGACAGACAGGGTTGTCTGTGTCGTAAAGCACGAACCATTTCTTTTCGCATGAGGGATTTGAGCATTTATGCAGCAAGTCCCAAGTCCGAACGAGACCCCGCTCCCACTCCATAGCCGAGGGACGTAGAGGCGGATTGTGCAGACCGTCCACAAAAGCTCTCAGAAACAGCTTTTCAAGTATAGGTCCCAAGTCCTTTATCGTTGTTTTCAGCGAGGACGGACGGTTTGAGGTGTCGTCGGGATTTTCTATGAACAGAGCCATTGGTCCAAGACCCAGATAGTCGTCCTTTTCCGCAGATTCGGAGGAGAAAATCTTCGGTCCCATAAGCGGGTGACGGCAGAAAAGATACTCGTAGATAAGCACCGCCAGAGCGTGCAGATCGGTTACCGAACTGGGTATCATTCTCCGCGGGTCGCTTCTGTCAAGCTCCATTGTGGACAGCACTTCGGGGGCAATGTAGCCCCTTGTTCCCGCCACTTCGGGAGGGAAAAGTCCCGGCACTACAAGCGAGTCTATGTCGATAACAACGCAGTTTCCCGTTTTGGGGTCAATAAGCACGTTGTTGTTGGAAAGGTCGGAATGCGCCAGTCCCGCCTGATGCAGACGGCGTATCGACCGCGACAGCAGCAGGGACATCTGTATCATGGAGCGGAAGTCCCCAAGCTCGCTTTTGTTGAGGAACCGCCTGTTTCCCGACGTGAACCAGTTGCTTTTCTTGTCCTTGCCTTTCAGGTCGAGGAACTGTGAAGCGTTGTCACCGAAGAAAAAGCTTTTGGGATACGCGGGGGAAACTATCCCGAATTCGGGTGCGACCACCAGATCGGTAGGCCAGCAGAACCGTCCCGAAAAATATTTTGCAAGCCGTTCGTCGCTGCCTATGGCGCCGCCCTTTGATTCGGGTATCGTGGGATTGTAGCGTCCTATGATAGCCTCCAGACGGGCGGACATATTTCGGTCGATCTTGTTCGGCTCGTTGAAAAACTGCACCACGTACGACTTGTCGGGAGCAAAATATGTATATTTCATGCCGCCGCGGGGCGGGTTGTCGGTTATCACATACGGGACCTTTCTCCCGTCGGAAAGAGTTGCCTCCCCAATCCTGCTCATAGTATCCTCCATAAAATCAAATTAAAAGTTTAAAATATTTACTAACAGCAATGTCCTGTCGTCGAACGAACCCCGCTCAACGTAGTTGTCAAGCCAAATGTTCAGCATTTCCGCCGCGTTCTTTTCGTGGACTATGCCGAATCCCTCCAGCGACGCTTTTTTCTGCAAAGCCTTGTTTTTCCAAAGCTCCTCAAGGGTCAGCCCCGTTTCGGACAGCACGTTTTTACTATACTGAAGCGCATAAAGAACGTCCCCGTCGTTTACCCAAGGGTAGGACACAGGCTTCGGGACGGCGATTTCCTCCGCTGTTTCGGAAGTATCCCCGCTGTCAAGCGGCATAATGCCGTTAAGCTTCAAGTCCAGTGCAAGCCGCAGAAGCTGGGGATTGTTGGGGTAATAGTCGTCGGCAACGCCGTCGGTCATCATCATAAGCGAGGTAAGCTTTCCGCGGCGTATTTTGGTGCGGCTCATAAGGCTTTCGGGATTTCTGAACTGCTCCGAGGTGATGAACTCGGTCTCGCCCGCAAAGCTGCCGCTGTCCGCGTCTCCGAGGATTATCAGCGGGTTCTGCTCCGCGTTTTCGTCTATCGCGGCGATCATGCCGTCACCAAGCTGAACGGACGCGGTAAGGTACTCCCTGCCGTTTTCGGTCTCAACGGGGATTATCACCGTTACCAGAAGAGTGCAGGAAAAATCTTTCAGTTCGGGCTTTCTGCCCACAGCGGCTTCAAATGCGGGATCGTCAACTCTCTTTTCCAGAGCCGCTTCAACGGAAGCAAACGCCTCCGCGCAGCTGTCCCGAAGCATACCTGCTATCCGGGAACATACCGCACCGAACCCGCTGCTGTTGAGAGCGCCGCCCAAGTCCTTTCGGAATTGGGGAAAATCCCTCTTTATAGCTTCAAGACGTATTTTCGAGTATTTTATCACGGCTTCGCAGGAAACCTTTGCGCCTATACGCGAAAAGGGCTTAGAACCTGCTCCGTCCGAAACTGCGGCGATAAGGATATCGTCCGCGATCTCAAAGGCAAAGCTGTCGTCGCGGTTTGAACCGTCGTGCTTGTGCTTTTTTCCGCGGACAGCCGACGCCGTCACCGAAAAGCTTCCCGCCGTTTCCGAGCGGAAAATCGACTCGGGGTACGGTTCGGGACTTTCGGGCACGGGATTGTATTTCCACATTGCGGCGGTGTGAGCGGTAACGTCGCTGTCGGAAAGCTTTTCCTTGTCGGGTACAACAGGTGCGGCAGAATCAGCCGAAGCCTTTGCAGGAGCGTTTTCCTCCTCCGTGGGAGTTACAGCCGCCGTTTCCGTCTGAATTTTATTGGTATTATTATCCATCTGATCCTCCCAAGCGTTACGGAACAATGACAAAACCCTGCGGCGGCGGGGGAAGCTCGATATTTGCGCCCGGCTTAGCGTCAAGGCTCTTCGAGGACATCTTGACGGAGCTTGATACCCAAGCAAAGAACTGCGCCAAGTCTCCCGCGGAAAGGGTATTCATCATCAGTACGCACTCGGTGATCTCTTTAAGTACGGTGGTGTCGGCATATGCTCCCGCGGCGCAGGCGATGATGTTCGCAGGCTTTGTGGATTTGAGCATTGCGGCAGCCTCCCGCCAGTCGTCGGTGGGAGCGCCGTCCGTGAGGATAAACACAAGGGGTCTCCAGTCGCCCTTCTGGGTCTCGGTGGACTTTCTCACCTCGGATCTTATGCAGTCCGAAAGCAGTCTCAGAGCCGCACCCAGAGCGGTCGCACCGCCTGCGGAAAGCTGGGGCTCTTTAAAAAGCATAAGCTCGGTAAGCGGGGTGACCTGTCTTGCGCTGGAATTAAATGTAATTACGGAAAGATAAGCGGTCTCCAGAGCCTGAGGGTCTCCTCTAAGCTCGGAAACAAGGGCGCGGACGCCGTGTCTTACCGCCTCGATAGGGTCGCCCTGCATGGAGCCTGAGACGTCAAGCAAAAGATAAACGGGAAGCCGTCTTGAAAATTCTGACATTTTAACAACCGCCTTTCGGGTAAAAGTTAAGGCAATGACGCGCGGGGCATTATACCGCGCTCTGCCTGTGATAAGTTACAGTCAAGCCTAAAAGCATAGCAATACATATTAAGTATAAACCATATTGAAGAAAATGTCAATTAAAATTTGATTACAGACACGGAAATCAATCAACTGTTGTCCGTCTATTGATTTTAACGGCATTTTATGGTATAATTATATTATCTATTATCAATTCATTAAGGGTGATCTTATGGACGAAAAAAAATCCGGCGGTACGATCGGAGCAGTACGCCACGGACGTGTATGGCATTATTTTCACAGCCTTCTTGATATGCGCGGAAACATGCTGTCATACGACGAAATAGACGACATGATGCGTGAACAAGCCGAGATACACGGCGCAAATATGTGGATACTCATGTTGGCTATCCTTATCGCTTCTATCGGTCTGAACGTGAATTCCACCGCCGTTATAATCGGCGCAATGCTTATTTCCCCCCTCATGAGCGGTATCATGACTATGGGTTACTCAATTGCCGTCAGGGACATTCAGCTTCTGCTGAAAGCTTTGGTAAGATTTGCCACTCAGGTAGTGATCTGCCTTATCACATCTACGATATATTTTAAAATATCCCCGCTGACTGTTCCCTCCGAGGAAATGATAGCCAGAACCGCTCCTACCGCATGGGACGTTCTCATAGCTCTTTTCGGCGGACTTGCGGGAATGATAGGTCACACCCGAACCAAGCACTCAAATGTTATCCCCGGAGTTGCCATAGCAACCGCGCTTATGCCTCCGCTCTGCACCGCGGGCTACGGAATTGCCACCGGACAGTTCCGCTTCTTTATCGGTGCGTTTTATCTTTTCATCATCAACACGCTGTTTATAGCCATTTCCACCGCGCTCATCGCTCTTGTGCTGAAAATTCCCTACCACAAAAGCGTAAGCAAAAAGTCACAGAAAAAGGTCAATCTTGCCATTGTTCTGATAGCGGTTTTTACGGTTATTCCAAGCGTTTTTGTGGGAGCCTATACGGTCTACGACTCGGTTGTGGACACAAGTATCGCAGCCTATCTTAACGACAGCTTTCGGTTTGAAAATACCCAGATAGTCAAGTCCGAGACCAACAAGCAGAAAAAAGTCATATCCGTTTCCCTTGTGGGAGAGACCCTTTCCGCGGACGTTATAAAGCTTCTGCGAAGTCAGCTTGCGGACTACGGTCTGGAGGAGTATAACCTGCACGTCACCCAGAACGTTGTTACGGAAATCGACAACAGCGACAAGGTAACGATAATTTTGCAGGAGAACACCATCTCCGATTTGAGGAAACAGCTCGACGCGCAGTCGGAGGAGCTGTCCGAAATGCAGCTCAGTCTTAAAGGATACGAAGCGGAGCATACCGCAGACGCTGTTCTGAAAGCCATGCCCCAAAAAGCCGAGAGCATTTTCCCATACCTTTCGGACTGCAAAACAGGAATAATGTCCGACGGCAGAAACAATATCATAACCCTCACTGCCGATTCGGACAAAGACCTCACCGAGGACGAGCTTGCAACCGTAAGGAACTGGCTTTCCGCCGAAAGCGGCATTGACCGCGCGGAAACGTACATAACCTATATCCCGCCCGAACCTCCCGAAACGGAAGATACCGAAAACGAAAACAACGAAGAATAGCAAAACGCGGCAAAGCCTTGTACTTTGCCGCGTTTTTATTAACTTATCAGAAATACGAAACGCTGATGTTCTTGCCCATTGCTTTCAGCTTCTTGCTTACCTCGTCGATAAGCTGCATTTTTACGTTGAAATTGATAGGCAGCGCAGGGTTTTGATGAGCGGGGTTTACAGCGCGTCCCACATAGAAGCTTATGTCCGTGGCTTCCTCGAAAAGCATTTGTGCAATTCGTGAAGCTCCGTCCTTTTTCATGCTCAGATCGCTTATGCTTATGCTGCCGTTAAGGTAGCTGTCCGCGTACTCCAGAACCTTTGTCATGGTCACAACGCCCTCGGTAACAAGGTCTATGCCCTCGATCTTTGCTATGGGCGGGATATCGGGGTCAAAGTAGTCCAGACAGGGCACAACGGGCTTGCCCAGATATTCGGAGGCAAGCTTTGAGGTCGTACCGCCGCAGACAATGTGCTTTCCCTCCTTGGCAAAGAACAGGGTCTGCATTTTTTTCAGGTCCTGCGGATTGGAGGGAGGTCCTATCATAAGGCTGACGGGAATCCTCTGACGTATCTTTACCGCAGCAACGGTGGTGTCGTCCCCCGGCTCGCCGCCGTAAAGGTCGTTGCATTCGTCTAAAAGAAGCTGTGAAATACCTTTCGCGGACATCTTACTGTCATAGTTTCCCACCATGAAATCAATAATGCTGTCCCGCTGCCAGCCGAAGTTGAGAGTTTTTCCCACGCCCGCGTAGATCGCGCCGTCGCTCATGGCGATAAACACGTCGTTCGTTTCAAGCTGAAGCTTGGACTTGTAGATAGTCTTTCCGCCTATCTCCATGCTTGTGCGGGGGTACTCGTAGTTATCACCGCCGCGGAGCATTATAACGTGAGGGTTGTCGTACTGGATTATCTCCGCTTCGCTGTTGTTTGTAATGCGTATGATAGTGAATGTGGAGTAAGCCACGCCCCTCTTTTCGCAGACGGGCAGGGTAGCCGCAATGGTGGAAACGCACTCCTCAACGCTGAGGTTGTTTGCGATCATTGTAGAAATAATTTTAGAGGTCAGGGTGGAAAGGATACACGCCTTTACTCCGCTTCCCAGACCATCGGCAAGCACAAGAACAAGGCTGTTTTCGTTCTGCTCCACGATCTCGATGTGGTCGCCGCAGAGCTGCTCGCCTTTTTTGTTTACGCTTTTAAAGCCTATGTCCGTACACAAATTATTCATCGGCAAGAGTCTCCTTCAGCTTAGTCAGCGCGATCTTGGTCTCGGCAGTTGTCTCGCCCAGCAGGGACGCAATTTCCTGTACTACGCGCATCTGCTTGTCGATAACCTTGTCAGTGATCTCCACCGCCTGCATATTGGTGTTTTCCTTTTTGACGCGGCGGTTTTCATCTTCTGTGATATCGCGCATAATGCTCATAATTATGTGGTAGTTCCTGTCGTAGATAATGGTCTCCTCCACATAGAGCTGGTATTCCGCAAGGTAGGTTTTCTTTTCGTAAACGTTGCGGTTGTTGTCCAGAACGTTCATATACTCGGTAGGATTGAGTATCCTTATAACGGGACAGCCCAACACGTCGGACTGGTTTTTAATGTTCATCATATTGCAGGCAGCCTTGTTGATAAGCTGTACCTCGAAGTCCTCGTTAAGAACGAGTATGCCGTTGGGAGTGTTGTTGATGATGTTGTCCGAGAAGGACTCAGCTTTCTCCTTGAGGTAGGGGAGACACATGGTAAAGTCCGCCTTGCCCTGATATACTGCAACGGCTTTTTCGCGGCAGGTGTTGTAGCCGCAGCTTCCGCAGTTAAGCTCATGTTCGGGAGTGGTCTTGCCCATTTTCATGAGTATATCCTTGATCTGAGCTTCGCTGGGGTAATCCTTGAAGCCCGCTTCAACGGCAAATTCCTTTTTGACCGCTTCAGCTTCGGGGATATTTTCAACGGTATCATTCTTGCCCGCGTACCTGTCTATGGCAAGGAAATTCCTTACAGGCTCGGGCTTTTCGTTCTCCATTACGGGACCGCCTATACAGCTTCCCGTGCAGGCGGACATTTCCACAAAGCAGCCCTTGATATCGCCGTTTCTGATGTCCTCCAGAGTTTTCATGCAGTTTTCCATGCCGTCAACTGTGATAAAGCTGTAGGGCAGGTTATCCTTATCCATTGAGCGGACGATACCTCCCGTTGTGGGGAACAGGGCGGAGCGGTTATGCTCCTTTTCGTCGGGACAGTTTTCAAGCGCAACGCCCGCGTCCTTTAACCATTTTGAAAGCTCATCGTATGTAAGCACTGTGTCAACGTGTTTTCTGTATTTGTCCGCTTCTTCCTTTTTGGAAATGCAGGGACCTATAAACACCGTGTAGGCGTCGGGATTTTCTTCCTTGATACGCTTGCAGTGCGCCTGCATGGGGGACAGAACGCGTGCAAGGTGTACGATCTGGTCGGGGTAATACTTCTGGATAAGCGTGTTTACCGTGTGGCAGCAGGAGGAAATAAGCACGTCGGAAGTTCCCTCGGCGAGGATCTTCTCGTACTGCTTTTTAACGATCTCCGCGCCGATAGAGGTTTCCTCCGCGGAATTGAAGCCCAGTTTTTTCAGAGCGTTTGACATAGCGGTAATTCCCACGCCGTAGTTTGCGGCAAAGGAGGGCGCAAGGCTCGCGATGACCTTTTTGCCGTCCGCGATAGCGCTTTTTACCGTGTCAACGTCGTTCTTGATCTGCTTTGCGTTCTGGGGACAGACCACATAGCACGTACCGCAGAGGATACAGTCGTTCATAAGAATATGCGCCTGATTTCCCGAAAACTTGATGGACTTAACAGGACAGTGCCTTATACACTTGTAGCAGTTCCTGCAATCCGAGGTCTTTAACTGGAGATAATTAACATTTCCCGTCATACCGTTCAATATCCTTTCACTGATAAAAATTCAATATTCGGCTTCACACCGTTTTTGCAGAGACTTACGCCTGTACCTTTTCCATAACGTATTTGCCGAATATCTCCGAAAAGTTTTCGGGAGAAACTCCGCATACCACCTCGTCGTCAACCTTAATGGTAACGCCTGTGGTACATTTTCCCAGACAGAAAGCTGCCGACAGATTCACCTTGTCCTCAAGATGATTTTTCTCGATATTTTCTTTCATCAGCTCGATTATCTTGTACGAGCCTCTGAGGTGGCAGGAGCTTCCAACGCAAACATACACATTCATAATTCAACACCCTATTCGTAAAAAATTTGTATAAATTCATTCGGGACGGCTGTCCGTCCACAAAAAATGCCGTAAACCTACCCGCCCCCTTGAGGGGGCAGCCGTAAAGTAAAAATAACCTGTTTCTGACTGCGGGGGTGACTCAGCCAGCGGGGGCTCCCCGTTAGAGTTCGAGAACGAAGATAGCGTCCCGTATGCTCTTTTCGGCAGCCTCCTTTCCGTACTTGTCAACGGCAAGCTTGTCTTTAGGTCCGTGTGTAAGACACGCCGCGCCGCCGATACAGCCGTCTATGCAAGCCATACCCTCTATAAAGTTCTCTCCTCCGACGCCCTTCTGAGCTTTCAGCAGAGCGGTCCTGCAATTGTCTATGCCGTCGCAGACCGCGGCTTTCAGCTTGAAAACGTCGTCGGTAATATCCATTTCTTTAAGCGCCTGTGCAACCGCGTCGGAAAGTCCTCCGCTGCGCGCAAAAATTCTTCCGTAGTAGGAAGCGTTGTCCAGAGGCTCGGATTCCAGACCATCCAGAGCGATGTCTCTCGCGTCGAACAGCGCCTGCAATTCCTCAAAGGTTATAACGTTGTCGATGTAGGGACTTACCGTTTCCTTTTTGCACTCGGCTTTCTTCGCCGTGCAGGGACCTATAAATACGATCTTGCAGTTAGGCTCGTGGGTTTTCATGTATCTGGCGATCTCCGCCATAGGCGACAGGTTATGGGATATCTTGTCTTTCATATCGGGGAACTGAGTTTCTATGTACTTCACAAACGCCGGACAGCAGGAGCTTGTCAGGAAGCCCTTTTCCACCAGCTCGGAAGCCTCCTTGAACGCAACCATGTCCGCGCCGAGAGCCGCCTCCATAACGCTTCTGAAGCCAAGCTGCTTCAGACCCGAAACAACCTTTCCAAGGGGGACGGAGAACTGTCCCGAAATAGAGGGGGCAACCACCGCATGGACGTTGTATTTCGTGTTGTTCTCGGAATTTTTGAGCATTTCAATAGTGTCCAGAATATAGGATTTATCGCTTATTGCGCCGAAGGGACACTGATAAACACAAGCGCCGCAGGCAATGCATTTCTCGTCGTCTATCTTAGCGCAGCGGTTCTCGTCGATAGAGATAGCCTTCGGCTTGCAGGCTCTTACGCAGGGACGCTCGCTCTTGACGATCGCCGAGTAAGGACACGCCGCAAGACATCTTCCGCACTCAACGCATTTGGATTTGTCAATGACCGCCTTGTGGTTTTCGATTTTAATTGCGTCCTTGGGACACGCATTCATGCAGCGGTGTGCGATACAGCCACGGCACGCCTGTGTGACCTGAATGCCGTCAACGGGACACTCGTCGCAGGCTATTGGAAGCACTTCTATAACATTGTTTGTCTTGCCGTTGTTCATGGCAAACTTTACACGCTCGTTCACGATAGCGCGCTCCTTGTAGATACAGCAGCGCATTGTGGGCAGCGGTCCGGGGACTATCGTTTCGGCAATGCCAAGCAGTCCCTCTTCAAGCCTGTCCTCGAAAGCAAGCCTTGCCACCTCGCGCAGGACTTTGTATTTAAGCTCCTGCACACTGGTATCGAACATCATATATCTACCAATCCTTTCCAAATAAACGGTTGAATCTTCATGCGCACGGGAAAAGCATTACGCCTTTTCTTCGTCGCGCCAGCCCTTGCACACGTCCACCCAGCCAACGGGCTTTGCGTACTGTTCCAGCTCTGCGCAGGTAAATTCCGCCGCGCTGTTTGAGCTTCCGCAGGCGGGGAAAACCGTCTCAAAGCGTTTTAATGATTTATCAAGGTAAATTTTTACGCCGTTATTTACCGCAAAGGGACAAACACCCCCCACTGCATGACCGATAAGCTTTTCCGCGTCCTCAAAGGAAAGCATTTTCGCTTTCAGACCGAAATGCTCCTTGAAGCGCTTGTTGTCGATTTTTGCGTCGCCCGCGGCAACAATAAGTATAACGCCGTCCTCACCGTAAAAGGATATGGTTTTTGCGATCCTTTCGGGAGTACAGCCAAGTGCCTGAGCCGCAAGCTCCACGGTGGCGCTTGATTCGGGAAGCTCCATGATTTTGTCAGCGATTCCTATTTCTTCAAAATATTTCCGTACTCTTTCGATTGACATTTTCAGATCATGCTTCCGTCGGGAAGCTCTCCTTTCATTTGTGTAATCCATAGTCCGTTTATACATCTTCATTATACAACTTTCGACATGATTTTGCAATATCTGCGGGGTATAAATTTTAAGGAAAATATAAAATGTTGTTTAACCCACCATTGAAATTTTATGACAGTGCGGCGATACAAATTCCACAGGAATGTAAATGCAGAAATAATTTGGTAAAATAAAAATCCGTCCGCGGAAAAATCTCCGCAGACGGATTGATCGTAAAGCTTTATTCCTCTTCGTCCTCGTCGGGCATATCCCAGTTGTGATACACATTCTGCACGTCGTCGTTGTCCTCAAGGTGTTCAAGAAGCAGATTCATCTTCTTGATTGACTCCTCGTCGGTGAGCGCCGTATAGGTGGACGGTATCATCTCAATGTCCGCCGAAATAAGCTTATAGCCCTTTTCGGTAAGACCGTCACGAACCGCGGCAAAATCGCTCGGTTCGGTCTCGATCTCGATAATGTCGTCCTCCATGGAGAAGTCGGACGCGCCCAGATCGAAAACGTCCTCCATTACCTTGTCCTCGTCCATGCCGTTTGCCTCAGCGGCAATAATGCCCTTGCTTGTGAACATGAACGAAACGCAGCCCGTAGTACCCAGATTTCCGCCGAACTTGTCAAAGTAGTGACGGATATCGCCCGCAGTACGGTTTTTGTTGTCCGTCAGAGTTTCAACGATTACCGCAACGCCGTTTGGACCGTAACCCTCGTAAATATTTGCTTCGTAGTTAGTCTTGTCTCCGCCGCCCGCAGCCTTTTTGATAACGCGGTCGATGTTGTCGTTGGGGACGTTGTTCGCCTTAGCCTTTGCGATAAGGTCGCGGAGCTTGGCATTGTTGTTTGGGTCTGCGCCGCCCTCCTTAACGCAGACGGTGATCTCGCGTCCGATCTTGGTGAAGATCTTGGCTTTTGCGCCGTCTGTGGCTTCTTTCTTTCTTTTGATGTTATTCCATTTGGAATGTCCTGACATAAAAATTCTCTCCTTAACTATATTTGTGTAGATATATGAAAGCAGTCCTTTGACTACCCGATAAACATTTTGCGGTACTCCTCCGTACCCGACTCGATCGGCTTTCCGTGACCGAAAAATATCCTTTTCGGTTTAAGCTCTCGTATCCTGTTCAGCGACGCTCTTGCCGCCTTGGGACTTTCGCATATCAGCGGAAAAGACGGTCTGATAAAGTTCATAGCCGCGTCTCCCACATAGAGGTCGCCGCCGCAGAGTACCCCGAAAGAGCCTTTCGTGTGACCGTCAAGCTTTACCGCAATGCAGTCCGCGCCGAAGTCTTCGCCCAGCGTCATTCCGTCGTCAAGAAAAATGTCTATCCCAAAGCTTTCCGCACGGGACTTCCTCATTGTTTTCGTAGAAGCCGCCGCAAGGATTTTTCCCACCGCACCTATGCTGTAAAGCTTATGTAAACTGTTGTCGCGGGCAAGCTTCATGTCGTAAACGCACATGGCAATGTCCGCGCCGTAAAGCTTGGAGAAGTACGCCGCGTTGCCGATATGGTCGTTGTGTCCGTGGGTAAGGACGATCATCTTTATATCGTAGTTATGAAGCCAAGTCTCGATCTCATTGCGGTATTCCTTTGTGCAGGTGTCTATGAGGATATCCCCGCGCTTGCCGCGGACAACATAGCAGTTCCCGAAGCCGCAGGTTATCATGTTAACTCCCTCGTAATTCACGCAGAACCGTCCTTTCGTCAGAGCAGTAAGGTCACAACTCCGTATTATACCATATTATATCGAATAATTCAACCATTCTTTCAAAATTTTCCGTAAGCTGCAAATATCCGAACAGGGTCTCCAGAGCGGTGGCACGCCTGTACTCCACGGGATTGGAGCTTTTCGGAACGGTGTTGCCCACCGCGTTGCGTCCCCGTTTCAGAACGGTTCCCTCCTCCTCGGTGAGAAGCGGCATTATCACGTCCACAGCCCGCGACTGATACGCCGCGCGGACGCGCTCCACCGCCTCGGAATGAAGCTTCTTGACGGGCATATTTGCGGTAAGCACAAGCCGCTCACGCACAAGCCGTTCGTAGACCGCGTCCCCAAGAAAAGCAAGGGTCAACGGACTGTATTGGTTTACGTCGTGTTTATCTATTGTGACCATTCCTTTCAGAAGACCTTATATCTCTGTTTTGTCCTGTTCAGTCCTCGTGCCGTCGTGATTCCTAATAAAGAAAATCAAGTCTATAAGCGACTCGTGATAAGGGATAAATACCTTTTCGCGAATCATAGCCTTTATCTCGTCTGCGGAAGCCCACTTCACCTGTGCGACTTCTTCGTACTGCAATTTCAGAGCGGTCTCGTCCACGTCCTTTTGTACAACGTAAATATCGTCGAAAACGCGTTCCGTCTGTATCGTCAGCACACGCCGCAGCTCGTCGGGAGCAAGCTGTATGCCCACTTCCTCAGAGGTCTCCCTTACAGCCGCGGAAACGCTGGTATCTCCGCTGACCGCGCTGCCGCCGACCGTCAAGTCCCACTTGCCGCTCCAGCTGCGCTTGAACGGCTGCCGCTGCTGTATAAGCATTTCCCCCTTGCTGTTGAAAATGCATACGTGTACGACCATGCGGTATTCGCCCTTTTGTACTTCTTCAGGCTTTCCACGCTCAAGAGTGCGTCCCGTCTTAATGCGGTTTTCGTCGTAAACGTCCCAAAGTTCCATGTTTTTACGCCCCCTTAGATAGGTTATTTTTACAATTTTGTTTTATCGGGTAAAAGCTCACAAACCTTATCATATATGCTGTCCTCGCTGCCGTTCCGGTATCTGTTTAAGACTATCTGCATTAAGAAAATTTCCGTACCGTTATCAAGCCTGATCATTTCATTCAGCGTGTCGTTATCGTCAGTGATCCACTCACCGCCGTAAAGTCGGGTAACAACTGCGCCGATATAGCAGCCCACAGAAAACAGGATCGCACCGCTGTTAAGCGAGATCATGCCGTCTCTTCCGCTTTGCTCTTCAATAAACCGATCCATTTCTTTCAGACTTTCAATGGAATGGTCAACCTTGTAGCCCGACCTTTCAAACGCCAGTAATGCCGCCTTGTGAATATCCTTATAAGGCGTCAGGGCTGTAATTTCTGTTTTATCCTGCGAAAGCGCACAGACATGATCATATATGCTGTTCCCGCTGCCGTTCTGGAATCTGTTTAAGACTATCTGCATCGGAAAAACGACCGTACCGTTATCAAGCGTAACCGTCGCGCTTACATAGCCATTCGGGTCGCTATCATCGATGTTCCATTTTCCGCCGTAAAGACGGCTAACGGTTTCACCCACGTAGCAGGAAAGAGAAACCAGAATTTGGCTCATATACTTGCCGTTTTCTTCGCTTGGCTCGTCAAAGAAACGGTCGATTTCTTTCATGCTTTCAAGGGAATAGTCCATCTTGTAGCCTGACGAGTCAAGTATCGAAACAATCATTTCACAGGCTGTATGGATAATCTCGGAAGGCGCTGCGGTTTTATTTTCGGTTTTATCCGGCGCAAGCGCGTAAACATACGCGTATATGCCGTCCTCGCTGCCGTTCTGGTATCTTTTTATGACCCTTTGCATAGGAAAAATGACCGTACCGTTATCAAGCTCGACAGAAGCGTTTATTTCGCCCTGCGGGTCGTTATCGTCGGTATGCCACTTTCCGCCGCAAAGACGGATAACGGTTTCACCCACGTAGCAGCCCAATGAAAAAATAATTACCCCTCTGTTACGTGAAATTATGCCGTTTTCTCCGCTCTGCTCGTCAATAAAACGGTCAATTTCTTTCATGCTTTCAAGTGTATAGTCCGCCTTATAGCCCGACGAATTAAGAGCCGTAACTACCCATTCGCAGTTTGCCTTAATATCCTCACAAAGCGTTGACGTGTTCTTTTTCTTAAGCTTGTCATTAAGTCCCATACAAATTTCTCCTCAGGTACATTAAAATAAGAAGTCAAACTCGAAGCCGAAAATATTTACCGTGTCGCCCTCGTCGATACCCATTTTTTCAAGCCTGTCGATTATGCCGCTTGAACGGAGTACTCTCTGGAAATACTGCAATGAGGAGTAGTCCTCCATATCTACGGTGCGCATGATGTTTTCCAGCCATGGAGCTTCAACGTAGTAAACGCCGTCGTCCTCGCGTGTTATCTCGAATTTCTCGCCTATGCCCGCACGCTCGTCAAGCTGCTTGGGCGTAAGCGGCTCGGCTTCGTACTCCTTTATCGGCGGGAGCGCGTCAAGCTCCGCGGCGATAACGTTCACAAGATGCTTTGTACCCTGAGTTGTTGCGGCTGATATTTCGTAAAAGTCGTAGCCGAGATTTTCCACATATTTTCTGAAATCCTTTATCTGTTCGGGAGAAGCCATGTCGCATTTGTTTGCGGCAACGATCTGAGGTCTGTCGGCAAGGTCGGCGCTGAACTTTTTCAGTTCGCGGTTGATTATCTCGAAATCTTCTTTCGGATCGCGTCCCTCAACTCCGGAAACGTCAACAACGTGTACTATCAGCCTGCACCTTTCAACGTGCCGCAGGAACTCGTGTCCAAGACCCACACCGTCTCCCGCGCCCTCGATAAGACCGGGAATATCCGCCATAACAAAGGATTTCTCCTCGTTGACCTTGACAACTCCCAGCACGGGAGTAAGCGTGGTGAAGTGATAGTTTGCGATCTTGGGCTTTGCCGCCGATACCACCGATATCAGAGTGGATTTGCCTACATTGGGAAAGCCTACCAATCCCACGTCCGCAATAAGCTTCAGTTCAAGTGAGACCTCGTATTCCTCGCCCAAAAATCCGGGCTTGGCAAATTTAGGTATCTGCCTTGTGGGAGTTGCAAACCGTGCGTTTCCCTTGCCGCCCTTGCCGCCCTTTGCAAGGATTTTCGGCTCGCTGCCCGACATATCCGCCATTATCCTTTCGGATGGCAGCTCGCGGATAAGAGTTCCGCGGGGTACTTTTATAATAAGGTCGGGAGCGTTTTTTCCCGTTTTGTTGCCCGAAGAGCCGTTTCCGCCGCGCTCGGCGACGTATTTTCTTTTGTAGCGGAAGTCCTCCAGCGTGGAGAAGTTGTCGTCCACAAGAAAAACGATATCGCCGCCCTTGCCGCCGTCGCCGCCGTCGGGACCGCCCGCCGCCACGTATTTCTCACGGTGAAAAGAGACCGCGCCGTCGCCGCCGTCTCCCGCCTTTATCTTTATTTTAGCCTTATCAACAAACATGGCTTTACCTCTTTCACGTTTCACGGAATGAAATTATCCATACTATTATACCACAAAAAAAACCTCATTTCAATATGAAACAAGGAAATTTTTTCTTTTTCGTAAAATTGTGATGTTACGCGGTTTTTGGGTATTTTTATGTTGTAAAGGCAAAATTATTTCATGTGGGATTAGGTAATTTTTGTGTGAATTTCCATAAAGAGATGTGAGTATTTGGTGAAAATGTTAATTGACACCGTGTAAGATTTGTATTAAAATTGTTAATAATAGAGGGTGTATATGTAAATGTAATCATTTACATTGCATACCTGATAAAAAGGAGAATGATAATTATGAAGAAATCAAGAATTTTCGGCGTGATCGCCGCAGCAGCTATGGCTGTTTCCACATTTGTTTCAATGCCCGTTTCCGCGGCTGACACCTACCACGCTTACCTGGGCGTTCAGACAAATCCGAGCTGGATCTTCAGAAATGCTTGGGATGACGGAAGCTTCGGAAAAGAAACTTATGATTCTTTTAACAAGCTCAGCAAGGACGGCGCACCCGCAGATATCGACGGTACTTTCACAGATGTTGAGATCACAGGCGACGGAACCTACAAGGTTTCCCTTACAGGCGCAGACCTCAGCGACGAAGAGCTTTTCAGCCTTCTGTTCGTATCTACGGACATTCCTGTTGACGCAGGCGTATCTATTACTAACGTTAATGTTATTATCGACGGTCAGAAAAAGTACACCTTTGACGAGGCTTATATTCCCGAGGATACCGGAGCATATATCCAAGTACAGGCTCGCAATATCTGGAACGACGACCTCGGCAAGGAGGACGGTCTCTTCGCTTATATGATGCCTACTGACTCCGTAGAGATGGAATTCACAGTTTCCGGCATGGGCTCCGCTGAGGCTGCTGCTCCCGCAGCTACCGAAGACGCTGCTCCCGCTGCTGATACAACTCCCACAACTTCCGCTTCCACAGGCAACCTCCCCGTTGCAGCTATGGCTTCCGTAATGGCTGTTGCAGGCGCTGCTGCTGTTGTTTCCAAGAAGAGAAAGTAATCTCGGAACTTTCACACATGAATTGACTTAATGCTTTCGGGCTGTCGCTGCCGTAAAAACATGGTTTGCGGCAGTCCGATACTTTTTATTCCGGCGGAATATCCCTGCCGTAAAATTCATCTATGAAAGGATTGATTAACAAAATGGCAAGCAGCTCCGCGGTTACTCTTTCAAAAAAGTCCGACAAGCTTACAAGAAAAGACAAAAACTATTACGAGCCGAAAACGATGACCGAAAAGATCGCCGACGTACTGTACATGATCATGCGCTGCGCTGTGGTCGTCAATGTTTTCGCGCTGTTTTTTCCTACCTTTAACGCTGTAAGAATAAGCCAAAATATTAACGGAAATATGTCCCTTTTCACCTGTGCTATTTCCTATAAATCAATGCTCAGCACCTTCAAGGCGGTGCTCAGAAGACAGGACTGGCTTGAACCCGCTTTCAAAAGTCTGAGCTTCTGTGCCGCGCTTATAATCGTTGCCGCAGTTATAGCGATAGTGGGCGGCTGTATGTCGCTGGGCAACAGGAACATGAAAAAGATCGGCTGCTTCTTTACGCTTGCGGCGGGAGCCGTTGAGCTTGTGGGCGTGCTGAGGATAAATCCTATCCTGAACGGTCTTATCAATAATTCCTACGCATCGGGCAAGTTTGATGATATGAAGCTCATACGTCCGAACATCATGTACGTGTATTTGGCTATCGGAATAATCTATATCGCGGTATCCCTGATAAACTTTTTCCTTGTGCCGAAAGCCGAGGCGGGCGAGGGTCTGGATATGGAACCAAGGTTCAGACTGTTCCTCATGATGCTCCCGATAATCGCGCTGGCGTTCGTATTCAGCTATCTTCCCCTGTACGGCTGGAGATACGCGTTCTTTGACTATAAGTCGGGCGAAACACTGTCCATGGACAAATTCGTGGGCTTCAAGTGGTTTACCGAAATATTCAAGACAGCCGCCACCAAAAAGGACATCATGAATGTGCTTAAAAACACACTTGCAATGAGCGGTCTCGGTATACTGACAAGCTGGGTGCCTATGGCTTTCGCCATCTTCCTCTCGGAGATCAAGAACACCCATTTCAGACGTATCGTTCAGACCTTTACCACCATACCTAACTTTATAAGCTGGGTACTGGTTTACGCCCTTGCGCTGGCTATCTTCTCAACCGACGGATTTATCAATACCATGCTCAACAGCCTGCACCCCGATGAGGCTAAGGTTATCACAAACTACCTCATGGAAAAAGATCATATGTGGCTGAAAATGCTTGCATGGGGTCTGTGGAAAGGCGTGGGCTGGAGCGCTATCATTTACATAGCCGCCATTTCGGGTATCGATCAGGGTCTTTTCGAGGCTGCTACCGTTGACGGAGCGGGCAGATTTGCCAGAATGTGGTATATCACCGTTCCCGAGCTTATCCCCACCTACTGCGTACTGCTGCTGATGTCCATTGCAAATATCCTTTCAAACGGTATGGATCAGTACCTGGTATTCTCCAATGCGGTAAACCGCGAGCAGATACAGGTTCTCGACCTATACGTTTATAATTTAGGTATCGGTTCGGGACTTATCCCGCTGTCTACCGTGGTAGGTATGGTCAAGTCTATCGTCAGCGTAATCCTGCTGTTTGCCGCAAACGGAGTTTCCAAGGCGGTACGCGGCGAAAGTATTGTTTAAGGAGGCGGCGGAATGAGTGATATAAAGCTTACTAAAAAGCAGAAGCGTCAGGAGGAAAAATACTTCAAGGAGCATACCACCCATATAAAGCTGACTCCCGGCGACGTCGTGTTCAACATCATCAACTACGCTTTCTTTATTGTTTTTACACTGAGCTGTGTTTTCCCGTTCTACTATCTGTTTATCAACACCATCTCGGACAACGAGCTTGTCACTAAGGGCGCGATAACGCTTGTTCCAAAGGGACTGACAATTTCCAACTATATCCAGATGGGCAAGGTAAACGACCTGTGGAATTCCGTACTGATAACTTTCATCAGAACTGTTCTCGGTACTGCACTGATGGTTTTCGTTTCCGCGCTTGCGGGATATCTGGTTACCAAAAAGGAAATGTGGCACAGACAGTTCTGGTACCGTTTTCTGGTAATCACCATGTACTTTAACGCGGGACTTATCCCTTGGTACCTGAACATGGCTACGCTGGGTCTTACCGACACCTTTGCGGCGTATATCATTCCCGGCATAGTTTCGCCCTACAACATCATTCTGGTGAAAACCTACGTGGAGTCTATCCCCGGTGAGATCGAGGAGAGCGCCTACATGGACGGCGCAAGCTACTGGACGATCTTCCATAAGATCATCTGGCCTTTGAGCAAGCCTATCCTTGCCACGATCGCCATATTCGGCGCGGTGGGTCACTGGAACTCTTTCCAGGATTCGCTTATCCTCAACGCCAACCGTCCCGAGCTGTTCACGCTTCAGCACAGACTGTATATCTATCTGCAAAAAAGCTCCAACATCAGCGCTATGGTGCAGAGCGGCATAAGCAGCTCCGACACCGTCGCCATTGCAGGACAGATGAACACCAAGATCATTCAGTACACCATTTCCATGGTTACTATCATTCCTATTCTGTGCGTATATCCCTTTATGCAGAGATACTTTGAAAAGGGTCTTATGCTTGGCGCGGTCAAAGGCTGATCCATGCTTTTACTATACCATGCTTAACAAGACAACAGTATGTCATGTTTAAAATATTTTTAGGAGGAACTGTATGAAAATCAAAAAAATTCTTGCGGGAGTAACCTCTCTCGCATTGATGGGCACGCTTGCGGGCTGCGGAAATTCCGAGATCCAGGCTCCCACAGACGTTGCGGTAACGTCCGCTGCAAACGGCGGCGGAGATTCCGCAGACGGCGGAGACGCTGCCGATGCAGGAGATTCCGCAGATGACGGAGCAGCATCCGCTCCCGCGGAGGACAGAGACCTGAAAGCCGAGTTTGCCGAGCTTTACGGCGACCAGACCATCACTCTGAACGTTTTCAGCCAGCTTGCAAACTACAACGGAATTCAGGCAGGATGGTTCGGCGAGGTAATGAAGAGAAAGTTCAATGTTGAACTTAACATCATTCCCGATAATAAAGACGGTATGTTCGATACCCGTATGGAGTCCGGAAACCTGGGCGATATCGTTATTTTGGGTGCAGGCAGCGAATATTCCCGCGCTGTGAAAGAGGGTATGCTCTATGACTGGAACGACGACGATCTGCTTGACAATTACGGCGGCTACATAAAGGAGCATATGGCTCAGGCTCTTGAAAATAACGCAAGCCTCAACGAATCCGTAGACGGCAAACACATTGTACACGGTTTCGGTCACAATGTTGCTTCCAGTATTGAGGATCACGAGGCGTTCATCTATACCATGGACGTTCGCTGGGATCTCTACAAGGAGCTTGGATATCCTTCCGTAAAAAATATCGACGAATTCTTCGACCTTATGCTCAAGATGAAAGAGATATGTCCCACCGACGAGGTAGGCGGCGAAACATATGCGGTTTCCCTCTGGCCCGACTGGGACGGCGATATGGTAATGTACGTAAAGAGCTTCGCTACCTGCTACTGGGGCTATGAGGGAGACATGGGTCTCGGTCACTACAACCCCGACAACGGCGAGTACTACTATGCTCTTGATGATGGAAGTCCCTATCTGACAAGCCTTAAGTTCTTCAACAAGCTTTATCAGGCAGGACTTATCGACCCCGACTCCATGACCCAGACCTATGCGGAGATGTCCGAAAAGGTAAAGGCAGGCGGTACATTCTTCTCTATCTTTGACTATGCGGGTTCTCAGCTTTACAACAGCGAGGAGCACCTCGAATCAGGCAAAGGTATGTATCCCCTTATGCCGGACGACGCTACTCCTATCTGCGCAGGTATGAACGTTTTGGGCGGAAACAGGATCTGGACTATCGGAGCAAATACTGAATATCCCGAGCTTTGCATGGCTATCCTCAACTACCTTGCAACTCCCGAGGGATACCTCACATACTGGTACGGACCCAAGGACGTGTGCTGGTACTACGACGACGATGGCAACACCTGCTTTACCGAGCTTGGCGAGCTTGCCTATAAGGACAGAAAGGGTACTATGATGCCCAGCGAATGGGGCGGAGCTTCCTTTAATGAGGGTACTTTCCAGGCGAACAACAACACCTGGACAAGAGACGCAAAGAACCCCGAATCCGCCAACGACACCTACAACTGCGAGAACTGGATAAGCCGCCGCGCAAACCTTAACTACGACATTCTCAATGACTGGAGAGAGTTCAATAACGCTTACAACGCTCAGGAGTATATGAACAACCGCGACTATAAGGTACTGCTCGGTACTTCATTCAGCATTTCGCCTCAGTCCGACGAGCTGAAGGTTATCTGGAAGCAGGTAACAAAGTGCGTAACCACTTACTCATGGCAGGCGATCTACGCTAAGTCCGATGATGAGTACGACAAGATAGTTGCCGAAATGATCCAGAAGTGCAACGAGTACGACCCCACCGGCGAGTGCAAGGCATATTCTCTCGGCGAAGCTGAAAGAAGAAAGGGTCTTGACGACGCTGTAAGAAATGGCTGAGCCATTATGCATGCCGCCGTCTAAAGTGAGTAACCGTGCTGTTCTTCCGAGACGAGAAAAAGTTTTGGCATAAGGATTGCACGAAAGGCTAATTAAAAATTTTCGGTGCGCGTTCTGCCGCTGCAATGCTGCGGGCGCGCCCGTTTTTCTTGAAAGGAAATACGCTTATGGCAGGTTTTTTCAGTCCCGACAGTAAGCTGTACAGGTTTATGAGCAGACTTACGGACGTGGTGACTCTCAATCTTTTGTGGATACTTTGCAGTCTGCCGATAGTGACGATAGGCGCGTCTACGATCGCGGCTTCGTCGGTATCGCTGCGTATCGCCGAGGGGCGCGAGGGCTACATCGGACGGGACTTCTTCAAGGCGTTCAAGGAAAATCTGAAGCAGGGGATACCTATGACGTTCATCACGGCAATATGCGTGTGGGCGGTCTGGCTGGATTTCCAGATGTTCAGCGCAGCCGAGGAAAATTCGCTTCTGTTCCTGATAACGGGAATAATCGCGGCGTATGTGTTCGGCTTCTCGCTGCTGTATGTTTACCCGCTTCTGGCGCGGTACGAGAACACGATCCTGAACAGCCTGAAAAATTCCTTTCGTATAAGCATGAGGTATTTCCTGCGATCGCTTCTGCTGGCAGTCATCGTTGCGTTTGAAGCGGCGGTAATGCTGTGGTCGTTTCAGACTATGATACTGCTTGTTCTTGCGGGATTTGCTTTTATGAACCTTACGGTGTGCAGCTTTGCGTCGGTGATATTCCGCGAGCTTGAAAAGATACCGGGGACTGTCCCCGACAGCGGAGATACCGCTGAAAACAGCGAAGCCGAACAGTAAATGTCAAAAATAAAAAAGCAGGAGAGCGTTAGGCGAATAACGGTACGGAAGTATCTTTCGTCTCGGCAGAGAATTACCCTTACCGTCAAATTATGACGGCAAGGGTAAAGGCTCAGCCTTTCTCCTGCTTTTTTTATGTATCGTCGGTATATGCTTCGTAATCGTCGTTTTTATGCTTAGCTTTGCGCGATATCTTTATCGTGATACAAAGCGCGGCAAAAATTACCGAAGCTATTATGAACGCAGATAATACAAGCATGAATATCAAAACTCCGCCGCTGCCGTAAAGCAGGTGCAGTGAGTGGTCGTCCTCAGCCGCAATGATTTTTCTGACGGGATTTTCAGGCTCGCTTTTTTGGTTGTTATCTATAGTAAAGTAATACTGCTCTCCGTCCAGCTCATAGCAGTATTCCCATTTGTATCGGGTGACATGAAAGGTGTGATGATGACCGTTGGCTGTACGTCTGCTTTCAAGCTTTTGGTATGCTTCCGAGCCGGAAAAGCGCGCATCGATTTCGATCCACGAGTGGGCTTTATAGATGCTGTAATCATTCAGACCCTTTGATATGAAAACGCCGATAAATGAAATAAAGATCACCGCCGCCGCATAAAGGGGGAGAAATAATAATCGCTTTGTTACATTTGTTTTACTTTTCATTTCAACTGTCCTTTCAGTTTTTCACCGCGATAAGGAACTTGATCTTCTTTCCCTCCTCGGTAAACATTTTCTCATGCTCCGTGACAAGATTGTCGGGGTAATCGCTTGCGTGCAGGTCGCGGGTCAGATACTTTACGGTGAAATTCGCTTCGGCAAAATATTCCAGCGACTCCTCAAAAAGCTCGTCGTCGTCCGTCTTGAAGTGTATCTCGCCGCCCTCTGCAAGAAAAATGCGGTACTGCATAAGCTGTCTGGTGTGGGTAAGTCTGCGCTTGTTGTGCTTGTCCTTGGGCCAAGGGTTGCAGAAGTTGATGTACAGTCTGTCCGCACGGTCGTTTTCGCCGAAATAATCGGATATGCGCTCGATATTGCAGGAAACGAGCTTCAGATTGTCAACATCTCTGTCCGCTTCGTCAAAGCTTTTCTGCACCGTCCTGCGGGCAACTCCAAGCATATCGCTTTTTATGTCCATGGCAAGCCAGTTTATTTCAGGGTACTTTAACGCCGCCTGAGCCGCAAACAAGCCCTTTCCGCAGCCAAGCTCCGCGTAGAGGGGCTTACCGCCCCCGAAAACTGTGTTCCACTTTCCTTTCAGCTCCTCGGCGTGTTCGATATAGTAGGGGCATACCGCCAGCTCGGGACGCGCCCATTTTTTTCTTCTTATACGCATAAGTAAGATTGCTCCTTTTATTTTTGAAAAATTTTCCGCTCTGAAATGCTCCCTTTTGAGATGGGAAATATAAATTTCCTCAAAATTTTGCTTTTGGGGTGATTTTGCACGCAGAGGCTACCTGTATATTGTAGCATATTAACAGAAAAATTGCAATTTTTTTTATAGTTTTAAGTGTTGATTTTTGAAGCAAATTATGATATAATTTACCTATATCTATGAAAATTGTGTTAAGGAGCGGCTCTATGGGTTATAAACAGGATTTTATCAAATTTATGGTGGACAGCGGCGTGCTGACGTTCGGTGAGTTTACTCTCAAAAGCGGCAGGATATCGCCGTACTTCATGAATTCGGGCAACTACAAGACGGGCGCACAGCTCGCCAGACTGGGTGAATTTTACGCCGAGTGCATATATGACAACGGCATTGAGTTCGATACATTGTTCGGTCCCGCCTATAAGGGTATCCCCCTTGCGGTGTCCACGGCGGTGGCGCTGTACGGAAAATTCGGTATCGACGTGAACTACTGCTTTGACCGCAAGGAAGCCAAGGATCACGGCGAGGGCGGCTGTATCGTGGGAAAACAGCTCACGGACGGCGAAAAGGTCGTTATCATAGAGGACGTTATGACTTCGGGAAAGGCTCTGCGTGAGGTTATGCCCAAGCTTAAAGAAGCCGCAAATGTTGACGTTGCCGCAATGGTTATTCAGGTCGACCGCATGGAAAAGGGTCTGAACGGCGATAAATCCGCGGTTCAGGAGGTAAGCGGCGAGTTCGGCGTGAACATTTACCCCATTGTGACTATGAACGATATTATTGACGCGATAAGGGACGGCGTTGTCCCCGGCAGTGAGTATCTGGAAAAAATGATCGAATACCGTAAGGTTTACGGAGTTTGATTTTTTTGCATAAAAGCTTTGTCCACAGCGGCGGACGGAGCGGAAAGTCAAAAAACTTGTGCCGCTGAGAAACGGAGCAGATGATGAGTGTCGTTTTCGATTTGACGGTTGCGGGTTCGGAGATCCTTGATTCGGTCATATTCATGGAGAAATCCCCCGCCTATGCCGCTTTTAAGGAGGAGATCGAGAAAATTCTCGCCGATTTCAACAAGAACTCCAAGTTCGGTCAGAACGTGGATATCGACGTGAAAAATCTGGTTGAAAGCTCTTCCGACGCGGTCAAGAATATGCACAGGGCTTTCCTTATCTGGACTTTCTGCGAGGATAAGCGCAGCGGCGCAAAGGAACCGCGCTACAGTACATATCTGAAGCTTTTCTTCAAGGGTCAAGAAAAACAGCTTACCGCTCTCAACGGCGGGAAAAAATCCATCGCCGTGAACGAGGTATCCGCTTTCAAGGATAAGTACATAGCCGAGATCGGCAAGAATCCCGATCTGTTCAACAGCCTTAAAGAGTTTTTCGCGGGCTATGTTTACGGTTATTTCTTCAACTACCTCAACGAGCAGGAGATCATGAAGGACTACGCTGAGTTCCTTGTTTGTCTGGGAATGATGTCCAACAAGATCACCACCGGCGAGACCGCCAAGCAGAAGATACTGCCGAAAATGGCTGTACTGCTGAACAACGACCGTTTCAAGTATATCGGCGGTGAGATACCTCTCGACGTGATGATGGAGCAGGTCTACGACCGCTTTGCCTTTACAGGTCTTGAAAAGGACGAGGAGACCGCTCTCAAGAGCGCGCTGAAAAAGTGCGTAATGGACAACTACGCTTACAACGAGGCTGACGGTCTTATCAACGACAACGTTATGGTCAACGTGATGAGCAAGTTCAATAAGGACTATATCCGCGCTTCGAGCTTTGCCGAGGACTTGCAGAAAAACACCTTTGACGGCGTGAGAACGTTCCTTGACGGCGACAAGATAGATATGGGCGAGTTTACCGTTCAGAAGATCACAAAGATCGTTTCGGACAAGTGCGCTGCCAACCACGACGAGTACTACACCGCGGGACGCGAGCCTGTACTGGATTTTGCTCTCAGTTCCGATATGAAGGGCTACAAGTACCCTGTCACCTACAAGGACGGCACGGACTACTGGTTCACGGACATCTACAAGGTAATCCTTGCTCCTGCAAGCGATAAGGCTATCTATGTTGACGTCAATGAGGAAGACCTGCCGCTGAGACTGTTCCCGTTTGCGGGACCTGCCCTCAAGACCAACATTATCCGCGTTTTCGGCGGTCTGGAGTCGAACGGCTATACTATCCGTTCCGACAAGAGAAACGTTCTGGTTGATATCAACGCGCTTCACGCGTCGAAGAATCTGTCCGACGAGGACAAGAAGATGATGGCTCTGGAAAAGCTTCTGTACGTTATTTCGGGCAACATGGACGCGGCTTCCTATACAAAGCTGCTGAACGAGAACGTTTTCGGCACAAAGCTTTACGAGGACTATATCCGCTACCGCATGGACTGCATTTTCTCCAAGGGAATGCAGAGCCTTGAAGCAAAGAAAAATCTTCTTGAAGAACTTAATAAAATCGTTTAAAATAGCTGTTTTAGGCGTACTCGTTTGAACGGGTACGCCTTTTTTGTTGGTTATTAACAAAAATATTTTTATAATTTGTTTAAATTGTACCCATAAAAACCGCGCTTCTGAACAGTATTATATTCAGAGGACGTTGAAATCGCGGTTTGACTTTCTTAAAGGGGTGAAAACGGTATGACGGACAGGCAGTTTGAGCGCAGGATAACGCTCATACAGCAGGGCGACAAGCAGGGTCTGAAAGAAATTTACGAGGAATACGGAAAAACAATATATCAGTGCGTGTACCAGATACTTCGCAGCAGCCACGACGCTGAGGACGTTACGTCGGAATTTTTCCTGAAGCTGTGGCGGATAGCCGATACCTACTGCTTCGGAGGAAAGCACAAGCGCTGGCTGGTCACAATAGCAAGAAACATGGCTCTGGACTATCTGAAAAAGCAAAGCCGTGAACAGCTTTCGCTTAACGCGGATACCGAGGAGGGCGCTCCTGCCGAGCCTGCCGACAGCTTATCCACCGAGGAAACGGTTACGGGAAACATGGCAGTTGCGGAGGCTCTGGAGAAGCTGGAGGAAAGCGAGCGGGAGATAGTCAATATGCACATTCTCGCGGAGCTTACCTTTAGGGAGATAGCGGCAATTCTCGGAAAGCCGCTGGGTACTGTCACATGGAAGTACCGAAACGCAGTGTCTAAGCTGCAAAAATTTGTCGGGGAGGCGCAGTCGGTATGAAATTTAACGATAAAAAGATAAAAGAACTGTACAAGGCTCATGCGGAACAGAATGCGCCCGACATGGACGCTCTCTGGGAGCGCATAGAGCGCGGTCTTGACGAAAAGAACGCCGAGGACATCAGCGGCGTGACTTCAAGTCCCGTAAAAAAATCAATTACATTCAGACAAATTGCTGTACGGACGGCGTTGGCTGCGGCGGCTGTATTGATAATTCTTCCTGTGGCGTTCAGAGGTGCGAACACTTCCAACATGGCTTCCGATGGAGGCAGTATGTTTAACAAGGCAGAAAACGCTTCTCCAAACGCTATGCAGGAAGCTGCTGCCGACGAGGAAAACGGCTATGACGCTTCCGATTTTGACGGAGGCGCAGTCGGAACTGTTATGTCAGACGAAAATGCTTTTGGGGGAACGGTGCTGTACGAAAGCCTTAGCCTTGCTCCTGCGGGGGCTGCCGCGGATATGCCGACGGGTGAGACGGCGGGAGACGATTTCTTTGTTGAGGCAAACGTTTTGATACACACGGACATTATCGTGAACGCCTATGTGGACAGAGCCTACAGCCGCGGCGGGACGGTCTGCTACGAGCTTACCGCCGAGAACGCCGATACCCGCGAGACGGAAAATATCACGGTCGAGAGCGCGACTCCATACAGGCTGCTTGAAAACCGAAGCTATCTGCTTCCGCTGACTGTAAACGGAGACGGATACAGTCTTGCTTTCGAGAATGCTCCTCAGATAGAGTTCACTCTGGACGGCGGAATGATTTTCCACAACGGCTGGGTGACTTTGGACGACGAGTCCGCCGCGGACGTTATCTACCCGCAGAACGGCATTGACGACTTTTTCTACGATCGCATGAAATTTTCCTACAGCGCGGACGCGGATATACTTGTTAAAAAATGGCATGAACTGAGAGAGGACGGTTAACTTTATGAAAAGAAAAGCTTTGCTGACTGCGGGTCTGGCTTGCACACTTGCGCTGACAGGGTGTCATGCACCATGGGATAACGAGGTGCAGACGGTCACCTGTCTTGCGGCAGAGGAAACAACTTCTGCTTGGTCGGAAACGATTGACGGTATTTCAGCGGCTGGCAGTCCCGATTCTGCGGAAACGTCCCGAACGGATACCGACGACGCGGAGGTGGACTTTGAAAGCATGGAAAACTTTGAAGCCGCATTTCTGAAATACGCGGCGCGGGAGGGCGAAAGCTTTGTGATATCTCCCGCAAGCGCGAAATTTGCCATGAATATGGCTGCTCTGGGAGCGGGGGAGAATTCCTCCACCGAAAAGGAGCTTTTGGAACTGTTCGGTTACGGCAGCAAAGCGGAGATGTCCGAGGTCAGCAAAAAGCTTGTAGAGGAGCTGAACCGGGAGGACGGCAGTCTGTCCGCGAAAAATTCCGTGTGGGTCTCCGACATGGCGGGGGAGCTGAATCCCGACTATAGGAGCGGTCTGACGGATATTTTCAGCGCGGAAAGCTTTTCATGCGACCTGACCTCCCAAGCCTTTGTGGACGTGCTGAACGGCTGGGTGGAGAAAAACACCAACGGCTTGATACAGCAAATGCTTAGCGAACCGCTGTCCGAGGACGCGCGGCTTGCGCTGGTGAACACGCTGTACTTCAAAAACAAGTGGGAAAAACCGTTCGGCGACAGGTATCCGGGGGGATTTTACGGCACAGACGGCTACAACAAGAACGCTCCCGCAATGAGGGTGACCAAGGATATGCCCTACTCGGCGGGGGAGACTTTCAAGTCGGTCGTTCTGAACTACACGGACGGTTCGTCCATGAGAATTTTCCTGCCGACAGACGAAAACAAGCTTGTCACCGACATTATCGCGGAAATGTCTGAGGAGGAGCTTTCGGAGGCGCTAAAGCCGGATTACATCAATGAAAAGGTTGCTTTTACCATGCCGCCTTTTGAGTGCGACTACAAGGCTTCGATTGTGGATATGTTCAAAAGTCTGGGAGTTCAAAGCTGCTTTACCGAGGGTTTAGCGGATTTCAGCGGCATTACCTCGGAGGAAAAGCTCTTTATCTCGGACGTGATTCAGAGCGCGAAAATAATCTGCGACGAGGAGGGTACGGAGGCTGCTGCGGCTACAATGGGAATTGCGGTTTTGCAGCACGCAGATCCCGATCCGATCGTGCTTACGGTTGACCGTCCGTTCCTCTACACGGTAAAATCCCCGTCGGGCGAGACCCTGTTTATGGGCGTTATCACGGACGTTAAGTGAAAGTGGTGATAAAATGAAAAAACTAAAATTTTTGGCAGCGGCAGTCGCTGCCGTAACGGGCGCGGGGATTTTTTCCTCGTGCGGGACGACATACAATCAGGATATGATCCCCGTGGAGAGTGCGGAGACATCGGTCTCTCATGCCGAAGCGGTGTACTCCACAGAGGAGATTTTCGGCAGCTTCAACGGAGCGTTTCTGAAAGAATATCTCAAGGAGCAGGACAGCTTCGTTATATCGCCGCTGAGCGCGAAGCTTGCGCTGAGTATGGCGGCTGCGGGGGCGGACAGCGGGTCTGCAACGGAAAAGGAGCTGCTCGACCTGTTCGGCTACGGCACGAAAGAGGATATGCTTGCCGACTGCGGCGGGATAATAGCGGAGCTTGACGGTTCAAAAACTATCTCCACGGCAAATTCGGCTTGGCTGTCAGACAGTTTGAAAGGTCTGAACGACGGCTACAGCGACACCTTAAAGAAAGTTTTCTCCGCGGAGCATTTCACCGAGAACTTATCTTCGGACGGCTTTGTGAAGAAGCTCAACAAGTGGGTGGATAAAAATACCAAAGGAATGATACCGCAGCTGCTGAACAGCCCGCTTTCCGAGGAGGCTCGGCTTGCGCTGGTGAACGCGCTGTACTTCAAAAACGAGTGGGTTTGGAAGTTTGATAAACAATCTACCCATGACCGCGACTTTTACGGTAAAAGCGGTACGGTACAAGTGCCTACAATGTACATGGCAGAGCATTTGCAGTACGGCGAGGGCAAGAGCTTCAAGTCGGTGACGCTGCCCTACACGGACGGCTCTTATATGCGGGTGTATCTGCCGCTGGACGAGAACGCTCGGATCGCAGACCTTATTGCGGAGATGAGCATTGACGAGCTTAACGCCGAATTTGAGACGGGATATGAGGAGAAAAAGGTTGTGCTGTCTATGCCGAAATTCGAGTGCGAAAGCGGTGGTTCATTGCTTGAAATGTTTGAACGTCTCGGCGTTCGGGAGGCGTTTGACCCAGGTGCCGCAAGCTTCGGAGGTATCACAGACGATGAGGACGCAAACCTTTACATTTCCAAGATAATCCAAGCGGCAAAGATAATCTGCGACGAGGAGGGCACGGAAGCCGCCGCTGCGACGCTCGTTACAATGGACGCAGGAGGGGTAATGCCCGTGGAAGAACCGGTCGAGTTTATCGTTGACAGACCGTTTATGTACGAAATAAAAACAGCTTCCGGCGAAACGCTTTTCATGGGCGTTATGCAGGACATTAACAGTTAAGGAGGATTTACTATGAAAAACAGAAGAAGATTTGTTTGCTCGGTAATGGCAATACTGACCGTTGCGGGAATGCTTTCAGCGTGCAGCTCAGGTGCAATGGACAGCGGAAGCAGCGACGGGGCCTACTACGAAACGACACGCGGATATGACAACTATGACAGCTACGACGGCGACGCAGGAGGAGCTGCCGCTGACAGCTACGATTATGCTCCGCAGGAAACCATCAACGATTATGTTCCGCAGGGAAACAACAGCGGAGTTCTCCAGCACGCCGATGGTAATACCGTTGACGGGGGAATAGTCGGACTTGAAGCGAACGCAGACGACACCTACCCCACAGGCAACACATCTGGCGCGGGAGCATGGAGAGAGAACAGCTACAGTTATCAGGAGTACTTCAATACCGAGGAGTACAGCAGCATTATCGAAAGCGGCTACAAGTCCGTGGCGGCAAATCCGCTGTCAACCTTTTCCGTGGACGTTGATACAGCCTCCTACGCAAATGTGCGCCGAATGATAGAGTACGGCGGCAATGTCAATCCCGAAGCGGTGCGTATTGAGGAATTTATCAACTATTTTGATTACAGCTATCCTCAGCCTACCACAGACGACCCGTTTTCGGTTACTACGGAGCTTTCCGACTGTCCTTGGAACAGCGAGACAAAGCTTCTGCTGGTGGGACTGAAAGCGGAGGAAATTCAGCGCGAGGAGCGCGAACCTCTCAATCTGGTATTCCTGATAGACGTGAGCGGCTCTATGTTCTCGGAGGATAAGCTTCCGCTGGTGCAGAAAGCGTTCACCATGCTGACGGACACTCTCACCGAGGACGACAGAATTTCCATCGTAACCTATGCGGGCGAGGAAAAGGTTGTCCTTACGGGAACAAGCGGCGAGGACAAGAAAAAAATCAAGGAAGCCATAAACAGTCTTGAAGCGGGTGGCTCTACCTACGGCGAAGCGGGAATAAACCGCGCCTACGAGCTTGCGGAAAAGTACTTCATCAGGAACGGCAACAACCGCGTGATATTGGCTACGGACGGAGACCTGAACGTGGGTCTGTCCAGCGAGGAGGAGCTTACAAAGCTTATCGAGGAAAAGCGGGAGTCGGGAGTTTTCCTGTCGGTACTGGGCTTCGGTACGGGAAACATCAAGGACAACCGCATGGAGGCTCTTGCAGACCACGGCAACGGCAACTATTCCTACATTGACAGCGAGCTTGAAGCGAAAAAAGTCCTTGTTGAGGAAATGAGCGGAACGCTCTACACTGTGGCAAAGGACGTTAAAATTCAGGTGGAATTCAACCCCGCAAATGTATCGGGATACCGTCTGATAGGCTACGAGAACCGCGCTCTTGCCGACAAGGATTTTGCCGACGATACCAAGGACGCGGGCGAGATCGGAGCGGGTCACACTGTTACCGCGCTGTATGAGATCGTTTTGAACGAGAGCGGAACGTCCATTCCCGAAGCGGAGCTGAAATATCAGCAGAACACGGTCACAGGCAACAAAAACGAGCTTCTGACGGTATCTCTGCGCTACAAGCAGCCTGACGGCGACACAAGCAAGCTTCTTGCAGTCCCTGTTACAATGGAGAGCTACACCAAGAAAATGCCCGCAAACATGACCTTTGCGGCAGCGGCGGCGGAGTTCGGAATGGTACTCAGGGGCAGCGAATACCGCGGTACGGCAAGCTGCGGACAGATACTTGAAATGCTTGAAGCAAACGGATACGAGAGCGACGAGTACAAAAACGAGTTTGTTTATCTGGTAAGGACAATGGATAAGCGCGGATATTGATCTGTACCGCACACGGTTGTCAATAAAAGAAAAAGGCTTCCGCCCATAAGAGCGGAAGCCTTTAGTTATTGGTATTAGTTATGTCTGCGTTTTTTGTAAATAACGAATCCGAAAGCAAGAGTAATTACTGCAAGAACTGAGCAGAACGCAATGCTGTTTACGCCGCTGTTGTCGGAAGCAATTCCTGCTGCCGAGGAAACGTCCTCGTAGTCGCCGAGAGGCTCATCGCTGATAGTGATGAGGTAATCCGAAGCGTGAGTGAACACGAAGTTCGCTTTGCCGCCGGAGATAGGACTGCAGTCGATAAGTTCAAGCTCTTTTGCTTTGCGGTTGTAGTAGAAGAGGTTAGCGTAAAGTCCGTTGTACTGAGTGCCAACATCGTAGCTCATAACTGCGTTGCAGCCGAAGCTTCCGTTATGGTCAAGGGAGATCTGTCTCTTGTGCGAACCCTCAGCCTTGTCAACTACTTCATTGGGAATGTGCTTTGTGTTCTTGGTAACGTCGAAATCAATAGCACTTGTGCTTGTTACGCTGAGACCGTTAATAGTCCACTTGATGCTGCTGTTCAGGTTGAGAACAAGGTCAATGTCTTTGCCCTTGATAGCCTTGAAGACAGTGGAAGGAACCTTTGTTGCGCCGTTCATATCAACAACGAGCTTGTCGCCGTCGGAAGCAGCTGTGATCTCTGCGGCAACAGCCTCCCAGCCGTCCTTGCCGTTTATAGTCGGAGCAGTGCTGTTGTTAACTCCGGATGTGGGGATAACGGGTGCAGTTGCACTCGAATAATGAACCCAAGGATCGGGTGTATTGCTTGTGCCTGTTGCAGGGATAGTTTCGTCCTTTATAACATATCCGCATTCGGTACACTTGTAGGTCTTAGTGCCTGCTGTTGTTTCTGTAGCGGGAGCTGTAATTGTTCCGTCGTCGCTTGTGTGAGCAGCGGAATCAAGCTTATTGTCACAGCCTGAGCAAGCGTGCCAGTGACCTGTTGCGTCGCTGCTCCATACTGTAGCGGGGGTGTGAGTGTGTGTGGGATCATCGGGTGTAGGATCGTCGGGTGTGGGGTCAACGGGGGGCTTGGGAGTTGCTTTGGGGACAAGCTCGATCTTTGTTACAGTTGCATTCTGACCTGCAACAACCATACCGAACTCTTTAAGTGATGCAACGTCATCAGCGTTTACAACAAAGCTGTAAGAAGTTCCGCTTACGGCTACAACGCCCCACTCAGGATCTGGATTAGGACCTGTAAGTTCGGGCCAGCCATCTGTCAAAGCCGCGATTTTCAGCTGAGAATTTGCATCGCAGGTAATTGTGAACTTGAGCGTATCGCCAGCCTTTATGTCTGCAAATTTTGCAGGTGCGATTTGAACGTTATCGCCTTCAGTCCAGCTTATAGTCTGGTTGCCTTCCCAAAGAACAGTTCCTGTAGCAGCGGGAGGGTCAATGGGATCGGGTTCTGTAGTCGGGAATGTAGGAATAGTAGTGCCGCTTGCAATAACTATCTTAACTACATCGGTAGGAGCAAGTTCAAGAGTTCCTCCGGCTGCAGTTGTCTGATATTGTTTTAATGAATAATTGGGGTCGTCCTTGTTAGTGTCAGTTCCACCGTTTACAACAACGGTATATGTACCGGTGTCATTAGCTTTTACAGTACCGTCAGCCGCTTCAATGCGTATTGCATATGAAACCTTGTCGCCAAGAGGAACACCCCAAGCCTGAGCGATAAAACCGCCGAAATCAGCAATATCGGTTATTTTGTTAGCGTCCATAATATCCTGTATCGTGCAGGTAAAATCAAGCTTGCCTTCGGTTCCTTCAACACTTTTCCAGCCGCCCCAGCTTGGGGTAAATCCGTTAGCTGCAATTTTCCAGCCGCTGGTATCGACTTCGTCCGAGCCGCTCTCTTCGTTAACAGTAACTACTGAGAAAGAAGTAGGTGTCCCTAAAAATTTACCGTCAACAAGAGCTCTGATATCGCACGAGCCTTTTGCAACGCCTGTAACAAGACCGCTTGCGTTAACTGTAGCAATGTCTGTGTCTGTCGAAGTCCATGTAACTACTGCGTCGTCCTTGCCTGTCACAGCTGCTTCCAGCTGAACAGTTTCGCCTGCCTTAACAGTTGCGGTTGCAGGAGTTACGGTTACGGAAACTTCACCGGGTTCGGAAGCAGCTCCGCCGGGAACAGAGTGTAAAACCTTGCCGTCTCCGTCAATAAATCTAATAGCGTTTACAGAAAGAACCTGTCCAACGTCTATGCTGTAGAAACTAACCTGAAGCGAAGAAGGAACACAGCCGTTAAGACCTGTGATGCTCCAAGTTTCTGTCCAAGGGGCAGCGCCGTCATTTACTTTGATGTCTCCGCTGTCCTTCCAGTTGCCTTCGTCATTCTGATTGATACCAACTTTTGCGCTGGTACCTTTTTGGGTGGAGCTTTCAACGTCAACTTCTACCTTTGCAACCTTGGTATAGTCAACCGTGGCTATTGCTTCTACAGATGTAGAACCGGTTTCTGTTTTTGTAATAGCAGTCGAAAAAGGCGAGCTGATCGTGTCTACGGCAGAACCGTCAGAATCCTGAAATTCAACTTTTGTTATTGAGATCGTTCCTTCTCCGCCTATATACCAAAGCTGAACCTGAATATCTCCGGTAGGTTTGGCAGATGAGACGTCTATCTCCCATTCAGATGTTCCGTTAGCAGCGCAGCTAAAGTTATTTGCAATGTTTGTCCAGTTATCGCCGGACATATACCCGCCGCCTCCGTTTATTGCTGTTTCGGAGTCAAACGATACGACAACTTTTGAAACGTTATCCATGTCCACACCGGAAATCGGAACATAACATGTTGAACCGTTTGTAGCGCTAAGCGTTGCCGAATAGATCGGGGCATCGTCCGCACTTGCCGTAAAGCTCGTGACAGCCATAGTAGTTACCGCCAGCGCAGCCGCAGTTACGGCAGCCAGCAGTTTTTTCAATTTCATATAAAAACCTCATTTCCTAATAATTTTAAACGAGATGTCCCTCCGAGCCGTGATTTGCAAAGCTTGTTCAAATTTCCGACAAGAGGGCATACTTCATTCATATTAACATTGTAGCAGATTTGCACATTTTTTTCAAGTATCCGACTGAACAATATCCGTACAAAAAATTGTGAAAAAGTAACAATTTTTTATACATATTTTATGTAAATACTCTTTAGCCAACCGCCGCGCCCTGTTTTTGACGTATTTTGTGCATATTGGTGCTTGAAATAATTCAGGAAAGATGGTAAAATAATATGATTGATGTTTTCAGGCATTACCACTTATCAAGATGAGGTGAGCGGCGTGATAAGAAGATTTTTGATATTTTTGATTATTCCGATAGTATTTGTTTCGCTCTGCGCGGCGTCTGTGTCCGCGGAGGAGCTTCCCTATGTCAGGACGGTTTTCAACGAGCGCAGCGGTCTGCCCACGGGCGAGGCGAACGACGTTTTGCAGACTGCGGACGGCTATATCTGGGTCGGCAGCTACGGCGGTCTTATCCGCTACGACGGTACGGAATTCCGCAATTTCAGCACCGAGGGTATCCTGCCCTCCTCCTCGGTGAGAATGCTTTTCGAGGACTCGGTTGGAAAACTTTGGATAGGCACTAACGACGCGGGTGTGTTCGTGTACGAAAACGGCATTATTACCCAGCCCGACGGTCAGCCGCAGGACACGTTTCTCTGCGTAAGAGGCTTTGCCGAGGACGCGGACGGCGTTATCTACGCCTGCTCCAATTCGGGTATCGCCGAGATAAACGAGGGTACAATGCGCATTTACGACATTCCCGAGCTTTCGGGACAGACGGTCTATTCCGTTGCGGTGGATAAATTCGGCAGGGTCTGGGGCGCGGAAAGCTCGGGCGGCTGCGCGGTCGTTTACGACGGAAAGCTTATCCGCATTGCTTCGGGCGAGGATTTTCTCGGCGAGGGCGAGTCGGTCTACAGTGTTGCGTCGGGCTCAAACGGAGACGTATGGCTGGGCAGCGCGGGAAACAAGATAGCGCGTCTCAGCTTTGATTCCGTGAACTTAGACGGCGGCGTAAGCGTACAGATATTCGACGCGGAAAGCGTTATCACTCACAACAGCATGAGAATGATGGACGACGGCGCAATGACGGTGAGCGGTCTGCACGGCTTCGGGATAATCTACCCCGACGGAACGGTCAAGGAATTCAGTGAAAGCGAGGGAGCAGTTTCCCTCAACAGCGCATATATAGATTATGAGGGGAACATCTGGCTTGCTTCCACAAGCGAGGGTATCGTAAGGTACTCTGTGGGCTGCTATTCCTCTCCCAACGCAGCCGCGGAGCTTGACGGCATTGCTCTCAACGCGGTGGCTGTCAGCGGCGGACTAAAGTATATCGGCACGGACAGCGGCGTTATTGTCTGCGGCGAGGACTGGACAAGACAGGAAAGTCCCCTTACGGAAATGCTGGACGGTATTCGCGTAAGACACGTTATCGCCGACAGCCGCGGACGTATCTGGACGGCTTCCTATTCGGACACTCCCGTTGTAATGTTGGATCCGAAAAGCGGCGAAACCACCGTTTACAGCAGCGCGGAGGGTCTTGCGGGTGACAGGGCGAGAACTCTGCTGGAGCTTAAGGACGGTACTATCGCCGTCGGTACGCAGAACGGCGTAAGCTTTATCAAGGACGGCAAGGTGGAAAGCTTTACAGATTTCGAGTACCCCGCCATACTGTCCCTGCTTGAAACGGACAGCGGATCTGTCTTTGCGGGCAGCGACGGCGGAGGTATCTACGAGCTGAAAGACGGCGGGGAGGTAGTCTCCCACAGCTTCGACAGCGGACTTTCCGAGGGCGTGGTTCTGCGTATGCTAAAGGACGACACGGGAAGCGGATACTTCATCAGCGCGGGCAGCAGCCTTTACTACATGGACAACGGCTCTTTCACAAAGCTTGACGCGCTTGAAAAGGGCGCGGGAAGCATATTCGACTTTTACCTCATTGACGGCACGCTCTGGCTGCTCCAGAACAATGGCATACTTGCCGCGGACAGAGAAGACCTGCTTGCGGGCGGAACGGGAAATCCCGTCACATACGGCTTTGAGTACGGTCTGTCGGGCTCTCTCAACGCAAACACATGGCACTGCCTCGACGGCGGACAGCTTTATCTTGCCACAAGAAGCGGCGTGAGCGTGTTTGGCTTTACCGCTCCGCAGAACGAGCTTCCAAAGGTCATAATAAGCAGCGTGGTGGTGGACGGAAAGGTCTACGACCACCCCGAGGACATGGTACTTCCCAGCGGCGCGCAGCGTGTTACCGTGAACTTTGCGGCGCTGTCCTTTACGGATACGACAAGATTTTCCATAGGCTACAGGCTTGACGGCTTCGATGACGAGGAGATCGTTGTCAGTGACGTGAAAAACGGCTCGGTCAGCTATACAAATCTTTCGGGCGGAAGGTACGAATTCAGCCTGAGAGTTATCGACCCCGACAATCCCGACGGAAAATCCGGCGGAGCGTGCAGCCTTGAAATAAGAAAAACCAAAAAGCTTGTCGAATATCCGCTTTTCTGGATATGCGCAGTGATTGTGCTTATGGCTGCCGCAATGGGTTCGATCGCAGCCATTTCCGCCGCGAAGGTGAAGATCGCACAGCGCAGACAGCGTGAGTATCAGGACATTCTGGAGCAGTCCCTGCTTACCTTTGCGGGAACTATCGACGCTAAGGACAAATACACAAACGGTCACTCCATACGTGTGGCAAGATATTCCAGAGAGCTTGCAAAGCGCATGGGTATGTCCCCGCAGGAGCAGGAGCATATCTACTATGTTGCTCTGCTCCACGATATCGGAAAGATCGGTATTCCCGACCATATCCTCAACAAGCCGGGAAAGCTCGATTCAGAGGAAAGAAAGGTCATACAGACTCACCCCGAGATCGGTGCTGAAATACTGAAAAACTTCACCGCGCTTAACGGAATATCCGAGGGTGCAAAGTTCCACCACGAACGCTATGACGGCGGCGGCTACTGCGAGGGCAGGGCGGGGGAGGATATCCCGCTGGTGGCAAGGATAATCGGCGTTGCGGATACCTACGACGCCATGTCCAGCGAAAGATGTTACCGCAAGCCGCTCAGCAGTGAGATCATTGAATCGGAGCTGAAGGACGGCAGCGGAAGTCAGTTTGACCCGCAGATTGTTCCCCATATGCTGGAAATGATCGAGGACGGCACTGCCGACACCCTTAAAGAAAATTCGGGGGACGCAATGCTGACGGATTAAACCTTGTCTTTGCATTGCCGAAAGAAACATAATGGAGTGCGAATATTTATGAAAAAAATTTGTCCGCACTGCGGGAAGAAAAGCAAAATTACTTGCCATGCCTATAGACCCACAAAATACAGTATTTATAATAGAATTTCCAAATATAAATGCAAAAATTGCGGAGGACATTTAATAAGAAGCAAAAACGAACCAAGTATTAAAGATAATATAGTTATATCAATTATCACGTTTGCTTTGGGAGCGGTGTTTTACTTTCTGTTATGTGAGTTTCAATCATATGATATATATGATATCTTTTTGACAATTGTAATTATGGTGTTAATTTGGGAAGAGGCATATTTTATTCTTGGGCTTATTGACGCATACTTCCCTAAAAAACTACTTCCCGCAGATGAACGTGACGTTTTGTACATTCCAATGCCGGATGCTATTGTGACATTTGCCCCTCAAATCCCCAAAAAGCTGAACCGTTATGATATGCTTACAACGCAGAACGAGGCAATTTCATTGTTTTGCGTAAAGCTTGACAGGGAAAACAATACAGCGCATTGCCGCTTTTTGACGGAGGAAAATGAATATTGTTCCGAGCCTATTGATTTATATATAAACGGCAAGTTTAAAACTAATTGTGCAATTGCACCAATACACAGCTTGCGAAAGGAGCAAGAAAGTTGAACATAATCATAGTAGGCTGCGGCAAGGTCGGTCAGGCTCTTGCCGAACAGCTTAACGAGGAGGACAACAACGTCACCGTCATTGATATCGACCGTAAGATCGTTGATACGGTGGCAAACCGCTTCGACGTTATGGGCGTGGCGGGAAACGGCGCGACCTATGCCGTTCAGCAGGAGGCGGGCATTACCCATGCAGACCTGCTTATCGCGGTAACAGACTCTGACGAGCTTAATCTGCTCTGCTGCCTGATAGCGAAAAAAGCGGGTAACTGTCAGACCATTGCCCGTGTGAGAAGTCCACAGTACAATAACGACGCTCCCTTTTTAAAGGACGAACTGGGACTTGCGATGGTAATAAACCCCGAATTTGCCGCCGCTGCGGAGATCGCAAGAATACTGCGCTTCCCCTCGGCGATAAAGATCGACACCTTTGCAAAGGGACGGGTGGAGCTGCTTAAATTTCGTCTGCCCGAAAACAGTCCGCTGGCAGGCTGCGCGGTCAAGGATATAAACGTTAAGTTCCACAGCGACGTGCTTGTCTGCATCATCGAGCGCGGTGACGATGTCTATATCGCATACGGCGATTTCGTTTTCGAGGAAAAGGACGTTATTTCCATAGTCGCCGCTCCAAGAAAGGCGAACGATTTTTTCCGCAAGATAAAGTATAAGACCAATTCCGTAAAGGACGCGATAATCGTCGGCGGCGGAGAGATCGGTCACTACCTCTGCGAAATGCTGCTGCGTTCGGGAATAAGCGTTACGCTGATTGAGAAGAATCCCGCCCGCTGCGACGAGCTTTCCGCGCTCATGGACGACGTTGTGATCATTAACGGCGACGCCTCCGACCAGACCGTTCTCCTTGAAGAGGGTCTTGAAAACGCGGGAGCTTTTGTGGCTCTCACCAATCTGGACGAGGAAAATATCCTGTTGTCATTGTTTGCCAAAAGCGTGGGAAAGGGCAAGCTTATCACTAAGATCAACCGTATAGACTTTGGCGACGTTATCAATCATCTCGATCTGGATTCCATAATCTACCCCAAGAATATCACCTCCGAGACGATAATACGTTATGTCAGAGCAATGAAAAACGCTATGGGAAGCAATGTTGAGACCTTCTACAACCTGATAAAGGGTAAAGTCGAGGCGGCGGAGTTCATCATAAAGGAGGACTCCCGTATCGTGAACATTCCCCTCATGGAAATGCAGTTCAAGGAGGGCGTGCTTGTGGCGGCGATACTCCGCGACAGAAAGGTAATTATCCCTCACGGTCAGGACAGCATTCAGGTGGGAGACGCGGTGGTTATCGTTTCCAATCATCTTGCCCTGCACGACATTACGGATATTCTTAAATAATCGGGAGTAACTGAGATATGAATTTTAAAATGATATCCTATATTCTGGGCTGGATACTGATATTTGAATCCCTGTTTATGATAGTGCCGTCGGTAACGGCGTTGTGCTGCGGCGAATCGGCTCTTTGGTACTTCCTGCTGACGGCGGCTCTGTGCCTTGCTATAGGCGGTCTGCTGATACGTAAAAAGCCCGAACGGAAGCAGCTTTACTCACGTGAGGGAAACATTATCGTCGCATTGAGCTGGATACTGCTCAGTATCTTCGGCGCGGTACCGTTTTACATTTCGAGAGAGATACCCTCTTTTCTGGACGCTTTGTTTGAAACTGTTTCAGGCTTCACCACAACGGGAGCGAGTATTCTGTCCGAGGTGGAAAGCCTGCCAAAGTCAATGATCATGTGGAGAAGCTTCACCCATTGGGTTGGCGGAATGGGCGTACTTGTGTTTATCATGGCATTCCTGCCACTGTCGGGAGCGCAGAATATGCACATAATGAAAGCGGAAAGCCCGGGTCCCTCGGTTAGCAAGCTTGTCCCAAGAGTGAAAAGTACGGCTCTGCTGCTCTATAAGATATATTTTGTGCTGACCATTCTGGAATTTGTGGTGCTGCTTATCTGCGGAATGACGGTCTTTGAGGCTCTGAACACCGCTTTCGCCACGGCGGGAACGGGCGGCTTTGGTATCTACAACAACAGCATGGGCGGATTTTCTTCAACTATCCGAATAGTGGTAACGGTGTTCATGTTATTGTTTGCCATTAATTTCAACTCGTATTTCTTTTTGATAAGCGGAAAATTCCGCGAGGCGTTCAACACCGAGGTCTGCGTGTTTTTGGTAATTGTGGCTTCCGTTACGGGAATAATCACCATCAACATCAGCGGACTTTTCGACACTGTGGGCGAGGCTCTGGAGCATTCCTCATTTGCAGTGGTCTCGGTTATATCCTCAACAGGTTTTGGCACTGTGGACTTTAACCTTTGGCCCGAATTGTCGAGAACGCTTTTGGTGCTGATAATGTTTATCGGAGCCTGCGCAGGAAGTACGGGCGGCGGTATTAAGGTCTCAAGAATAATCATACTGTTCAAAAGTATGTCAAAGGAGCTTCAGGCGATCGTTCACCCGAAGCAGGTGAAAAAGATAAAGCTTAATTCTCACCCCATTGAGCATGAAACAGTCCGCGGCGTAAACGTGTTTATGGTCGCGTATCTGATGACGTTTATAATTTCGCTTGTGCTTATTTCCTTTGACAACCACGACATGATAACCAACTTCACCGCGGTGACTGCGGCGATAAACAACATAGGTCCGGGACTTGAAATGGTTGGACCTACCTCAAACTTCGGATTTTTCTCCGCTCCCGCAAAGGCAGTGCTTATCTTCGATATGCTTGCGGGCAGACTGGAGCTTTTCCCAATGCTTCTGCTGTTCACCCCTGCTACATGGAAAAAATAATTTCCTTGCCGCCGTCTATAGTGATGGCGGCAAATTTTGTTTCTGAGACGAGAAAAAAGCTGTACCGAAATTGCATGAAAAGGACAGATATCAAAGCGGTATCTGTCCTTTTTGACTTGTCCATAATCGTCCTGCCTGTCTCATGCATATACTGAATGGATAATCTTTTAAGGAGTGATTTGCATGGGTCTTACCGCTGAATCGGTCGGCAGAAATGTTTGCGGCGAGTCTTTCATTATAAACAAAAGCGAGGGCGACAAGGTCATTGCATTGGCGGGAAATCCGAATGTGGGAAAATCAACGGTCTTTAACGCGCTTACGGGAATGAAGCAGCACACGGGAAACTGGACGGGAAAAACCGTCTGCAACGCGCAGGGCAGGTGCGTGCGGGGCGAAAACAGCTATGTTATGGTGGATATTCCCGGTACATATTCTCTGCTTGCACATTCCGCCGAGGAGGAGGTAGCGCGGGATTTTATATGCTTCGGCTCTCCCGAAGCGGGAGTCCCAGACGCGGTGATAGTGGTGTGCGACGCCACCTGTCTTGAACGTAATCTCAACCTTGTCCTGCAAACGATAGAGATAACCGAGCATACGCTTGTGTGCGTAAATCTTCTGGACGAAGCGGAAAAGAAAAAGATATCCGTGGATCTCGAAAAGCTGAGCGAACTGCTCGGAGTACCCGTCTGCGGAGCGGCAGCAAGGAGCGGAAAAGGTATAGACGAGATGATGGACAGACTTCCCGAAGCGATAGCGGCGAAGCGTCCCGAAAAGCCATGCGTGGTCTACTCCGACGAGGTGGAAGCCGCGGTGGAAATCTTATCCTCGGCTCTCGAACCCAAGCTTGGCGGAAAGCTTTCTCCCCGCTGGACGGCTTTGAAAATTCTGGAGGGAGACGAAAAGCTTCTTGAGTCCATAAGCGGATTTGCGGGATTTGACATTACCGACGACAAGGATATCCGCTCAGCCGCGTTCAGAGCGGGAGAGCTTCTTGCTGAAAAGAATATCGACCGCGCTGCGCTTAAGGATATGCTTGTGACCTCGGTGGTTCGGCAGGCGGAGCGTTACGCCGTAGAGTGCATGACATTTGAGAAGTCCGACTATTACGAGCGCGACAGGCGTATCGACCGCGTACTTACTCACAAAATATGGGGAGTTCCCATTATGGCGGCTCTGCTGCTGGTGATCTTCTGGATAACCATAGAGGGCGCGAATTACCCCTCCGATCTGCTTTTCGGAGCGCTGTTCTCCTTGGGCGACAAGCTTTCGGATTTGCTTGTAAGCGCGAACGCACCGGTGTGGCTTCGGGAGCTGCTTATCGACGGCGTGTACCGCGTTCTCGCATGGGTAACGTCGGTAATGCTCCCGCCTATGGCAATATTCTTTCCGCTGTTCACCCTGCTGGAGGACGTGGGGTATCTCCCGCGGGCGGCGTTCAATCTTGACAGGCATTTCAAAAAAGCGGGAGCCTGCGGTAAACAGGCTCTCACAATGGCAATGGGCTTCGGCTGCAACGCTGCGGGAGTAACAGGCTGCCGCATAATAGATTCCCCGCGGGAACGTCTTATAGCCATACTTACCAACAGCTTTGTACCATGCAACGGCAGATTTGCGCAACCGCTCAAAGTGCAACATTTTCAAGCAGAAAAAAATCCTCGGAAAGCGTGATTTTTCCGAGGATTTTTTATTTTATAAGACCGTTTTGTTCACGTGCTTTCAGATTTTCGATCATTCTGTCGATTACCTCCGCTTGCTGCTTTGGGGACAAGCCCGAATTTTTCAGTTTGCGTTCGATAATATCGGCGTGCAGATCGCTTATCATGTCGGCAAGAGCATTCAGGTCTGCGCCGTCCTCAATGTGTACCGAAACGCTTCGGACAAGATTTTTTCTCATTTGCCGTACCTCTTGATATGTTTTCACGAAAAAACATATGCGGCTGAAAACTCGTCCTATACCGGTGCTTTTGCAATGCAGCAGCAACTACAGGTTGCAGAAAACTTTTCCGTAAATGCAAACTAAAGTTGCTTGCACACTAATGCTATATGATGTATAATATTGTTAAATTATACAGATAGGGTGATCTATATGAATGAAAAAGCAAAAATACCTGCGTGGAAAGCGATAGTCGGAGCTTTGGCGGCAATTCTGCTGCTGGTAGTGACCCAGCTTGCAGCAATGCTTATCGGCAGCGGGATTATCGCGCTGGGTATGCCTAAAGCCGTCGGGAACATTGTTTCGGCGGTTCTGTATCCCTTGTTTGCGCTTTTGACCTTAAAGCTTTTATGCGGAAAGCTTCTCGGCGTGACTCTTGCTGATTGCCGTATCACAAAGTACAAGGTTAAACCAATATGGGCAGTCTCAGCGTTTCTGATGCCTGCAATTGCAGTGGTCGGACTGCTTATGACGGCGGGACACTGGGAAAACATCAAAATGGACAGCGCGCAAATCGCAGACAGCATAACTACGTCGGTGTTTGTGGTAGGACTTGCGGTCGGCGCGGTGGAGGAAGCCGTGTTCCGCGGTGTTGTGATGAAAGCCCTTGAAATGCGGTGGAATAAGGTCGTGGCGGTGATAGTGCCGTCCGCGCTGTTCGGAGCGGCTCACGCTCTGAACGGAAAGCTGTCCCTTGTCAGCTTTATACAGCTTTTAGTTGCGGGAAGCATTGTGGGAATACTCTTTTCCCTTGTGACATACGAAAGCGGCAGTATCTGGTCGTCTGCGTTTATGCACGCTGTCTGGAATATGTGCATGGCAAGCGGGATACTCAATATTTACACAGAGCCTGTGGAAAACTGCATATTCAACTACGTGCTTGAATCAAAGTCCGCGCTTATAACGGGCGGAGAGTTCGGCGCGGAGGCGTCCGTTATTTCAATAGGAGCGTACCTTATTTTTACGGTGATCGCGATAATTTTGCTGAAGAAAAAGTCTGAAAGGAACGAAAAAATATGAAAAGAAAAACCATAGTATTATTGTCATCTGCCGTCTTGCTTGGAGCGGCTCTGACAGGGGCTGTTCTTATGAGAAGCAAGCCCTTGGGAAATATCGGCATGAGCGTTCACGACGGCAAGCCTGAGACATCAAGCTCCGAGGTATCTTTCAAGGGAAACAGCGGAGACAGGATAAGGATTTCTTTTAGTACCGACGTTAAAAGCGGTACAGTCGTTTTTGTCCTGTACAACTCAAAGGGCGGCGTTGTGGAAAACCTCGGCACGGCAAAGGCATATCGCGGCTTTGTGGACTTAGATGTTGACGACACCTACACCATTGCGGCGGAGTACACCGATTTTACGGGAAGCTTCAAAGCTGACGTGAGTAAAAAATGCTGTTACAATATAAAAAGCAATAAATTAAACTGAAGTTTGGAGATGTGAGAACATGAAAAAATACCTTTTACCCGCAGCCTTTCTGCTTATATTTGAAGCAGTAGCGGTTACTTTGTGGTTGACAATGGACAATTTGTTTTACCTGTTTAATTTCAACTATCTTGGTATATCGATCGCTTTGGGAATGTTTCTGTATATCAGGAAATATAAGTACGCCCGCCGCGTGGCGCAACTTCTGGTCGGAACGTATATGCTTGTTTATCTCGGATTGATATCAAATGAAAATATGCAGATAGAGGGCTTTTGGTACTATCTGTTTACAGGCGTGTTTGAAGCCGCAACTATACACTATGCTGTTGCAAAAATTTTCGGACCGCTTCTTTTCGGCAGAGGCTGGTGCGGCTTTGCCTGCTGGACGGCTATGGTTCTTGATTTTCTTCCGTATAAAGTACCCGAGCAGCCAAGAAAGAAAATCGGCTGGATACGCTATGTTACATTTGCAGTTTCGCTCGTATTTGTTGCTGCGCTGTTCCTTGCGCAGGTTGGCAATATGGAAAGAATAATGTTCTGGTCTTTTCTAATAGGAAACATACTGTACTATGCTGTCGGTATCGCTTTAGCGTTTGCTTTCAAGGATAACCGCGCATTTTGCAAATACATATGTCCGATAACCGTATTCCTTAAACCAATGAGCTATTTTTCACTGCTCCGAGTGAAATGTGATAAGGACAAATGCGTTTCCTGCGGCAAATGCAAGCGTGTGTGTCCTATGAACGTTGACGTAACGGATAATTCAAGAAAAAGAGAAAACGGGACAGAGTGTATTTGGTGCTTTGAGTGTATTGAGAATTGTCCACGAAAAGCCTGCAAATTCTGAATATATCCACGCAGAAAAAGTCCGCCGTTTCCAAACTAGAACGGCGGTTTTTCTTATTCATTTTGGTACACGACCGCGTTTTTCAGTGCCTCTCCCTTGAAGAACTGGTCAAGGTTGAACAGCGTTACCTCGGCGATCTTCTGTAACGCCTCGTTGGTTAGGAACGCCTGATGTGAGGTCACGATAACATTCGGCAGGGACAGAAGCAGAGCTAAAACGTCGTCGTTTACAACGGTGCTGGAGTAGTCCTCAAAAAAGATGGCGTTTTCGTCCTCGTAAACGTCGAGACACGCGCCGCCCAGTTTTTTGTCCTTTAACGCCTGCAAAAGCGCGTCGGTGTCGATAAGCTGTCCGCGGGAGGTGTTCAGTATCACCGCGCCGTCTTTCATTTTTGCGATGCCAGCTTCGTTGATAATATATTTTGTGGAGTCGGTCAGCGGACAGTGGAGAGAGATTATGTCGCTTTCCGCAAAAAGCGTGTCAAGATCGACATACTCGATATCATGTCCCTCGGCGGGGTAAGGGTCGTAGGCGATAACTTTCATGCCAAAGCCCTTGCAGATATCAATGAAGATCCTGCCGATCTGTCCAGTGCCGATAACGCCTGCGGTCTTGCCGTAAAGGTCGAAGCCCGTCAGACCGTTAAGGCTGAAATTAAAGTCGCGGGTTCTGATGAACGCCTTGTGTATCTTTCTGTTCAGTGTCAGCAGCAGAGCCATGGTATGCTCCGCCACAGCGTAGGGCGAATAGGTGGGTACCCGCACCACATGAAGCTTGTCCTTGGCGTGCTTCAAATCCACGTTGTTGTAGCCAGAACAGCGCATTGCAAGAATTTTCACGCCCACCGCGCAAAGCTCGTCGATAGTCTCGGCGGTGATAGTGTCGTTTACAAAAGCCACCGCCGCCTTGCAGCCCCGCGCCGCCGAAGCGGTGTCGGGCGTAAGCTTGTAGCGTATATACTTTATGTCGTAATTTGTGTTCAGCTTATTGAACCATACCTTGTCGTACTGCTTTGTATCGAAGAATGCTATTTTTTCCATTTCGCACATCCCTTTCGGATAAGTTTGGATTAGTATGTGCAAATTTTCGGAAAAAATACTTTGTTCGGGTCAGACCCGTTTCCACAAAAGTCTGTTTTCTGTAAACTCTGCGGACAGTCTGCCGCTGTCCTTGAGCCATGACAGATACGACCGCACAGTGCTTCCCACTAGGACGTACTGCTCGAAGCTCATTTTCAGTTCGTAATCATCGAAAAGCCTTTTGAGAATATCCTCAAAGGTCAGAGGCTCGCGGCAAAGCTCAGTTATCTTCTCGGCAATTTCCATAACCTTTTCAATATTCAGTCGCGCAAGGGGAGCGATGTTTTCGGTTGCCTCCGCGTGGGCGGGGACGAACATTGCCGCCGACATTTCCGCAACGGTTTCAAGGGTTTTCAGATATGCCTCAACGTCGTAAATAAAGCCTATCTTGTACTTTTCAAGGGTCTCCGCCGAGGACAGGCAGTCCGCAAGGAAAACAACATTGTCCGCCGTGCGGAAGCCAACCATGTCGAAAAAGTGTCCCGGAAGCGGTATTATCTCCATACCGTCGGGGAGAACACTTTCGTCAAGGTATTCCGCCGTGCTTTCCTGCGCAAGCAGGAACTTGTGCCGCAGGTCTTTGCAGGGATATCCGCCGTAGAGAAAGGACGGCTCCAGTATGGGGTGCTCGGTAAAGTCGCGCTCGATACCGCGGGCGTAAATCTTGCAGCCCGTCTGACCTTGCAGATATTTGTTCCCGCCGATATGGTCGGCGTTGGAATGGGTGTTCAGGATAGCTTTAAGCTGCCAGCCGTTTTTGTCCAGTATCTGGCGGACTTTTCGTCCCGCGTCCTTGTCGTTTCCGCTGTCGATAAGGTACACGCCGTTTTCGCCGTCACCATAAAGACCTATCTTCGCGGGACAGTTTATATAGCAGCTCCTTGCCCCGACCTGTTCAAGCTCGTACATTTTGGTGTTCCTCCGTTACTGACCTACCTCAATTGAGTACTCAAAAACGTACTCGTTTTCGGGCGCAAGCCTTATGGCGTGGGACATTTTCGTGATGTCCTCCTCCTTGTCGCAGTACACGGGAACACTGCTCCAGGGTTCGAGGCAGACAAACTTAGCCTGCTCGGTAACGGATTTGTCCTCAAAATAGGACGACCATACCGCGATACAGCCCTTGGGGTCGTAGTTAAGCTTGATCTTCCGTCCCGACTTTTCGCTGACCAGAGCGACCCACGAGGAGGAGGGCGCGTCCTTCATAAAAACGTCGTTTGCAAAAAGCTCATGGCTTAGGGGGACTTTCGCTGTGCCGTCCGCAATTACCGTTGTTTTGCCCTTAAATTCCTGAATTATCGTTTCGGGCTTTTCATATTCAACAAAGTAGTCGTCGTAATTCTCTTCGCCCATAGGTACGTTGAATGCGGGGTGTCCGCCGATAAAGAAGTACATATCCTTTTTGTCGGTATTTTTAACGGTATAGGACACGTCAAGCTTGTTTCCCGACAGTCCGTAGCGGATACGCAGCTCGAAATCAAAGGGGTACAGCTTCAAGGTCTCCGCGCTTGATTTCAGCAGAAATTCCGCGCTTTTGCCGTCGGAGGAAGCAAGCTCAAACTCGCTGTCGCGGGCAAAGCCGTGGTTTGCAAGGCTGTAGACCTGTCCCTCATAGGTATATTTTTTTGAATCGGTGTTGCAGATAAAAGGGAACAGCACAGGCGCGTGACGCTTCCATACCGCAGGGTCAGCCTGCCAGAGGTACTCCGCTCCAACCGCGTCTTTCAGCGAATGAAGCTCCGCTCCGAAGCTGTCTATGACAGCCGTTGTCTTTTCCGATGCAATTGTGATCTGCATAAAAAACAGTCCTTTCAACAGTAAATTTATCGTTCTTCTCTGCCGTAATCCGCGAAGCAGATGTTCATGTCAACCTCGCCCTCTATGCCGTCAACAGTGCCGTCGCTGGCGTACTGCCATATCTGGAAATTATAGGGATAAGACGGCTCGTTGTGACCGTCCTTGTACTCCGCGAACCAGAAATCGAAGTCCGCAAGCTTGCCCATGTTAAGCTTCAAAAGCGCGAAGCGTCTGCTGCTATAGACCATGGGACGATACCCTCCGTCCGCAATGGTGTCGCAGAACGCGGCAGCGCACTCGGTCACGGTGTAGGGTTCAATATTGTGGGTACGGGCGTTAGGGCCGTCCATAAATTCCCAGTCAAAAATAACGGGAAATGTTATTCTGTAGCCGCGAATCTGTTCCATGACAAAATTGGCTTCCTCAACGGCTTCCTCGGAGTTGACAGCTTGAGAAAAGAAGTACACGCCCACGTCCAGACCCGCGTCCAGCGCGCCCTTTATGTACTCGTGAAATCTTCCGTCCACGTTCAGAACGCCGCTTTCGTAGCCGCGGTAGCCTACACGCATGATAACAAAGTCTATGCCGTCGGCGGCGACTTTATCCCAGTCCACGTCACCCTGATGATAGGACACGTCAATGCCCGTGCGGGAGACCTGTTCGCCGTTTTCGCTGTATGTATATCTGTTGTTTTCCTCCAGCTTCAGACCGCTGTAATCGTAACCGTGCCGCGGCACGTTTGTGAACGCCTGAAGCCATATCCTGCCGTAATCGTAGTCGTCCATGAGGATAATGTCGTCTTCGTCGTAAAAGTCGTAGACCCGTTCGTTGACAACAGGGACGTACGGCTCGAGGACAGGCTCGGCTTCGGCTTTGCCAAGCTTTGAAGCGAGTACAGCGACCGATACCGCCAGAGCGACTATAACCAAAAGCATTGAAAAGAAAATTGCAGCCGCTGTTCCGAAAGGCATACGCAGCACTTTTTTTCGGGATTTAACGTGCGCCGAATACCGAGGCTCGGAGCGTTCGTTTTGCTGTAGGTTATTGTTGTTAAGTTCGTTCATTTTAAACCTCCCGTCGGAGAAATTTTACGGTCTTTTTTAAATTATATCATATTTTCCCGAATTGTGCAAGAGTGCGGCGAAAATTGTGATTTAGCGGCGTATGGTTAATAGGCGGAATAAGTCCATGCCATACAAATAAATTTGGTGACCAACAAATCTGTCGACCTCATTGAGGGAGCAAAAATTCCTAAAAAATTTATTTTCTATATACAAGCGGCGGAAAATGCTGTATAATATTTTTGAAAGAGGTGTAATATCATGAACCAATTTTCTCGCACCGAGCTTCTCTTAGGAAGTGAGAGTATGGAAAAACTGAAAAATTCCCGCGTTGCGGTGTTCGGCATAGGCGGCGTGGGAGGTCACGCGGCGGAGGCTCTTGCACGCTCTGGAGTGGGCAAGCTTGACCTTATCGACAGCGATGTTATAAGCGTTACCAATATAAACCGCCAGATCATTGCCACTCTCGACAGGGTGGGGCACTATAAGACCGACGTGATGAAAGAGCGTATCGCTCTAATTAATCCCGAAGCGGAGGTAACGGCGTACAGAAAATTCTTCCTGCCCGAAAACTCCGAGGAGTTTGATTTTACGCGGTACGACTATGTGATAGACGCTGTGGACACGGTTTCCGCAAAAATAGAGCTGGTGATGAAAGCCCAAGCCGCGGGAACTCCCATAATCTGCTCCATGGGCGCGGGAAACAAGCTTGACCCTACCGCCTTTGAGGTTGCCGACCTGTACGCGACCTCGGTGTGTCCACTTGCGCGGGTAATGCGTACCGAGCTTCGGAAAAGGGGCGTTAAAAAGCTGAAGGTCGTGTACTCAAAAGAGCCTCCCATCACACCGCTGCCCTCCGACGAGGAGTGCGGGAAAAGAACCGTCCCCGGAAGTACGGCTTTTGTGCCGTCCGTGGCGGGACTTATCATTGCGGGAGAGGTCATAAAGGATCTGTGCGGAACGGTCAGATAAAATTTTTTTGAAAAATTTTTCCCTGAATGAAAAAAATTGCCGTTTTGAATTGTATTCATTATGAAAAATAAATTTTGCCTACCAATTTTTCACCGAAAAACTTTGAAAGGACTGATCTTTATGACGATCAAAAAGACCCGCAGAAGCATATCCAGAATTGCGGCTGCCGCTGCTGCTGCGGTGATGGCTCTGACGGCAATTCCCGCAATTCCCGCTTCGGCGGCTATCGACCTGAAAAACCTGCCCGTACCCATTGCCGAGAACAAAAGCTCCTCCGCGGCAAAGAATTTCTCCAAAACCGTTCCTAAGCTGTACAGCGTCAAGCACGAAAGCGACTATTGGGACAACTACGCTGTTCTTAGCTGGAAGCCTGTCAGCGGCGCGCTGTACTATAAGGTCTACCGAAAAGAGGAGGGCGGCGTAAGCAAGTGCATTGCCAACGTTCTTGACACTGAGTACTACGATGAATGCGACATTTACACCAACAGAGAGTACAAGATAAAGGCTGTGACCTTTACATACTCCGATGAAAAAATTCTTACAAAGTTTTCCAACGTAGTGGAAGCAAAGGCTGTAAAAAAGAGCAAGCCGAGTTATTATGACTATGGTTATGATGAAGTCAGCGCGGACGCCGGCGCTTCATATGACGAAGAAGATTCTTTTGACGATGATGATGATTATGATTATGAGTCTGCACCCGCTCCCGTGGCGACGGCGGCAGATGCGGCATATGCTCCAAGCCTCGATGTACCCGCCAACACCGAGGAGTACAGCAAGTCCGAGGAAAGCGGCTACAAAAAGGCTTCGTTAAGTCCTCTCTCCACCTTTTCCGCCGACGTGGACACCGCTTCCTACGCAAATCTGAGACGGCTTATAAACGACGGAAGCCGCATTCCCACCGACGCGGTGCGTATCGAGGAAATGCTCAACTACTTCGATTACGACTACCAAAAGCCCGCGGGGAACTCCCGCTTCTCCGTAAGCACGGAGCTTTCCGACTGTCCTTGGAATGACAAGGCCCAGCTTTTAGCGGTTGGTATTCAGGGCATGGATCTTGACAAGACCCCCGACAGCAATCTGGTGTTCCTTATCGACACAAGCGGCTCTATGTATTCTTCCGACAAGCTGGAGCTTGCCTGCAAGTCCATAAGAATGCTGTCCAAGACACTTACTGAAAATGACCGCGTTTCCATCGTTACCTATTCGGGCGAGGAGAGAGTTGTCATTGCTGGAGCAAAGGGAAATCAGGTCAACACCGTAAACGCGCTGACCACCATACTTGAAGCGGACGGCGTGACAAACGGCGAAAGCGGCATACAGGCTGCCTACGCCATTGCGGAAAAATATTTCATCGAGGGCGGAAACAACCGCATTATCCTCTGTACCGACGGCGACCTGAACGTAGGTATCACCGACGAGAACGAGCTTAAAAAGCTTGTAGAGGAAAAGCGCAGAAGCGGTGTGTATCTGTCGGTAATGGGCTTCGGCACGGGCAATATTAAGGACAATAAAATGGAAACTCTTGCTGACAACGGAAACGGCAGCTATCACTATATCGACTCTGTAAACGAGGCTAAGAAGATATTTAACGAGGAGCGTAACAGCACCCTTTATACCATTGCAAAGGACGTTAAAATTCAGGTTGAGTTCAATCCCAAAAACGTTGAGGGATACCGTCTTATCGGTTACGACAACCGCCGTCTCGCAAACGAGGACTTCACCAACGACGCAAAGGACGCGGGCGAGGTAGGTGCGGGAGGAAGCGTTACCGCTCTGTATGAAATAATCCCTGCGGTGGGAAAGACGGCTTCGGGTCTCAAATATCAGCAGACCACGCCTCAGGCGGCTGTCTCCGACGAGCTGCTTACCGTAAAGGTGCGCTACAAGAATCCCGATAACGGAAAGACTTATCAGACTGCAAAAACGGTCGTAAAGTCGGACTACGCAAAGGAAATGAGCAGCCGTCTAAAGCTTGCCTGCGCGGTGACGGAGTTCGGACTTGTCCTCAAGAACAGCGACTATAAGGGAACTGCGAGCATAAGCGGCGCGCTCAAGCTTGCAAAAAGCGTTGAAAAACCCGATGTGTACGAAAAGGAGCTTGCAGAGCTTATTGAAAAGTACTCAAAGGATCACAAAGTATCCAAGTAAACAAAGAGCGGAACGCCCGTCTGGGACGTTCCGCTTTTTATTTTTGGGATATGAAGATCACTTTTTTCCCGCAGCTTCGGCTTTTGGCTCGGTTTCCTTGGGAGCGGCAGGAATTGGCGAGGGAGGCGGGTTGTTTATGTCGATAACGTTGTAGTCCACGGTGCGGTGGGAAAGCCGCTTCTTTTTAAGCAGATGTGCTACAAAATCGCTGAACATTGCGTATATAACCGCGAATACCGGTACTCCCAGAAGCATTCCCGCAAAGCCGAACAGACCTCCTCCCACGAAGATGGCAAACATTACCCAGAACGGGGAAAGTCCTGTGGAGTCGCCGAGTATCTTGGGTCCGAGGATATTTCCGTCCACCTGCTGGAGAATGATAATGAATACCACAAACGGGATAACCTGCTTCGGTGCAGCCATAAGCAGGAGCAGCGCGCTGGGTACGGCTCCGAAGAAAGGACCGAAAAATGGGATAATATTGGTAACGCCGATGATAACGCTGATAAGCACTGCAAACTCCCAGTCAAGGATCTTCATTACGATAAAGCACGCCATGCCTATTATAAAGGAATCCAGTATCTTTCCCGAAAGAAATCCCGAAAGCGTGGAATTTGCCCTTGCAGACACGCGCAGAATACTTTTTCCCACGTTATTGGGGAAAAGCGCGTAGAGTACCTTCCGCGCCTGAGCGATAAAGGTCTCCTTGCTTATGAGCAGGTAGATAGCAACGATAAAGCCAATGATAAAATCTTTCAGGGCAAGGATAAAATCTATTGCGCCGTCCTTTACTTTTATGGAAATATCTCCCAGTCGGGGTATCAGATTGTTGGCAAACTCGATAAGACGGGGCTGTATGGTTTCCAGCTGATCTTCAAAGGCTTTCACAAGCTCGGGGTAGTCGCCGAGAAACTTGGTGGCAAGAGCTTCCAATTGTGAGATATAGGCGGGGATATTGTAAAGGATCTCCATAACGCTGTCCCTGACCTGAATTATCAGCAGAGCAAGCAGCAGGGATATTACAGCGATCAGCAGGAACATACTGATGAATACACCGATGTAACGACAAAGCTTGGGGTGGGGCTTCTTTTTGCATAAAAGTCTTGTTGAGACCCGCTCGAAAAATTTCATGATCGGGTTGCAGATATAAGCGATCACAACGCCCCATGTTACGGGGGCGATAACCTTGAAAAATGCTTTTATGTAGCCGCTTATAGTTGGAAAGCAAATGCAGACAAGAACCATGGCAAGGCATATTGCAAAGGTGAAAACGCAGTATGCGGCGATGGTAGTGTACTTTCGGTTAAAGTCGATCTTCAAGACAGCACGTCCTTTCGGCGGATAGTTCATAAGCATATTATACACCTTTCCCGAAAAAAAGTAAATGATTTTTATTAAAATTACCGAATTTTTTTAATAAAAAATATCGAAAGGCATATCCGTGGGCTTCCTCGGATATATTTTTAGCTTTCCTAAAATGGAGACGAAGCGCGGAGACCGTTATTTTTGTCGTGTACTGTTGGAATAAATTTCCTTCCTGTTTGACAGTATGTACCCGACTGTTCCGACCTTCAAAAAGATTATGACCCGCAAAGCTTTTGTTTATGCAGTGCGGAGGTTTTATTCAGATTTTAGTCAACATAAAATATTATAAAAATGTTAAAAATAAAAAAAGGTACTTTCTTTTAACGGCACAATATGGTATAATATGTTTATTCGTAATATGACATATGACCGCCGCGGCAGTGACCTGCGGCGGCTGATGATAACCACGACTTGATGTCCCCCGCCTAAGAGGCGGGGGAGCAAACGGTTTTTCAGCGGGGGCTGAAAGCCCCCGCTGAAACCCCTAATGAGCTAACGCTCCAAGTCGTTTGTAAAATTACCAACCGGTAATTTTTTATGACGGGGCGATGCCCCTTATTGAAATTTCTGAAACCTTTTTGGTTTACTGTAATTATTGGAGGGCTTTATGACTAACGGTCAGAATTTTACAGGGGCAAAAAGAAACGCGCTTGAAAAATACTTCGGGCGGCTCAACGATATGCAGAAAAAAGCGGTATTCACCGTTGAGGGACCCGTCCTTGTGCTTGCGGGCGCGGGCAGCGGAAAGACCTCGGTGCTGGTTAACCGCATTGCAAATATGGTAACATTCGGAAACGCCTATAACGACGTGAACGTCCCCGCTTCTGTCAGCGACGAGGATATCGCGTTTCTGGAAGCCTACGACGGCAGCCGTGACGAGGCTGTTGTCTCGCGCCTTGCTGACATTGTTGCGGTAGACAGAGTTATTCCGTGGAATATTCTGGCGATAACCTTTACCAACAAGGCGGCGGGCGAGCTTAAAGAGAGACTTGCTTCCATGCTTGGAAACGACGCGAACAGCGTCCGTGCGGCGACCTTTCATTCTGCCTGCGTAAGTATACTCCGCAGGGAGATCGAGAAGCTGGGGTACTACACTTCAAGCTTTACAATTTATGACAGCGACGACAGCCAGCGTTTGCTGAAAAGCTGCTACGACCCGCTTGATCTGTCCGATAAGGCATTTCCGCCGAGAATGGTTCTGGGAATGATCTCCTCGGCTAAGGATAAGCTGATAGACCCCGACGAGTTCGAGAACGAAGCTAAGGGCGATTACCGCAAAATGGGCATTGCAAAGCTCTACAGGCTGTACCAGACACGTCTGCGGGACGCAAATGCTCTGGACTTCGACGATATAATCCGCCTTACGGTGGAGCTTTTCGAGAAAGAACCGGACGTGCTTAGCCATTACCGCAACCTCTATAAATACGTTATGGTGGACGAGTATCAGGACACCAATCAGGCGCAGTTCAGGCTTGTCTCCCTGCTTGCGGAGGGACATCGCAATCTCTGTGTTGTGGGCGATGACGACCAGTCCATCTACAAATTCCGCGGGGCGACGATAGAGAACATACTTGGCTTCGAGGAGCAGTTTGAAAATGCTGCCGTAATACGTCTCGAACAGAATTACCGCTCCACGCAGAATATACTTAACGCCGCAAATTCGGTCATAGCAAACAATATGGGACGGAAAGAAAAACGCCTGTGGACGTCCGCGGGAGACGGCGCAAAGGTCACCGTCTACAAGTCGGGCGACGAATCCGCAGAGTCGGAGTATGTTGCGGGAGAGATACTTTCCGCCGTTGACAGAGGCGCAAGCTACAGCGATTTTGCCGTGCTGTACCGCATGAACGCCCAGTCCAACAGCCTTGAACGGACGTTTACTCGCAACGGTATCCCTTACAGGGTGATCGGCGGCATGAGGTTCTATGACCGCAGGGAAATAAAGGACATGACCTCCTATCTTGCTCTGCTGAACAACAACAGGGATATGCTGCGGTTTAAGAGGATAATCAACGAGCCCAAGCGGGGTATCGGCGACGCTACCGTTTCAATGATAGAACAGATCTCGGGCGATCTGAACATTTCCCCCATAGAGGTCATGCGGGACAGCGCCAACTATCCGCTGCTGTCAAAGAAAAGCGCGGCTCTGGTCAAGGCGGCGGATATGTTCACATATCTTGCCGATTTTGCGGAAACTCACTCCCTGAGCGAGCTTCTGGACGAGCTGCTGGATAAAACGGGTTACGCAAACGCCATGAAAGCTCTGGGCGACGAGGGCGTAGGCAGACTGGAAAATATCAGCGAGCTTAAAACCACCATGACCCAGTACGAGGAAGCAAACGGCGAAGATGCCAGCCTTTCGGGATTTCTGGAGGAGATAAGCCTTTACACCGACCTTGACAAGCTGGACAGCGACGACAATGCGGTGTCTATGATGACAATGCACAGCGCAAAGGGACTGGAGTTCCCCACAGTGTTTATCGTGGGCGCAGAGGAGGGGATATTCCCCGGTACGCGCAGCATGGATACTCAGGAGGACATGGAGGAGGAGCGCAGGCTTGCCTATGTGGCGATAACCCGCGCCAAGGAAAAGCTTTTCATCACTCATGCCAAGCAGAGAATGCTGTTCGGCTTCACTAACAGAAATCTGATCTCCCGCTTTGTAAAGGAGATCGGCAAGGACTACGTTGAAAAGATCGACAGCACGGTACGCGATGAGAGTGATGACGGCGCGGACGAGGTTATCGTCCAGAGCGCGCCAAAGTACAGCCTGAGAAGCGAGCTTGCCAACAGAAAGGCGGAGCAGAGCAAAAAGAGTGTCAACGCGGATTTCTCCGTGGGCGAGCGGGTCAAGCACAACGTTTTCGGCGAGGGCACGGTCATTTCGGTAAAGAAGATCAGCAACGACGCCATGCTTGAAGTTGCGTTTGACAGCGTGGGTACGAAAAAGCTTATGGCTAATTTTGCAAAGATAACGAAAATATGAGTTAAAAGGAGACGTTTTGCACGTCTCCTTTTTTCTGTCATTTTTGCAAAATATTTTCCCTTTGTTTTCCTGCCGTATTGATTTTGAGCAGATTTTGTGGTAAAATGTATATACTGTCAACAGTGCGCGTCAAGTACAATATGCGCGCATAATTCAGATACGGAGGTTTTTATTATGGCTTGCTTTAATCTTGCTGCTGTTTTCACCGACCACATGGTTTTGCAGAGAAACAAAAATATCAACATCTGGGGCTGCGCCTACACCGCGACCGACGTTACCGTGGAGCTTTGCGGGAAGTCTGTTACTGCCCGCGCCGAAAGCGGCAAATGGAAAGCCGTTCTCCCGCCAATGGAGGCAGGCGGTCCTTACGAGCTGAAAGTCACCGACAACAGCGGCGGGGAGATCGTTCTCCACGACGTTATGATAGGCGAAGTGTGGCTTGCGGGCGGTCAGTCCAACATGGAGCTTGAACTCCAGAACGCACTTAACGGCAAAGAGGTGCTGAAAAACATCAAGGACGTGAACGTGCGGTTCTACTACACTCAGAAGATCGCCTACATAGACGATTATTTCAACTTTGCCGAGCGCAACACCTGCTGGACTGTCGCCGCTCCCGACACTGCGGCAAATTATTCTGCGGTGGGGTACTATTTTGCACGCCGTCTTGCCGCCGAGCTTGGAGTTACCGTTGGCGTTATCGGCTGCAACTGGGGCGGTACTTCCGCTTCAAATTGGATAAGCAGAAAGGCTCTGGAGCAGGACGCCGACACCAGAAGCTATGTTGACGAGTACGACAAGGCTATGGAAGAAAAAACCATGGAGGGCTACTTAAAGGAGCTTGCGGAATACGAGGAATGGCATAACGAGTGGCAGCCCAAGATAAACGAATATTACGCCAACACTCCCGACCCTACATGGGAGGGCGCGCAGGAATATGCGGGTCCCTGCCGCTGGCCCGAGCCAATGGGACCCAGGTCTCAGTTCCGTCCCGGCGGACTTTACGAGACTATGATCTCTCGTATCTGTCCCTATACACTGGCAGGATTTACCTATTATCAGGGCGAAAGCGACGACCACAAGCCTGACACATACTACAAGCTTTTCAAGGCTCTTATTGAGCAGTGGCGTTCCGACTGGGAGGACGATACCTTGCCGTTCATGTTTGTTCAGCTCCCCATGTTCATGAACGAGGGCGACGAGGACTTCAAGCACTGGTGCAAGATACGCGAGGCGCAGATGAGAGTACACCAGACTACGGCAAATACGGGCAT
>JAIEDQ010000006.1 GCA_029067895.1 Oscillospiraceae bacterium | reverse complement strand
CGCCGTTTCTGAACTCAACAACATGGCTGAGAATGTTTATCATCAGATTGGTGCTTTTTTCCTTTTCATAGATCTGATCCGCAACCAGACCCACCAGATTCTTCTGGTTGGTGTACAGCATAATGGTATTGATAACGCGGCGGCGCACAGAAAACGCGTCGTAAGGACGCTTTATGTAGTCGGTAACTCCGAGATTGTAAGCGCGTTCGATATAGCCTGCGGAATTTTCCACCGATATCATTATAACGGGGATATTGTCGATCCAGTGCTGCTTGTTCATTACCTCCAGAACCTCGATACCGTCCATTTCGGGCATGACCATATCAAGCATTACCAAAGATATCTCAAAATGTCTTTCTTTGAGAACAGCAACCGCTTCAACACCGTTTTCCGCCTGAATGATCTCGTAGTCGTCCTCGAGAATATCCGCCAGCATACAACGGTTCATAGCGTTGTCATCGACTATCAAAACCTTTTGTTTGCGTGAATCCGCAGCAAAAATTTCTTCACTCATTTTGAATTCTCCTTTTCAAAAAATTGGAAACTATAGTTATGTATCGTTCAAACCGTATTACTGTTCAACGGGATCGATCTGATTAATGCCCGTTATAATATTGACATATTTTTCTCCCGCTTCCATAAGAAGCCTGTTAAGATCCGGATCGGACTCGATCGCTTCCGTATTCTCAAAATGCCTGAGCTTTTCGGTGATTTCCGAAGCAACGGCGGCAAAGCTGTTGAAGCTGAAATTAAGGCTGGTACCCTTAATAGTATGCGCCGCTCTGAAAGCTTCTTCGTAATTTTTTTCTCTCATAGCATTAAGAAGCATATCAAAGGTTTTGTCCTCGGGATATTTCATAACATACTTATATACTCTGCTTTCCTGCCTGAGCCTTCCGATCACCTCGTTGTAGTCCTCGCCGATAAAATCGTAGAATTCTTTTATATTCATATATCTACCTGCTTTCATAGAACTCCGCCATACGCTAAGTCCTCAGTGCGCACGATCGGTTTTATATAACTATGATAAATTATACCACAGAGCTCCGCTTTTGTCAACAATTTCTTTATTCAGTTCCAAATTGAAAATTTTCCAAGAATTTATAACATATATTTCCAAATCAGAATAAAAATTACAGTGCCTATAACATTTTTTATTTACCTATTGCAATTTCAAAAAAAATATGCTATAATATCATTCGTAAGCGGACAGATCAGTCTTACCGCAAACACTTATAAATTTTATCTGTACTGACTTCCAAAGGTTTTTCCTGCGGAGAAAGGCGATGTGATACGTGATAATTATGCCCGCTGTCAGTATGTGCAGCGGGCTTTTTCTATATTTTGGAAAGGAGATACTATTATAAATGGAAACAAGAGTTGCGCTTATCGGCATTGTTGTTGAAAACCTTAACTCGGTCGAAAAGCTTAACGGACTTCTCCACGAGTACAGCAAATACATAATCGGCAGAATGGGAATACCATACGAGAAAAAGGGCGTATCCATAATAAGCGTTGCGCTGGATGCTCCTCAGGACGTTATCAGCGCGCTTTCGGGAAAGCTTGGAATGATCGACGGAGTTACCGCAAAGACAATTTATTCCAGATTAGGTGAGGCAAAATGAGCAGGATAACCGAACTCATCGACAAGCTTGAAAGGGAACATATCCTCTCCAAAAACGAGCTTACGGAAATTATTTCGGGACACACTCCCGAAACCGACGAGTACCTTTTTGAAAAGGCACGAGCCGTCCGCGAGAAAATTTACGGCAAAGACGTTTATATGCGCGGACTGATAGAATTTACCAATTACTGCAAAAACGACTGCCTTTACTGCGGTATCCGACGAAGCGCAAAGGGAGCGGAAAGATACCGCCTTACCGAGGAACAAATTTTAGACTGCTGCGAAACGGGCTGCGGACTGGGCTTCCGCACCTTTGTACTGCAAGGCGGCGAAGACGGTTTTTATACAGACGACAAAATCGTCAGCATTGTTACGAAGATAAAAGAAAAATTTCCCGACTGCGCGGTGACGCTTTCGATCGGTGAAAAGTCCCGTGAAAGCTACGAAAAATTCCGCAATGCGGGCGCGGACAGGTATCTGCTTCGGCACGAGACCGCAAACAGCGAGCATTACGGAAAGCTCCACCCGAAAGAGCTTTCCCTTGAAAACCGAATGAGGTGTCTTGCCGATTTAAAGGGACTTGGCTTTCAGACAGGCTGCGGGTTTATGGTAGGTTCGCCGTACCAAACTGCGGAAAATCTTGCGGAGGATTTGCTGTACATTCACGACCTCCAACCCCATATGGTCGGAATAGGACCGTTTGTCCCCCACCACGACACGCCCTTTGCGGAGGAAAAGCAGGGCGGTCTTGAAATGACATTGCTTATGCTGGGACTAACAAGGCTTATCGTCCCGAACGTGCTTCTCCCAGCAACCACCGCGTTGGGTACTATCCACCCCAAAGGCAGGGAAAAAGGTATTCTTGCGGGAGCAAACGTGGTCATGCCTAATCTTTCACCGCAGGACGTGCGAAAAAAATATCTGCTGTACGACAACAAGATATGCACAGGAGACGAAGCCGCCGAGTGCATAGCCTGTCTGGGACGGCGAATGGAATCCATTGGCTATAAGCTTGTCTCCGCAAGAGGAGACTATGTTAAATAAAATTACTTTAAAATAAACAGGAGGAAAATGAATCATGTACAATCCAAATTCACTTAAGGCAGAGGAATTTATCGACAACGCCGAGATACTGGAAACTCTCGAATATGCCGAGAAAAACAAGGACAACGCCGAGCTTATCGACAGCATTATCGAGAAAGCCGAAAAGCGCAAGGGTCTTTCCCACCGTGAAGCGGCGGTTCTGCTGGACTGCACTCTTGCGGACAGAAACGAGCGCATTTTCGAGCTTGCCCGTCAGATCAAAAAGGATTTTTACGGCAACCGTATCGTAATGTTCGCGCCGCTGTATCTTTCCAACTACTGCATAAACAGCTGCGTGTACTGTCCCTACCACTGTCAGAACAAGCACATTGCCCGCAAAAAGCTTACTCAGGAGGAGATACGTGAAGAGGTAATCGCTTTGCAGGACATGGGTCACAAGCGTCTTGCACTTGAAACAGGCGAAGATCCTGTGAACAACCCTATTGAGTACGTTCTTGAAAGCATTAAGACTATCTATGACATCAAGCACAAAAACGGAGCTATCCGCCGTGTAAATGTGAATATTGCCGCAACCACCGTTGAAAACTACCGCAAGCTCAAGGACGCGGGTATCGGTACATATATCCTGTTCCAGGAGACCTACCACAAGGAAAGCTATGAAAAGCTTCACCCCGCTGGACCTAAGCACGATTACGCTTACCACACCGAGGCTATGGACAGAGCAATGGAGGGCGGTATCGACGACGTAGGACTGGGCGTGCTGTTCGGTCTGGAGCTGTACCGCTACGAGTTTGCGGGTCTGCTTATGCACGCGGAGCACCTTGAAGTCGTTCACGGCGTTGGACCTCACACTATCAGCGTCCCCCGCGTTAAAAAAGCTGACGACATCGATCCGGGCGCATTCGACAACGGCATTGACGACGATACCTTTGCAAAGCTCATTGCCTGCATAAGGATTGCAGTACCCTACACGGGAATGATTATTTCCACCCGTGAGAGCGAGGCTTGCCGTGAAAAGGCTTTAAGCCTTGGTATTTCTCAGATTTCTGGCGGTTCAAGAACTTCCGTGGGCGGATATGCGGGCTATACTCCCGAGGAAAGACCCCACGATACCGAGCAGTTTGACGTGTCCGACCAGCGTTCTTTGGACGAAGTCGTTCACTGGCTTATGAAATTGGGATATATCCCCAGCTTCTGCACGGCTTGCTACCGCGAGGGCAGAACGGGAGACAGGTTTATGTCCCTGTGCAAAAACGGTCAGATACAGAACTGCTGTCACCCCAACGCGCTTATGACCCTTAAAGAGTACCTTATGGACTACGCAAAGCCCGACACCCGCGAGGTTGGCGACAAGCTTATCGAAAGCGAGATAAAGAATGTCCCCAATGAAAAGGTAAGAGGAATCGTTATTGACAATCTTGCCAAAATCGAGCAGGGCAGCAGGGACTTCCGCTTCTAAAGGGAGCCTCCGCGGGCATATTTTGCCCCGAAAATACATTTTAACAAGCAAGAAAAAACCTCCCCGAATCGGGGAGGTTTTCTAATCGTATGAGCAGGATATTTGCCTTTGGAGAACTTACTGGAGGAGCGAGAGAACGCCCTGAGGCAGCTGATTTGCCTGAGCAAGCATAGACTGAGAAGCCTGTGCAAGGATCTGCTGCTTTGTGAAGTTCATCATCTCTGTAGGCATATTTGTGTCGCGGATAGCGGATTCTGCACTTGTCAGGTTCTCGATAGATACGTTCAGGTTGTCGATCTTGTGTTCCAGACGGTTCTGGATAGCACCGAAAGTACCACGAACGAGGGATACCTTATTAAGAGCTTCGTCGATTCTGTCGATAGCGTAGT
>JAIEDQ010000059.1 GCA_029067895.1 Oscillospiraceae bacterium | reverse complement strand
CCATATAGTCGTCAATGCCAATGCCGTACCCCCGCTGCTTGGAACGGAAATCATCTCTTGCCGTCATAAAAAGAATGGGGATATCCTTGTTAAGCGAGCGCACCGTTTCCGCAAATTCAAAGCCGTCGATTTTCGGCATCATAATGTCGGAAATTATCAGATCGAAAATATTTCCGTACATCTCGTTGTACGCCTCGTTCGCCTCTAAACAGCCCACAGCCTCGTAACCGTTTCCGTTCAGGTATGCGCATACAGTTTTATTCAGCTCTTTGTCGTCCTCGACCACCAATATTTTAAACATAGCCGTACCTCCGATTTAATGAGTTTGAATAATCATAACACATTGATGTTAAAGTATTGTTAAAATACGGCGGTTCACAGAAATTTTACAAAAGCGGCGGAAATTTTTTCTCCGCCGCTTTTTAACTATTTTTTGCCTGCGTTTTTGCTTCTCTCAAGGCTTGCCTTGGCAATGTTTTTGCTTATTTCCACACTTGGGTGAACCGCACCGTTATCCTGCTTTTGTTCGGACTTAAGCCGCTCCTTTGCCTCTTCAGCAGTCTCGCCGTCCTTGGCAAGAAAGCTGTCCACAAATTTGTCCTCAACTTTTTTATATGCGCCGACTACGCTGTCCTCGACCTTTTTGTAAGCTCCCACAACGCCGCTTTCTACGGCATTGTATGCACCCACGACCTTTTCCTCAATTTTTTTGTTTGCTTCAACAAATTTTGACATTTTGATCACCTCCGTTATTTAAAAATTTAATCAGTTCTTTTTTTGTATAAAGCTGCGGCGGTTATTACTGACGCACAGAAAACAGATGCGCATACAACTATTGTGCTGATAACGTGTCCGTTTATGAACATAAAAAGCTTTTTCATAAAAATTACCTCCTTGTTATTTTATTCCTTTTATCATGGGGATAAGGCAGAGCAGCAGGACTATACCGACGATACCTACAATAATTCCGGGTATCATAAGATTGCTCCAGACCATTGTCATGCACATTCCAACGCCGAAAACTATTGTGGAAAATATACCGTAAATAATAGTCCCGACTGTTTTGCCATTGACTTCGATAGGCGCGGCATTTGTCATTTTCCTGCGGACTACAACCATTGCAAGCAGTACGACCGCTCCGACCGCACCGCAGACAACTCCGGGCGTAAATGCGTTCCATTCGGGAAGAAGCGCCATGCACATTCCCAGCGCAAAAATAAGTCCTCCGACCACCGACATTATAAGCGTTACAAAATTTTCTTTTTTCATGATAGTTACCTCCGATTTTATTTTTCAGACGTTTTCTTCATCTGTTGTATACATTCTAAATCTGCGGTGTTTGTGAATTGTTTGCGAGATGTTAGAGAAATGTTAAAATGCAATTTTTTTATTTTTACCGAAATAAAAAGTGTAATTGCATTTGGTAAATACAATTACACTATATAAATTTATCGTAATATAGCTGCTTTGGTTGGTGTGTCCATATAAGATAATTATAATTGTTGTTGATGTAGAATGTCCTAAATCAGCGTACAGTCGCAGCCATATCAAAAAAATACTGCAATCCATTCTTTGAGAAGGATTGCAGTTCTTTTTATGGGGGTATTTTTTACAGCCCGCGAAATTCGACCTATTTACAAAGTCACATGGGAAGAATTCACCAAACCCGAAAATTCGTGAGCAAAGCCTGTATAATCTGAGATCAGCTCTTGAGCCGGAACGAATCGATCAGTTCCTTGAGCATTGCAGACTGACTGTTAAGCTCCTCGCTCGCCGCTGCGCTTTCCTCGGCGGTCGCTGAGTTTGTTTGTACGACCGTAGAGATCTGATCGATCCCGATCGTGATCTGCTCGATGGAGTTTGCCTGTTCACGGCTCGCCTCCGCGATCACACCGATCAGCTCCGTCACCTTAGAAGCCGAATCCGAAACTTCATGCATAATTTCCGCAGTTTCGTTCACGATATCGCTGCCGTGATGAATCGCTGCGATTGACTCCTCGATCAGCGCGGCAGTATTATTTGCCGATTCGGCAGACTTGCTTGCAAGATTACGTACCTCGTCAGCCACGACCGCGAAGCCCTTTCCCGCTGCGCCCGCTCTCGCAGCCTCGACTGCGGCGTTCAGCGCCAGAATATTGGTCTGGAAAGCGATGTCCTCGATCGACTTGATGATCTTTCCGATCTCGTCGGAGCAGCGGTTGATCTTCTCCATTGCCTCAACCAGACGCTGCATCTGACCGTTTGCCGCTATAACCGCGTTTCCTGCTGCATTGGTTTTTTCCTTCGCCTGATCGCAGCTTTCCGAAGTATTGCGGATATGCGTAGAGATATCGTTGATCGTAGCCGCCAGCTCCTGTACAGAGCTTGCCTGCTCGGTAGCGCCCTGCGAAAGCGCCTGTGCGCCGTCGGAAACCTGATTTGAGCCGCTCGAAACCTGATCCGCCGCCTCGTTGATACGTAACAGCGCTCCGCTCAGGCGGTCGTTGATCGCTTCCGCCGAATTGATCAGTCCCACGAAATCACCGACGTACGCACTGCGGTTATCCTCCAGTGAGACATTGAAGTTTCCGTTTGCCATTTCACTTAAAATACGGTCCATGTCCCCAATAATGACATTGATCTCGTCAACCAGCTGCTTGGTCGAATCGGCAAGCTGTGCCGTTTCGTCCTTTGCATTTACGGTCGCCACCTTGCTCGTCAGATCACCCGCCGCCAGCGCCGTAAGCCGCTTCGCGCTTGCGTTGATCGGTATACCGATACCTCTGCCGAGGCGGATCGCAATGATCAGTACGATCACCTGTCCGACCAAAATCATGACGATCGTCGTAATAATCATCGCGAAGGTACTTCCCATAAAATCGTTCAGATCTGCCGTGATCAGAATAGACCAGCCGTTGGTCTCCGCAATTGGCGCGTAGCAGACAAATTCCGTTATTCCCTGCTCGACAATACTTGAGATACCGGTCTCTCCCCCACGTACCTTGGCATGGAGCGCCGCCAGATCGGCATAACCCGAATCGGTTTTCGCAAGCTCCTCGATATTTTCGCCCTCACCAACGGTCTCCTTCGTCTGATCGGCAATGGTGTCACCCTGCGCGTTGATCATATAAGCGACGCTGGTTTCGCTGATCTTGATTGAACTCATTATATCGTTCAGAAACTCGGTATCTGGAACCACGTAAACGCAGCCCACGACCTTTGTGTTCGCCGCGCCGTTTTCCCAAAGAGGCGCCGCGATAATAATGCTGACTTCACCGGTCACACGGGAAACAACCGGGTCGGAGATCATGGATTCTCCCCGCAGCGCCGCCTGAACGTACGCACGGTCGGACATATCCACGTCCGTCTCAATATTGACGCCGTTTTCGTCGAGGATCACCCCGCGGGTCAGTCCGTTCGCCTTTGCAATACTATTTAAAAGCGCCACACGATCTTCCACCGGGTATTCGTTGTCGGATAAAGTGGGGTTCATGCCCGCGATCTCGGCAACATTCATGAATGCGTTGCATTCCATCTGTACCCGCTCGGAAGCAACAGAAATAAATTTTTCCATGTCCGATTTCACCGTCTGGATCGTTCCTTTATAAGTAAGCGTACACGCCGTCACTCCCAATATGAGCAAAAGCGCAGCCGAAACAAGTGACATACAGAGAATAATTTTTAGCCGTATGGTTTTCATTCTATCTACCTTCTCTTAACTGATTTAGCAATGAATTAAAATGTATTTTTTACCGGAGACTTAAAATGTCAAAAATCTTCACATTGTCTTAAAATATTATAGCACAAATTTCCTTTTTTGTCAAGGTAGATTTTCAAATCAAGTGAAACAGGATCTGCAAAAAATTAAGAAGCAACTCAGCAGGACGTGATACTCTCCTGCAAATAATGTGTCTGCTTTGAGAGCAGAGCGGCATAAATTATGGTTTCCGTCATACCGATTGCATGAGACGGCGTTCTGTGCGCCGAGACAGTATTGTCGGGATCGGGAAGCCGTATTATCGCCGAAAAGCTGTATTTGCTTTTATAGTTATTTGACATAAAATTACCTCCGTAAAATACAAAAAGCGTTCCGACTTTCATCAGAACGCCTGTCTTAGTTTTTATTTCTTCCGACAATAATACGGCTTGGAGGCAAATTTATTATATAATGCCGATCTATTCTCAAAGCAGACTGATTTCGTCGGAAGATTTTCCTTCCGTTTCAAAAACAATTATCGTGTTTTCACCCATTTTCAAAATCGGAGCGGGAATATACAAACGTTTTTGCGGACCTATTTCCCAAAAGCGTCCGATGTTGAAGCCGTTCACAAAAACAACGCCTTTGCCGAAGCCGTCAAGCTGAATAAACGTATCTCCGCATTCGTCGGCATTCAGAATAAACTTATAGAATGCAGGCAGATTTTCTTTATAACCGCTGCCGAAATTTATTCTGCCGATTTGTTTCTCGTCAAGCGTAAGCGCATATATATTCATTCCGAAGCATCTGCGTCCGTTTATTTTTATTCCGTCCGCAATACCTTTTCGCTGATGCTCAAGATTCGTTCCGAAATTTTCACGCCCGATGTTTTCGATCAAAATATCAATTTGTCCGGAAAAATTTTTTTCGGGAAATTCAAATTTTTTTCCTATGTCGTCAAATGCCGTAAATAACAGCTTTTCACCGCAATAGCACTGTGCGCGGTCAGCGGCGCCCTCCAGACATATGTCGTTAATTATTTCACCGTTATCAAGCTGGAGTCTGTAAAGAATATATCCGTAATTTTGTCCGATCTCCTCCATGGTAAGCGGATAATTTGAATAAACCGGCGCGGACATTTCCGAAAGCGTCGAGAACAGGTCTGTCTTTGCGGCGCATTTTAACCTGCCGTAGCTTTTGCGGATAATTTTTGCTGACAAGGGTACAGCCTCAAAATTTCTGTGCTTTTCTATCACTTCTTTGAAAGCTGTGTATTTCGGAGTAATTTGTCCGTCCTCGGTAAGCGGTGCGTCGTAGTCGTACGAAGTTGTATCACCGTACTTCACACCGTTATTTTTTCCGTTCATAAAGCCGAAGTTGGTACCGCCCTCAAACATATAGAAGTTAAGACTGCCTCGTTTTAAAAGCTCCTCAAGCTCGGCTGCGGCTTTTTCGGGTGAAGTGGTGTGGTGTTCTTCTCCCCATGCGTCAAACCAGCCGTTCCAGAATTCCATGCACATCAGCGGTTTATCTTCACCAATGAATTTTTTCATCTGTCCGAACTGCCATTCCGCCGAGGAACCGAAATTGCCCGTCGGCAATGCACCCTCCGCCATTCCTGACCTGAATATCGGTTCGCTCCACGGACCGTCCGAGGTGACAAACGGAACAGTTATTCCAAGCTCCCGCATAGTATTGCGCAAAAAATCAAGGTATGCGGTATCGTTTCCGTAGTAGCCGTATTCATTCTCGATCTGGACGAGAATTATCCTGCCGCCATTGTCTATCTGGTGGGGGACAATTTTCGGGATCAGTTCATTATAGTAATTTTTTACCGCGTCAAGGTACGGCTTATAGCAGCAGCGCAGACGCATATCCCTGCTTTTCAGCAGCCATGCGGGAAGTCCTCCGAATTCCCATTCGGCGCATATATAGGGAGACGGACGAACTATAATATACAGTCCAAGCTTCTCTGCAAGCGAAATAAATTTTTCTATATCCCGCATACCGGTCCAAATAAATTCTCCCTCGTTAGGTTCGTGAAAATTCCACGGAATATAGGTTTCAACAGTATTGCAGCCCATGTTGACAAGCTTTTCCAAACGGTCGCGCCAGTATTCAGGAACAGTGCGGAAATAATGGATCGCTCCCGAAATTATTTGGAACGGCTTTCCGTCAAGATAAAAATTATCCCTTATCTCAAAATTCACAGTATACGCTCCTTTGATAATTAATTTAATGTGTAAAGCTTTTTTTCGCGATATCACTGCCGTTGCTTTAAAGTTCCGAACCCGTCACGAACGCAGCAGGAGATATTTAAGAATGCTTTGTGTCGCCCATGGTCACGCCGTCAATTATAAATGTTGTAATTGAATTGCCTTTCAGCTCTGCGGTAAAGCCGCTTTCACAGGCGGCAATATTATCAAGCTCCGCCCATTTTTCACCGTTTTCCGTACCGCCGCTTGTGCGTATCGCCCTGACAGTCTTGCCCACAGATTTCATTTGGGACAAATCGAAATTGCACGTTTTATCCTCGGCAGATTTGTTCAGCACAACGACCGCAAGCTCGCACGTATCGCTGTTATACGCCGCAAGACTGTCTCCCCCGCAGTGAATTATCGTATCGCCGGGACGGATATATCTTGTGAACTGTCCAAATCCGTAATATCTTTGCGTGAGAATAATTTTTTCATTGTCGTGGTCGGCAACAGCCGTTCCCCAGAAGCCTCCGTTTATATCGACCATTCCCTTGTCGGCGTTTCCGTTCATACCTTCTGCGGAAATGTGATTGTCAATTATCTGCCACATTACCCATGCGGACGGTGAAAGAGAGTTGATATCGAAAATAATTTTCTCGCCAAGCCAAAGAGCGGAACCCATTTCGCCTGCATTTTCTCCCGCGGTTCCGCCGCCGTCAACCTCGCTCATCCAAAGGTTGAAGCCCTCAGACTTCGCAAGCGCGCCAAGCTCGGATATACCGGCTGTATCATAGGTATGCGTACTTATCCTGCCGATAGCGGCGCGCGCTTCATCGGTGTAGGAATTATATGCGGTTATTTGCTTTTGCGGACTTGTTTCATCGCTTCCAACTATTTCAACATCGTCAAGACCGCATACAGCAAAGGCTTTGGCGGTTTCCAGAATAATATCGGACTGGGACTTTCCCGCGTCGAAATGACAGCCCTCCTGCTTCCAGTTGTTTGCCCACCAGAAGTCGGTATTCGGCTCGTTCATAGGCGAAACGCTGTTCACCTTTATACCCATTTCATCATTTATGTATTTCGCAGTATTGGCAAGATATTCCGCAAATTCTGTGCAGTATTCGGGCTTAAGATTGTCCTTGTTTGGGTCGGTATTTCCCGAAGAACAGCCGCTTTCCGTCATAAAATACGGCGGGGAATTTGAGAAAACCTCCACATAAGCATCCTCCCCCGCAGCCTCCGCCGCTCTTTTCAGAACGCTAAGCTGTCTGCGGTCGGCGTTGTAATCGTAGGTATAGCTGTCCGTTTCCTTGTGGTAAACAAGCCAGCCGGGAACAGCGCTGTCGGTGCGGGTGATATGATTGTGAGCAGGATCGTCGCCTCCTCCGATATTATACCGCATTATGTTAAGGCGCAGACCGTCCTTGCCGAAAAACAGCTCCGCAGACTGCCGGGCAAGCTCGTCGGAATACCCCAAACGGTTTGCCCACCAGCAAAGACTTGTTCCCCAGCCCTGAAATTTCCCGCCGTTGGTTTCCGACGCATTAAACGGCGATATGACTATGTTCATGCTGCATTCCGTGTTTTTCGGCGACATGATAAATTCCTCCGTTTCGGCTGCTTTAGTGACAGCAGCGTATCATACTTTGATCTGCCGGTAAAAAACATATTCTGCAAAAAGTATATCATTTTTTCAGCGTATTTGCAATATAGATACAAAAATTTATGCGGCATAAATAAATATAAGACGTGCGGCTGTCCGTCAGTAAACTTCAGCGTTATTTGTGGAATATTTACAAATATAAAAATTTTGCAAAGTAAGCTTGACAAAAAATGCAAAGCGTGCTATACTAAAAATGCAAAGCAAACTATACAAAAGCAAAAAGACGGAGGTGTACCTTGAAAACCAGAATACAGGAGCTGCGCAAGGAACGCCGCATCTCGCAGGAGGAGCTTGCAAACGCGGTGGGGGTAACAAGGCAGACCATAACCTCGCTGGAGTGCGAAAAATACACGGCTTCACTTGTGCTGGCATATAAGATCGCAAAATATTTCGGAATGACCATTGAAGAGGTCTTTGACTTCTCGAACCTGTCCGACCTATAACTGAAAAGGAGAGATCATTATGAAATGCTTCATAGAAAGAAATTACCAAAGAAGAGGTTTTAAAATTGCAATGCAGGCGATACTTTTAGCATGGTGCGCTGCGATGTTTATTGAGCACGGGGACGTTGAACTGTCCAGAGCCGCAGACAATGCGCTGGATTTTGTGCGGGGTATGTCCGCAAGCCTGTGGATAGCATGGACGGCGTTCTGCATGGTCAGAAAGGAAAATCCCTTTGCCGGCAGGAGGGGAAAGTAATGGAAGATTTCAGAAAGCAGGTACAAAAAACTCTTAACATTTACAGAGCTGTTCTTATCGCTGCAATTATAGTATTGGCAGTTTTAAACATTATTGAAGTAACCGCATTGGTCGGTGAAGAAAGCACAAATGACCTGAGCAACGGCTTCGGCACGGGAGCGTGCGCTTCAATAATAACTCTTATGGCGATAGCTATTTACAGATATCATGCCGCTTTAAAAAATGACGAAAAGCTGAAAAAGCTTTATATTCTGGAGACCGACGAGCGGGAGCGGCTTATTTACGAAAAAACCAATTCCGCCTCTTTCAGGACGATCATTATCCTTTTGGGATTTGCGGCAATGATTGCGTCATTTTTCTCAAAAACGGTGTTCTATACCATTGTTGCAATAA
>JAIEDQ010000058.1 GCA_029067895.1 Oscillospiraceae bacterium | reverse complement strand
AAAAGGTTTTTGTGCCATGATTCGTGGGGTGGTTGATTTTTTTATTTCTATAATAATATACTGTATCATAATCTATTCTTATGCCGTTTTGACAGATTTCCCCGACTTTTTTATTAGTATAACACATTACGGCTAAGATTGCAACAGTTCCGATAAAAAAATTTTCGGACTAAACAAATTCCCGCAAAAATACAAGGAGGGACCCGCCTATGGTGAATGTCAAGCCGGTGCAGCTCGGTAAAACTACGCGCATGAGCTTCGGAAAGATCAATGAGGCTCTTGAAATGCCGAACCTTATCGAGGTGCAGAAAAATTCCTACCAGTGGTTTCTGGAGGAAGGACTTAAAGAGGTTTTCCGCGACGTTGCGGCTATTACCGACTATAACGGCAATCTGGTGCTGAACTTTGTGGACTACTCTATCGACGACACACCGAAATATTCCGTTGCGGAGTGCAAGGAGAGGGACGTTACCTACGCCGCTCCTCTGAGAGTAAAGGCTACGCTCTGGAACAAGGAAACAGGCGTCGTTAAGGAAAACGAAGTATTCATGGGCGATTTCCCGCTTATGACCGACAGCGGCACATTCGTTATCAACGGCGCGGAGCGTGTTATCGTTTCTCAGCTCGTCCGTTCCCCCGGCGTTTACTACGCTTTTGAAAAGGATAAGACCGGCAAGGACCTCTTCAAGGCTACAGTCATACCCAACAGGGGCGCATGGCTTGAATACGAAATGGATTCCAACGACGTTGCTTATGTCCGCATAGACAAGAACAGGAAGATCCCTCTGACTACCTTTATCCGTTCGCTGGGCTGCGGTACGGACGTTGAGATAGAGGAGCTTTTCGGTACGGACGAAAGGCTTAACCAGACTATCCTCCAGAAGGATACCACCAAGAACCGCGAGGAAGCTCTCCTTGAGGTCTACAAAAAGCTCCGTCCCGGCGAGCCTCCCACGGTGGAGAGCGCGGAGAATCACCTTAACGGTCTTTTCTTCGACGCCAAGAGATACGATCTTGCACGCTTCGGACGCTACAAATACAACAAAAAACTGGGCATTGCCTCCAGAATTTCGGGACACTATCTGTCCAGACCCGTTGCAGACCCCCTTACAGGCGAGATACTTGCCGACGAGGGAGAGCTTGTTACCTACGAAAAGGCCCTCCAGATCGAGCAGGCAGGCGTTGGCGAGGCATGGCTCACAGTTGAGCATAAGGAGACCTACACCACTCCCACAGGCGAGACCGCTCACAGCGTTGAGGAGAGAGAAGTCAAGGTTATAGGCAACCGCATGGTGGACATGGCTCCCTATGTGGACTTCGACCCCGCTAAGTACGGTATCAACGAAAAGGTATGCTTCGGCGTTCTGAAAGAAATTCTCGAAAGCGCTTCCGACAAGGAGGAGCTGGAGGAAATGGTAAAGGCACGCGCCGAGGAGCTTGTTCCAAAGCACATTATCCTTGATGATATATATGCGACTATAAGCTATTTTATCAACCTTTGCGAGGGCGTGGGTATTGTCGACGATATCGACCACCTGGGCAACAGACGTATCCGTTCTGTAGGCGAGCTGCTCCAGAACCAGTTCAGGATCGGCTTCTCACGTATGGAGCGCGTTATCCGCGAGAGAATGAATATCCAGTCTCAGGATATGGACGTTATCACACCGCAGGCTCTTATAAATATCCGTCCCATTACGGCGGCTATAAAAGAATTTTTCGGATCGTCTCCGCTGTCGCAGTTCATGGATCAGACTAACCCTCTTGCGGAGCTTACTCACAAGAGACGTCTTTCCGCGCTGGGTCCGGGCGGTCTGTCACGAGACAGAGCGGGATTCGAGGTTCGTGACGTACACTATTCACACTACGGAAGAATGTGTCCTATCGAGACCCCTGAAGGTCCTAACATCGGTCTGATCTCATATCTGGCTTCCTTTGCACGTATCAATGAGTACGGCTTTATTGAAGCTCCCTACAGAAAAGTTGACAAGGAGACGGGAGTTGTTACAAACGAGGTTGTCTACATGACCGCCGACGTTGAGGATAACTTTACCGTAGCTCAGGCGAACGAGCCTCTTACTGAGGACGGAAAATTTGCCCGTCCCATAGTAAACGCCCGTTACCGCGATCAGATCCTTGAATGCGAGAGAGAGCGTATCGACTACATGGACGTTTCCCCGAAAATGGTTGTGTCCATTGCTACTGCAATGATACCGTTCCTTGAAAACGATGACGCGAACCGTGCGCTCATGGGCGCGAACATGCAGCGTCAGGCTGTTCCTCTCCTTAAAACCGAAGCCCCTATCGTCGGCACGGGTATGGAGTACAAGTCCGCGGTAGACTCGGGCGTGTGCGTTATCTCCAAGCATGACGGCGTTGTTGAAGCGGTTTCCGCAGACGAAGTCGTAATCAAGGAGGGTACGGGAGCTACACATTCGTACAAGCTTATCAAGTTCAAGCGTTCCAACCAGGGCACCTGCGTAAATCAGCGTCCTATCGTTTCCAAGGGCGAGGAAGTTCATGTGGGTCAGGTTCTGGCGGACGGTCCCGCTACCTGCAACGGCGAGATATCAATAGGCAAGAACGCTCTCATCGGCTTTATGACATGGGAGGGCTATAACTACGAGGACGCCGTTCTCCTTAACGAGAGAGTTGTCCGCGAGGATATCTACACCTCCATTCATATAGAAGAATACGAGATTGAAGCCCGCGACACTAAGCTGGGTCCCGAGGAGATAACAAGGGATATCCCCAACGTGGGCGAGGACGCTCTCAAAGACCTTGACGACCGCGGAATTATCCGCATAGGCGCAGAGGTAAGAGCGGGCGACATTCTGGTAGGAAAGGTAACTCCCAAGGGCGAGACCGAGCTTACCGCAGAGGAAAGACTGCTCCGCGCAATCTTCGGCGAAAAGGCAAGAGAAGTCCGCGACAATTCCCTTAAAGTCCCTCACGGCGAGGCGGGAGTTATCGTTGACGTTAAGATATTCACAAGAGAAAATTCCGAGGAGCTTTCTCCCGGAGTAAATATGCTGGTAAGATGCTATATCGCTCAGAAGCGTAAAATTTCCGTGGGCGATAAGATGGCGGGACGTCACGGAAACAAGGGTGTTGTTTCCCGTATCCTTAAATCCGAGGATATGCCTTTCCTGCCCGACGGCACTCCTCTTGACATCGTTCTTAACCCGCTGGGCGTTCCGTCACGTATGAACATCGGTCAGGTGCTTGAAGTTCATCTGGGCATGGCTGCCAAGAAGCTGGGCTGGAAGATAATGACCCCTGTATTCGACGGCGCGCACGAGGACGATATCCGCGCCTGCTTCAGTGAAGCGGGTATGCGCGAGGATGGCAAGACCGTTCTTTATGACGGCAGAACAGGCGACAAATTCGACAATCCCGTTACCGTGGGCTATATGTACTACCTCAAGCTCCACCACCTTGTTGACGATAAGATCCACGCGCGTTCGGTTGGACCTTACTCGCTGGTTACTCAGCAGCCTCTGGGCGGTAAGGCTCAGTTCGGCGGTCAGCGTTTTGGTGAGATGGAAGTTTGGGCGCTGGAGGCTTACGGCGCGGCTTACACTTTACAGGAAATTCTTACCGTTAAGTCGGACGATACCGTGGGACGCGTAAAGACCTACGAGGCTATCGTCAAGGGTCAGAACGTTCCCAAGCCGGGTATCCCCGAATCCTTCAAGGTTCTTATCAAGGAGCTTCAGTCCCTGTGTCTGGACGTTAAAGTCCTTGACGAGTTGGGCGAGGAGATCGACCTTAAGCAGACCTTTGAGGACGACGACGATATCATTCCTCAGCCCGTTTCGGACGCAGAGGATATGGACGAGAGCATGATCGCCGACGGCGACCTTGACAGCGGCTTCTCCATTGAGGATATCGACGACGACGATTACGACGACTTTGACGACGAGGACGAAGATGAGGACGGCGAGGACGGAGACGACTTCTCGTTCGGCGACGACGGCGACGAGGATCTTATCTGAGCGAAGCGCCGGTAGTCATTGTGTTTGCGGCAGAGCGCGGGATTTGTTCCCGATTGCTCTCCCCCTGCCTTTTACTTCTAAAAAAGGAGTGTTATATTTGGAATTCAATACCTTTGAATCTATAAAAATCGGTCTGGCGTCCCCCGAACAAATCAGAGCCTGGTCTCACGGCGTTGTTGAAAGACCCGAGACCATTAACTACAGAACCCAGAAGCCTGAAAGAGACGGCCTTTTCTGTGAAAGAATTTTCGGACCAACCAAGGACTGGGAATGTCACTGCGGAAAGTACAAGAAGATACGCTTTAAGGGCAAGATATGCGACCGCTGCGGCGTTGAGGTAACTCGCGCCAAGGTGCGCCGCGAGCGTATGGGTCATATTGAGCTTGCCGCTCCCGTGTCCCATATATGGTACTTCAAGGGTACTCCCTCCCGTATCGGTCAGGTGATCGAGGTTTCCCAGAAGCGTCTGGAGGAAGTGCTGTACTTCACAAAGTATATCGTTGTGGATTCGGGCAATACGGAGCTTGTCAAGAAGCAGCTCCTTACCGAAAAAGAGTACGCAGATATGCGCGAAAAGTACGAGGACGATTTCGTTGCCGAAATGGGCGCGGAGGCTATCAAGGAACTGCTTGACGAGTACAACCCCGACCGTTATGACAACTATATCATGAAGCATCTGGACGAATTCTCCAAGGTTACAGGTATCGACGAGGACGACATCAGGGACTTCCTTGCTAAGCGTCTCTATGTGATAGCCGACAATGCGGAGAACGAGAATTTTGCTGTTGGCGACGTTATCTCCAGAACCAAGTACACCGAGGAAGTCCTCTATATCAACAGAAAGAACGAGGAGGCAAAGCTTCCCCAGATCACCGTTGAAACAGGCTCTCAGTATATCGAAAAGCGTTTCTTTGAGAATATTGAAGCGGCAAACGCAAGCGGTGAGTACAACGAGATCGCCGATAAGGAAAACTGGGTGAACAACCTTGTGTGGGCGTCCGACGAGCTTAAAGCAGAGCTTGCGGAGCTTCCTCCGGGACAGAAAAAGATCAAGCTTCTGAAAAGACTTGAAATCATGGAGTCCTTCCGTCTTTCGGGAAATAAGCCCGAATGGATGGTGCTGGACGTTGTTCCCGTTATCCCTCCCGATATCAGACCTATGGTTATGCTGGACGGCGGCAGATATGCTACCTCCGACCTTAACGACCTTTACAGACGTGTTATCAACAGAAACAACCGTCTTAAAAAGATGCTGGAGCTTGAAGCTCCCGACATCATTATAAGAAACGAAAAGAGAATGCTCCAGGAAGCTGTTGACGCTCTTATCGACAACGGCAGACACGGCAGACCTGTTACGGGTCCTAACAACCGTGCGCTGAAATCCCTCTCCGATATGCTTAAAGGTAAGCAGGGACGTTTCCGTCAGAACCTGCTGGGTAAGCGTGTCGACTATTCGGGACGTTCCGTTATCGTTGTAGGTCCTGAGCTGAAAATGTTCCAGTGCGGTCTCCCCAAGGAAATGGCTCTGGAGCTGTTCAAGCCTTTCGTTATGAAGCGTCTTGTTGACACAGGCAAGGCGACCAATATCAAGTCCGCCCGCAAAAAGGTTGACAGAGCGGAAAACGACGTTTGGGACGCTCTGGAAAATGTAATCAAGGATCACCCCGTGTTCCTTAACCGTGCCCCTACGCTTCACAGACTGGGTATCCAGGCGTTCGAGCCTATCCTTGTAGAGGGCAGGGCAATCAAGCTTCACCCGCTGGTTTGTACCGCGTTCAACGCCGACTTCGACGGAGACCAGATGGCTGTCCATCTTCCCCTTTCCGCGGAGGCGCAGGCGGAGGCAAGATTCCTTATGCTTGCGGCGAACAACCTGCTTAAACCCTCCGACGGACGTCCTGTGGCTGTTCCGTCTCAGGATATGGTTCTGGGTTCCTACTATCTGACAATGAAAAAGGACGAAAAGGACGAGAACGGAAACTATCTTGAAAAGGGCGGCGGAAAGGTTTTCCGCGACGTAAACGAGGCTCTTATGGCATACAGCAGCGGAGCGGTATCAATCCATGCTCCCATCAAGGTAAGAGTATCAAAGGATATCGGCGGCAGAACGGTTTCCAAGCTTATCGACTGCACAGTGGGCAGAATTATATTCAACGAGAACATTCCTCAAAATCTGGGCTATGTTGACAGAACAAGCTCCGACAAGCAGTTTGACCTTGAGGTTGACTTCCTTGTTAAAAAGGGTCAGCTTTCCGACATTATCGAGCGCTGCATACGTATCCATGGAACGACCACTACCTCCGAGGTGCTTGACAGAGTAAAGGCTCTGGGCTTCAAGTTCTCCACAAGAGCGGCTATTACCGTTGCGGTATGCGACGCTGAGATACCAGAAGCCAAGAAGGATATTCTTGCTGCCGCGGACGCAAAGGTCGATAAGATCAACAAGCTCTTCAAGCGCGGATTTATTTCCGCTGCGGAAAAGTCCAAGCGCTTTATCGAAATATGGAACGGCGCTACCGACGAGGTAACTACCGCTCTGAAAAACGGTCTTGACAAGTACAACCCCATCTTTATGATGTCCGACTCCGGTGCGCGAGGCAGTATCAACCAGATGCGTCAGCTTGCGGGTATGCGCGGACTTATCGCCAATACTTCCGGTTCGACCATCGAGATGCCTATTCGTGCCAACTACCGTGAGGGACTTAACATTCTGGAGTACTTCATTTCCTCCCGTGGTGCGAGAAAGGGTCTTGCCGACACCGCTCTGCGTACAGCCGACTCGGGTTACCTTACCAGACGTCTTGTTGACGTTTCCCAGGAGGTAATTATCCGCGAGGAGGACTGCGGCACGGACGAGGGTATTGAGGTCTACACCATCAGAAACGGCAACGAAATGATCGAGCCGCTTAAAGAAAGACTTCTCGGACGCTACCTTATGGAGGATCTCCGCGATCCCGAAACGGGCGACCTTATCATGAGCCGCAACAAGCTCATGAACGAAGCGGACGCTCAGAAGGTGGTTGACAGCGGCGTTGAAAAGATCACCATTCGCTCTGTCCTCAACTGTAAGGCTAAGCACGGCGTATGCGCTAAGTGCTACGGCGCTAACCTTGCCAACGGAAACCTTGTTGCCGTAGGTGAAGCTGTCGGCGTAATCGCCGCGCAGTCTATCGGTGAGCCGGGTACACAGCTTACAATGAGAACGTTCCACACGGGCGGTATCGCTTCCGCGGAGGATATCACGCAGGGTCTTCCCCGTGTTGAGGAGCTTTTCGAGAGTAGACGTCCCAAGAATGCGGCTATAATCGCGAGAATAAGCGGTACTGTCCGCATGGAGGAGATCAAGAAGATACGCAATGTTATCATCACCGACGAGGCGGGTACAGACGAATACTATCCCGTTCCTTACGGCTACAAGATAAGAGTTCATGAGGGCGACACCGTTGAGGCGGGTACTCCGCTTACTGAGGGTTCTATCAATCCGGGCGACATTCTTGCGGTAAACGGTCAGCAGGCTGTTCAGAACTACATCATCACCGAAGTTCAGAAGGTTTACCGCTTACAGGGTGTTGACATCAACGACAAGCACATCGAGGTTATCGTCCGTCAGATGCTCCGCAAGGTCAAGGTGGACGACAGCGGTTCAAGCTATATGCTTCCCGGTTCGCTGGTGGACAAGAGAGACATCGACGCTATCAATGCCGAGATCAAGCGCAGAATGGACAACGGCGAAGAGGGTCTCAGCTTCGCGACAACGATCCCCGTGCTTCAGGGTATTACAAAGGCGTCCTCCAATTCGGACAGCTTCCTGTCGGCGGCTTCGTTCCAGGAGACCACCCGCGCACTTACCGACGCTGCCATCAAGGGCAAGAGCGACTACTTGCAGGGTCTTAAGGAGAACGTTATTATCGGTAAGCTCATTCCCGCAGGTACGGGCATGGACGTTTACAATAACATTCAGATCGTTAAGAACGAAAGCTCGTCCGAGCATATCCCCACCCCAACAACTCTGTAATTTTTGACGCACTAAAGCTCCGCGAGGTTCTGCTGTAAGGCAGAGATTTCGCGGAGCTTTTCGATAAACTGCTATGAAAGGCTGATAAAAATGCTTGAATTTATAGATTCCCACGCTCACTACGACGCGGAGCAGTTCGATCCCGACAGAGACGAGCTGCTGAACCGTCTGCACAGCGAGGGTGTGCGGAATATCGTAAACATGGGCTGCAATCTTGAACGCTCGCGTCTTTCGGTTGAGTACGCCGAAAAGTACCCGTTCATGTATGCAGCGGTGGGTATCCACCCCGAGGACGTGGAGGGTACTCCTGCGGATTATCTCGACACGCTGAAAAAATGGGCTGTCCTACCAAAAACTGTTGCGATCGGCGAGATAGGACTTGACTATCACTACGAGGGCTACGACCCCGATTTGCAAAAGCGGATTTTCAAGGAGCAGCTTGACTTGGCAGAGCAGCTTTCCCTGCCCGTGGTCATTCACTCCCGTGACGCGACTGAGGACACCATGTCTATCCTGCGGGAGCGGGGAACTGTAAACGGCGTTATGCACTGCTTTTCGGGCTCTGCGGAGACAGCGAAGCAAGTGCTTGCTCTGGGAATGAACATCAGCTTCACGGGAGTTCTCACATTCAAAAACGCAAGAAAAGCAATTGAGGCTCTGGAGGTCGTCCCCTTGGACAGGCTTATGCTGGAGACGGATTGTCCCTATATGGCTCCAGAACCCAACCGCGGCAAACGCTGCGACAGTGGAATGATAGTCCACATAATAGAGAAAATCGCGGAGGTCAAGGGTGTCTCCCCCGAGCTTGTGGCGAAGCAGACCACCGAAAACACCTTAAAGCTTTTCTGGAAAATGAAAGGCTGAGCCTTTACCCATGCCGCCGTCTATAGTGATGGCGGCAAATTTTATTTCCGAGACGAAAAACAAGTTGTGACATAAGGGGCACACAAAAATCCCGCAGTATCCTTTTTGAATACTGCGGGAAATTTTTATATTTGGCAATTTGCTTATTTAAGCTTCCAGATGTCGCTTGCGTAGTCCTCGATCGCTCTGTCGGCGGAAAAAATACCCGCTCCCGCGATATTGTGGAGGGACATCTTGTTCCACTTGGACGCGTCCTTGTAGCACTCGGAAACGTACTGCTGCGCGCACTGGTATGCGTCGAAATCCGCAAGAACCATGTAGGGATCCTTGAATTTCAGGGAGTTTGCAACCTCCTCGAATGTGCAGCCGTTTATGCCGTGGTACATCTTGTTGACAGCCTTGTCGATAACGTCGTTGTTGTTGCAGTACTCTTCGGGACGGTATCCCTGAGCCTGCTTTGCAAGAACCTCGTCGGCGGTCATGCCGAAGATGAAGATATTGTCGATACCAACCTGATCCTTGATCTCGATGTTCGCGCCGTCAAGAGTACCCAGCGTAAGCGCACCGTTGAGCATGAGCTTCATGTTGCCAGTACCCGAAGCCTCCTTGCCCGCGAGGGAGATCTGCTCCGAAACCTCAGCGGCAGGCATGAGCAGCTCGGAAAGGGATACGCGGTAGTCCTCTAAGAAGAACACCTGGAGCTGCTTGCTGATCTTGGGATTTTTCTTGATCTCCTCGCCCAGCGCCCAAATCATCTTGATAATCTGCTTTGCAAGGTAGTATCCGGGAGCAGCCTTTGCCGCGAAGATATAGGTCTTGGGAACGAAGTCTGCGTCAGGATTTTCCAGCAGGTAATTGTACTCGGCAATAATGTTGAGAACATTAAGGTGCTGTCTCTTGTACTCGTGGAGACGCTTTACCTGAACGTCGAAGATGCCGTCGGTATTAAGAACTGTGCCGAAGTTTGTCTTTACATACTTGGCGAAGCGCTCCTTGTTTTCCTTTTTGATCTCTCCGAGACGCTTGATAACGTTTGCGTCGTTCTCGAATTTTGTGAAATTGTAAAGGTCTGCGCCGTTTGACTTGAAGCCGTCGCCGATAGTGCTTTCAAGCAGAGCGGTAAGTCCGGGGTTGGACTGGAGCAGCCATCTTCTGTAAGCGATACCGTTGGTAACGTTCTTGAACTTGTGGGGTGTGTCGGCGTACTCGTTCTTGAAAACGTCCTTCTTGATGATATCGGAGTGAAGCTTTGAAACGCCGTTTACGCTGTGAGAAGCGCATACGCAGAGCAGAGCCATGTGTATCTGGTTGTTCTGGATAATGGACATTCTCGTAACCTTTGCGCTGTCGTCAAGACGCTCCATAAGGTCTGCGCAGTAGCGGTTGTTGATCTCAACGATGATAGAGAAAATACGTGGAATGACCTGCTTAACAAGGTTTACGTCCCACTTCTCCAGAGCCTCGGCAAGAACGGTGTGGTTTGTATAGGCAAATGTATTTGTAACAATGTGCCACGCCTTAGCCCAGCTGTAGCCGCAGTCGTCAAGCAGAATTCTCATCAGCTCGGGGATAGCGAGTGTGGGGTGAGTGTCGTTGATGTGGATAGCAACCTTTTCATGGAGGTTGTCAAGAGTGCCGTAAACGCGCATATGTCTGTCAACGATATCTCCAACGGAAGCGGCGCACATAAAGTACTGCTGACGGAGACGGAGACTCTTGCCCTCAAGGTGGTTGTCGTTGGGGTACAGAACCTTTGAGATAGCCTGAGCAACGGTGTTCTGGCTGAGAGCCCTAGCGTAGTCGCCCTGATTGAACATTGACATATCAAAGGAGGGAGCCTCTGCCTGCCACAATCTGAGGACGGAAACCGCATCGTTGCCGTAGCCGGGAACGTACATATCGTAAGGTATAGCCTTAACGGTGTTGTAGTTTGTGTAGGAAATGTGGTGGTACTTGTCGTCCCAGTATTCGGTCAGATCGCCCTCGAAGTGAACGTCGATAACGCGGTCGGACTTCTGTACCAGCCAGCTTTCGCCGCCGGGGAGCCAGTTGTCGGGGAGCTCTGTCTGCCAGCCCTCCTCGATCTTCTGCTTAAAGATACCGTACTCGTAGCGGATAGAGTAGCCCATAGCAGGGTATCCGTCGGTAGCGAGACCGTCCAGATAGCAGGCGGCAAGTCTGCCCAGACCGCCGTTGCCCAGACCTGCGTCAGGCTCGTACTCGTAAATTCTGTCAAGATTGATATCCCATTCCTTAAAGATATCCGCAACCATTTCGTTGATATTCAGGTTGAACAGGCTGGTTTTCAGGGAACGTCCCATAAGGAATTCCATAGAAAGGTAGTAGATCTCCTTGTTGCCCGCCGAATGAGTTTTCGCGCGGAACTTGCGGCGTCTTTCACGGAGTATCTCAACAACCACCTTGGAAAGAGCCTTATAGATCTGCATATCGGAAGCGTCCACAGGGGTAACGCTGTACTCCGTCTGAAGTACCTTTCGGAGTCTCTCTTCAAATTCGTCCTTAGCAATAACAGGAACCATATAAAATCTTCTCCAATCTTTAGGGGATTAAGCGCGCATTGCATTTCCGCAAACGTGCGCATACAATACAGGCATTATATATTACATAAATATTATTATACTACATTCTGCCATGCAAATCAATCGTAATATTAAACAAAATTATCCTTTTTTGTCATAAACCGCTATAATTCTGCTACAATTTTTTTGCAGTAATTTTGTGCAGTTTTCCGAATTTTATTCAAATATCCTGTCAAGCTCCGAAATATCGACTGTCTTTGCGGGGGTGAAAGCTTCGGAGGCGGCATAGTCCGCAAGGCTTTTCAGCAGCTGAACGCAGGGCTTGCTGTCCTTGCCGGCGTTTAAATCGGCAGAGCATACAAGCAGCTTTCCGCCGCCTGCCTTGACTTCGAAAACCGTTCCCAGACTGTGATTGCGTTCGCAGTTGTCGATGGTGCGGACGATAGGGTCAATGTCAAGACCGTCCAGAACCACCGTCCTTGAGCAGCTTACAATATCGTACCACTGAGCGGTGGAGTAGCTTTCCGAGGGGAACTCCGCAAGAGCGGGGTGGCTCTTGTCTATGAGCAGACCCAGAGTACCCACAGGCACGGGCTTTTTCATTGACTCGGATATGGAACGGAACATGGGGTAATTCCAGAAGTCTGTGCAGTATGTACCCTCTATCGAATTGGTATCGTCAAGTCCCGCCGGCAGGAACAGCACCCGTCCGCCCTCGGCAAGAGCGGCTTTTGCGGCTTTCCAGTCGCTTGTTGTAAGCACATTTTCGGGAGCGGACACCTCAGCCTCGGGATAAACCCAAAGCACGTACTTGTTTGAAATATCCCTGATATTTATAGTGAGCGTGACTTTCTGCGGTTTGTCGCACTTAGGAAGCTCTATTTCTGCCGTGCCAAGGTCGAAAAGTCCGCACCTGAAGCTGCCCTTTGCGGATACCGAGTACTCAGAAACTATCTCGCCGCCGCAGGAGAGACGTATCTCCGCGGTGGGGTCGGTGTCGGCTTTTGCCGCGTACTGGTAAAGCTTTACAGGCATGGAGACCTTTTCTCCCGCCGCGAAAACAAATTTCGGCAGGCAGCCTAAAATTACCCTGTCGGAGCAGAAGCTTCTCCACTCCACGGAGGTGATTACGCCTTTGCTTTCCATAAAGGCGTTGAGGACGCCCACAAGTGCAGTACCCTGTCCCGAAAAGTCCTGAATGTCCAGAAGTTGGAAGCCCGAAAGCTCCTTTGAGCGCAGGGCGGTCTCTATCTCGTTTTTGTAGCACTCCGCGGCAAACCGTCCCGAAGCGCGGAAATATTTGTCCGCAAGCTTACCAAGTCCCGCATTTTCAAGACGTTCGCGGAAAATCTCTAAATTGTAGGGTTTAAGCACGCCTGTGTACTTCCGTATCTCGCCGTAGTCGGGGTACATGAAGTACTGTCCCACCTCATGGCTCACCACGGGAACGACTGGGAGAAATTCTCCGCTGTCGCCCACCGAAACGGTCTTGACACCTGTGCCGTACTGAATCTCAATAGTACCTCCGCTGCCCTGCTCGGAGTTTACCGAGGCGGGACGGATATGCTCGTCGTATGTATAGTCGGAGTTTGGCGCGTCGGTCTGGATATGTCCCAAGGGCGCGTCGCACATTGCGTAAGAGCCGCGGAAAAGTCTTTCCCTTGAAAAGCGCACTCCCACAAAGAAATCGTCGTTGTCCAGAACGCAGGGCCAGAACTGGAAGTTGTTCGACCCCTGCGTGTAGAGCGGACGGGGGTCGTGCTTTTTGTAGCCGCCCAGAATAGCGTCAAGACGCTCCTTGCTGCCCCAAAGCTCGTTGCCAAGCGACATTGCAAAGAAAGAGGGGTGGTTTGCAAATTCGTCCAGAATACGGAAGCCCTCGTCGATAAGGTACTGCTGACCCTCGGTGATCTCGTCCTCCACAGTGCCCCAGAAAGGCAGTTCGGGCTCCATGTAGATACCTAACTGATCTGCCGCACGGAAAGCCGCGTCGGGAGGACAGCAGGTGTGGAAACGGTAGTGGTTGATACCGTGCTCCTTGGCGGTCTTCATAACGGTGAGCCAGCCCTCCGTGCTGGTAGGAGCAGCTCCCGTCATGGGGAAGATCATACCGTCGTGCTTGCCGCGCAGATGTATCTTTTCGCCGTTGAGCAGGAAATCCGTGCCGCGGGTCTCAAACTCCCGCATACCGAAAGGAATTTTCACCGCGTCTCCGTCGGAGGTTACAGTCATTGTATAGGGGACGGGGTTGTGTTCGCTCCACTTCTCCGCCTTTGGCATTTCGTACACAAAGGAGGGATTTTCCGCTGTCACAGTAACGGTTTTCGGCTTGAAGCCCGTTACCTCCGCGGTCAGGGAAATGCTGTCCCCGCCCACGATCTTTCCGCTTACTGTAACGGTCTCGGACTTTACATCGGGAACAATTCTCACATTCTCAAAGCGCAGGGGATTTCTGAACTCGATAAAGATATTTCCCGTAATGCCAAGCCAGTTGGTCTGGGTGTCCTGAGAGGTCATGTGACCTCCGGGAACGGGACAGGAAACGTTGTCTATTACTATTATAATGCTGTTTTCGCCGTTTTGGACGAGCTTTGTAATGTCATAGCGGTGAGCGGTGCAGAGACTGTTTTTAGTTCCCGCACTTTTGCCGTTTACCCAGACATGGGAAGTTCGGGTGCGCTCCAGAACGAGAAACACCTCGCTGCCGGGATTTTTGGGGGAGACGTTCACCGTCCTGCCGTAGACCGCGTAGCCCTCAAAGCGGTAGGGGTCGGTGAGAAAGCCGTCGCTTCTCTCGTCGGTGACGGGAGGCTTTTTCTCCTGCTGAACGGTAGAGGGCAGCACTGCCGTATCGCCGAAGTCAAAGCCCGCAATATCAGGCATACCCTCCTCCTTTGTGCGGAGCGCAAAGCTCCATGAAGTGCCCGAAAGGTTGATCTTTTCTATCATTTGTATACGTTCCTTTCCGAGAATAAATGCGTGGATAGGTGCAAATACTATCATGAAACATTATAGCACAACTTTTATGAAATTACAACCAAATTTCCCAAATTTAAAAAATCAATATTGTGTAAATTTTCACAAACGCGTTTGCGGGCAGAAACGGGTGTTAGGCTGAAAATGAATAATTTGTTTTACAAAAAATCATTACACCGAAATAACACATTGTTAATAAAGAATTTTAAATATGTGAAAACCTACCAAACAAAGGGCAATTTTTCTGTAAATTATGTCGTGTTTCCCCATTGACATTTTTAAAAATAAAAAGTATTATATCTATTGTAAAATATAAAAATATTTTTTGGAGGTCAACAAAATGAAAGTATCAAAGAAAATCCTTGCATTGGCTCTCGCGGGCTTTATGACAGTGCCTTTCTTTGCAGGCTGTTCTTCCGACGGCGGCGACGCTCAGGACGGCGGTAACAGCGGCAACGGCGGCAACAGCAGCGCAGACGGCGGAGAGGCTTCTTCTTCCGCAGGCGGCACATTCAAGATCGGCGGTATCGGTCCTCTTACAGGCGACGCCGCTTCCTACGGAATTTCCGTTAAGCAGGGCGCACAGGTAGCCGTTGACGAGATCAACGCTGCTGGCGGCGTAAACGGAATGAAGCTTGAGCTTCTCTTCGAGGACGACGAGTGCAACGAGGAAAAATCCGTTTCCGCTTACAACAAGCTTATGGACTCTAAGGTAAACGCTATTCTCGGCGCTGTAACAAGCGGATGCAGCATTGCGGTATCCGAGGAATCCGTTAACGACGGCATTCTCCAGATCACTCCCTCAGGCTCCGCTATGGACTGCACAAAGCACCCCAACAGCTTCCGTATCTGCTTCACAGACCCGCTTCAGGGCAAGCTGATGGCACAGTATATTTCCGAGCAGGGTCTCAAGAGCCCCGCTATCATCTACGACGTGGCTTCCGACTACAGCAAGGGTATCCACGACGCGTTCGTTGAGGAGGCAGGCTCCCGCGGTCTGACAATTGTAGCCGACGAAAGCTTCACCGGCGGCGACGTTGACTTCAAGACCCAGCTTACAAAGATCAAGTCCTCCGGCGCTGACTGCCTGTTCCTTCCTATCTACTACACAGAGGTCGGCTACATTTCCGAGCAGGCTGCAACTGTAGGCGTTGAGCTTCCTTACTTCGGCTGCGACGGCTGGGACGGCGTTATCAACCAGCTGGGCGGCAACACCGCAAATATCGAGGGCGCGATATTCCTTACACCTTTCGTTGCAAACAGCTCCAACCCCAAGGTAACAGCTTTTGTTGACGCCTATAACAAGGCTTACAACGCTACTCCCGACCAGTTTGCTGCCGACGCATACGACGGAGTATACGTTATCAAGGCTCTGCTTGAAACAACAGGCGGCGACGTTTCCAACGAGGCTCTCATCGACGCTATGACAAAGATCTCCGTTGACGGCGCAACAGGCTCCATGAGCTTTACCGCTGACGGCGAGCCCAACAAGTCCGCTATGGTTGCCGTTATCGAAAACGGCGAATATGTAGGCAAATAAGCATACCGTCATTAATTATCAATGCATTTTCGGGAACGTTCCGCGGGGACGTTCCCGATATTTTTGCCCCTGCCGCATAATTCGGAACAAAAATATTTCCGTACTGCACAGAATTTGTGCATTTTTTATAAATCACCGCCGCAAAATTTGTCTTTGACTGTGGGATTATCTGTAAAGTTTTTATTGACAAAAAAGCTAAAAAAATGTATAATAGTATACGGGTAACCAAACGGCGATGTGCAGAACCCGCATTGCGGATTTTTATGAAAGGAACATTATTTTATGTCCAGAATCGGTAAATCAACACTTGCTGCTGTATTTTTTATACTTATTCTTGCTATGACGACTGTTATAGCTATGCTGTGCGCTGTGTTCTCAAAGGCTCAAATAGAAACTCTGAAGGAATCGGCACAGATTTCAACTAATATACTGAGCTATACGGTCGCTTCAAAAAACTCCGAGGCGGAAATGATTGCCAATCTGCTCGTTGAGGAGGACAGCTTTGTAAACGCTGTGGAAAGCGGCGACACTGCCGCAATACAGAATACATGGAACAATATCAGTAAATCCAACGGTATTTTTGCTCTTTTCCTTAACAGCGACGGTATTATAGCAATGAAAACGGATAACTGCCAGCTCTCCTCCGAGGGCGTGTTCAATGCGATCGGCTCGGCAAAAAACGGTCTTTCCACCGACAGCGAGATATCGCTTTATTACCGCGCTGTCGCCAAGAATAAGGGCATTACCGCTATTGTGGGATATTCCTACAGCGATCCCGCCGCGGTAGACGAGCTGCGTGAACAGACCGAAAGCCAAGCTACGATCTTCTGTGACGACCTCCGCATATCCACCACTTTCATAGCCGAGGACGGTCAGAGAGCGGTAGGTACTACTATGAATCCCGACATATACGAAAAGGTCGTTGTCAACGGCGAGACCTATCAGAAGCAAACCAAGCTCTTCGGTGATACCTATATGACTACATATGCCCCTATCATTGACGAATACGGGGTTATAAAGGGCGCGTTCTTTACGGGTTATCCCATGGACAGCGTTATTAAAAGCAGAAACAGCGCCGTCTTTCTCGGAATTATTGTCGGTCTTATAATGATGGGTATTGCGGTAGCAGGCGTTACTGTCTTTGTAAACAGGCAGATCGTTACTCCCGTAAACACCATTAAGGAAATGGCACGCCAGCTGGAGCAGGGAAATCTCAGCAACAACAGCGGTATTACCAAGCAACTCAGGGACAACGAAATCGGCGACGTTGCTCAGTCGATTTCCACGGCTGTTTCCATACTTAACGTTTACGTTACCGATATCGCAATGATGATGAAGGAAATGTCGAAGGGCAACTTCAGCTACTACTCGGATATAGAGTATAAGGGTGACTTCGCGGGAATCGCCGAATCGAACAAGATACTGAAAAAGCAGATGCGCAACGTTGTGGAGGGCATCAATGCTTCCGCGGACGAGGTATATAACGGCTCAACCATGATCTCAAACGGCTCGGTCAGCCTTGCGGAGGGTACTACCCGTCAGGCGTCGTCGTCACAGGAGCTGTCCTTATCCGTTTCGGAGATAACTCAGAATATCCAGCTTAACGCTCAGAATGCCGAGAAAGCAAAGGCTCTTTCCAACAATTCGATCGACATGGTAAACAGTCAGAACGAGCAGATCGAGCATATGCTTTCGGCTATGACAAATATCGAAAACAGCGCCGCCGAGATCAGCAAGATTATCAAGGCTATCGAGGATATTGCTTTCCAGACCAACATTCTTGCGCTTAACGCCGCTGTTGAGGCTGCGCGCGCGGGTGCGGCAGGCAAGGGCTTTGCCGTTGTTGCGGATGAGGTGCGCAATCTTGCAAACAAGTCTGCGGAGGCTGCAAGCAACACGTCTGCGCTTATCGGAAGCTGTATCGAGGCAGTAAACAACGGCTCCGAAATAGCTCACAGCACTGCCGACGCTATGGCGCAGGTTATCGAGATCACCAACGAGACCAACAACCTTATCGAAAGTATTGCAAATCAGACGACCAAGCAGGCGGAGTCCGTACAGCTTATCAAGTCGGAGATCGACAGCATTTCCGAGGTTATTTCCATGAACAGCGCTACCGCTCAGGAAAGCGCCGCAAGCTGCGAGGAGCTGAATGCTCAGGCTACAACTCTCCGCGACAGGATCGCGATTTTCCAGGTGTAAAGCTTTCGTGCTTGCAGTTTAAAACCGAAATTAAAGTTCGCAGAACTTCAAAGGGGGTTTTGCGGACTTTTGCTTTAGAAAAAATTAACATTTAATATTTACAATATGCCTTTACAAATCGGGCAAAATAATGTATAATTATTGCTTACAGGAAGTTTTTTAGGAAGGATTTTTGCCATGCGTGTTATAACCGGCTCTGCAAGAGGCAGACGGCTTTCCGCTCCGGCGGGACTGGACGTGCGTCCCACTGCCGATAAAGTCAAGGAGGCCGTTTTTTCTGTTGTACAGTTCGATCTTGCAGGCTCAGCCGTGCTTGATCTGTTCGCAGGTTCGGGTCAGCTGGGAATAGAGGCACTTTCACGCGGAGCTAAATCCTGCGTTTTCGTTGACAGCTCCCGAGTTTCGGTTGAGACCGCTAAAGAAAATATCGCCGCCGCGGGCTTTCGTAACGAATCGACAGTTATGAACTCCGATGCGGAACAATACCTTAGAATGTGCAGACAAGCTTTCGATATCGCTTTTATCGACCCGCCATACAAAAAGGGTCTCATCGAAAAGGTAATGCCTTTGCTGTGCAGCCATATGTCGGACAGAGGTATCGCAGTGTGCGAACATGAAAAGGGTCTGGAGCTTCCGGAAAGCTTCGGAGAACTCGTGAAAAGCAAAACCTACAGATACGGCAAGACGGAAGTCACGCTATACAGACAGCGCGGAAATGAGGAAGAATCGGAATGAGCAACAGGAGAATAGCAGTTTGCCCGGGAAGCTTTGACCCGGTCACATTCGGACACAGAGACATTATTAAGCGCGCCTCTCAGCTTTTCGACAAGGTTATTGTGCTGGTGTCGGTAAATGCAGTCAAAAATCCAAGCTTTACCGCTGTTGAACGCGTCAAAATGATAGAAAAGGTCACGGCGAACATCGACAACGTGGTCATAGACATCTGGGACGGACTGCTTGCGGATTACGTCAAAAGCGTTAACGCCTGCGCGATCATAAAGGGTCTCAGGGCGGTCTCCGACTTTGAATATGAGTTTCAGATGGCTCTGGCTAACAAGATACTTTATGACGGCGCGGAAACGGTCTTTCTCACCACAAGCGCGGAGAATATGTATCTGTCTTCAAGCGTTGTGAAGCAGATTGCAGCCTTTGGCGGTGATATCAGCCACTTTGTACCTCAGTGCATTCTTGAAGACATCAAAGCCCGTCTCTGGAAAAAACCGGACGAAATGAAGTAGCCCTTTTACTGAAAGGATGGTAAAATATGATTATTGACGATATTCTTGATATGATGGACGACCTGCTCGACAGCGCTGCGTCAGTCCCGTTTTCGGTAAAAAAATCCATTATCGACTGCGACCAGATGCGGGATTACATAAACGAGATCAGGCTTAATCTTCCGCAGGAAATAAAGCAGGCAAAGCTTATCGTGCGCGACCGTCAGTCCATTATGAGCGAAGCCACAAAAGAAGCCGACGCCGTTATACGCCGCGCTGAGGACAGGGCAAAGGTCATTGTGTCCAACGATGAGATAACCAAGGCAGCTAAGGCAAGGGCAGCCGATATTCTCAATCAGGCGCAGGGCAAGGCAAAGGAAATAAAAAATGTTGCCAACAAATATATTGACGACGTTCTCGTGCGCTCGGAGGAATGCTTGCAGGCAAATCTTGCGGACATAAGAAAGACCCGTCAGGCTATCAAGACGCTTCCCGCACAGAATATTCCCCCGCAGCAGACTATCCAGAACGGCGGAGCGAATTTCCCAAAAAAGTAAAGAATATATAAGCGGTCGGAAAACAGCTTTCCGACCGCTTTTTATATCATCTTATACAAGGTATTATACGCAATTATCCCCGCTGTACTAAGGCACAGCGGGGATAATTCTATAGATAGTTCAGCACGTTATTAGTTTCCTCTGGGAAGAGCTGTGCTGATATTTGCCCATGCAAGCTGATGCTGGGTGGAATCCTGCGGATAGTTGCAGAGAACATAAACAGTCTTTGTTCCGTATCCTGCCGCCAATACATACTCTCCGTTTGCGGTATTGGCTGTAGGAGAAGTCTCATACATAACGTACGGTTCATAAACGCCGGTATCGTTCTTGATAGCTTCGTTTCTCTTGAGAATGTCAGCGCTCTTCTTGGGAACGACCATGTATCTCCATGCGCCGCTCTTGGTGTACATTACAACATCATCTGTCTGAGCATTTACCGTCGGGTAAGTGTTGTAGATAGTGTAGTAGTTGTACATATTGCTGGCGCCCTTATCGTCAGCAATGATCTTGTCAATTCTGTCCTGATCGTAATTGTAAGGAACAAGCATATATCTTGTTACCGTCTTGCCTGTGGAAGCGTCAATAACATTCCATGACTTTACATCGTCCCATGTGCTCTGACTTGTAGAGGGTCTCTCGCTGTAAACGGTATAGTACTCATATATGTTATTGTACTTAGCAATAGCAGTATTGAGCTTTACCTTGTCATAATTTGCAGGAAGCAGTACATATCTTGCACCGTAATTATAGGAGTAATTCGAGTGAGTAAACTCCTTATAGGTGTCGTTAGCCGCAATCCTTGAGGGAAGCGTCGTGTAAACGTCATAGTACGAATACTTGTTAAGCTTCTGAGCAATAATGGTATTCGCATAAGCGGGGTCGTAATTTACGGGAACCAGCATATAGTAAGATGTGTAGGTATTTGCAGCTACTGTAATTATCTTATCCGTCGAAGCCAGCAGAGATGTAGGTCTTGTGGGATACAGCTCGTAATACTTAAGATCGTTTGTTACGGTAATAGGCACGTCAACATACTTCTTGGTATTGGTCTTGTCGTAGAATCTTACCGTAGTTGTACCTGCGGAAATGCCCTTAACAGTGAAATTCTTGTAATTTCCGGAAGTTGTGCCCGCAGTTACGGTAGCAATTCTGGAATTGTTTACAGAGAAGTTCAGGTTCTTGAGGTCTGTGCTGTATACCTGAAGAGTAGCGGTAGCGCTTGCATTTACGCTTACGCTCTGAGAAAGGGGAACGATATTGGCGTTGGTGCTTGTTGTGCTTGTGTCGGTATCGTCGTCCTCGTAGAGGCTGTCACCAACGTTTACGTCAATGTACTTGTAGCAGGTCGAGGGATACTTTTTAAGGTAAACCTTAATTCTTGCAGTACCCTTGCCCTTTGCAGTGATCTTGACCTTGATCTTGTCGCCGTTCCATTCAACGGGCTTTACCCATGAAGCGGAAGCAACGCTCTTGTTGGTGCTGCCCACGGTGAGTCCGCTGTGAGAGCCCTTTACGGTCAGCGTAACGATCTGCGAATCGCCTGCTGCGTCAAGATCTACCTCAGAGGAGCTGGCGGTAATTTTAGCCGCAACAACAGTCACCTTGCATTTGAGGGTAGTGCCGCCTGCCTTGGCGTACACATAGGTGGTGCCGGGAGCCTTGCCCACTACCTTGCCCTTTGACACGGTAGCGATGGACTTGTCGCCTGTAGACCATGTTACGCTTGAAGCGCCTGAAACCGTAAGGGTAGTCTGATAACCCTTTGTAACGGTAACGGACGTTTTGCTGAGCTTTGCTGCCGCGCTTGACGGAACAGCCATGAGTGATACGACCATAAATACTGCTAAGAAAATGCTGAGCAGTGATTTAAAGGTTTTTTTCATATTGAATTCCTCCGTTTCTTTCAGAATTATTTTATGTTGTAAACTTATTCTAACACTAAATTTAGATAATGTCAAGAAAATATCGTGAACAATACGGTGACAAATAGTGACAATCCAGTAACAAATTGTCTATAGCCTGTAACAATTCACATCTGCGCCGTCAAGAGTGCGGACAGTGAACACGCCGTTCTCGTACACCATATAGGTCTTGGGGTTGTTTTCCTTGGGGAGAGATACCGAACCCGGGTTCATGTAGATATAGTCCCTGCTGTCGTCAAAGGTCTGAATGTGGGTGTGTCCGTGGAGAAGAATATCTCCGCGGGAAAGTGCGGGCGGGTTTTCGGTGTTGTATATGTGTCCGTGGGTGAGAAATACCGTCCTGCCGTCAAGCCAGAGCATGGCATATTCCGCCATAATTGGGAATGTCAGCACCATCTGGTCCACCTCGGTATCGCAGTTTCCGCGGACGCAGAGCAGGCTTTCCCGACGTTCGTTAAGCATTTCAATGACCTTTTTCGGCGCGTAACCATTCGGCAGGTCGTTCCTCGGACCGTGATACAAAATATCCCCCAGCAGGAAAAGCTTGTCCGCTTTTTCCTCGTCGAAGCGTTTCAGCATTTTCTCGCAGCAGTCCGCGTCTCCGTGGATATCGGAGGCAAACATCAATTTCATAAGTACCCTCCTTTTGTTTGGCGGAAAGGATATCATTTGTCTTTCTCAAAGATCAGATCCATTTCCCTTATCTTTCCGTAATCGTTAATATCGGTAGGGATATAGCCCGCATAGCGGTAGCCTTTTTCGGCATACTCGTCGATTATCTTCCGATGCTCCTTAGACCCTGCTCCAATAAATTTCCCGATGTTCAGCTTGACATATTCATATTTTTTCATATGCAGTCTCCTTTCGGGCAGGGTCAAGCCTTGGTAAAGAACCTCTGGGAAACCGTGTAATTCCCGCCCGGAGCGATCTCCGCATAGCCGCTTTCCTCGCGGGGAATGTCCAGATTGGGAGCGTTTACCTGCGCGGTCATAGGCTCGGGACAGAAATAATTCTTAAAGCCCTTGTCGTTCCATACTATCCAGAACTTATAGAGATCATCAGCCTCATAGCAAAGCCTTTTTCCGCTTTCGGTATCGGTCATGACGCAGCCGTGGAAATCCTCGCCGTCAAGCTTTAATGTTCCGCCGAAGTACATATCGTTGCAGATATTTTTCAGCACGGGGACTTTACCCTTTATGTATTCCTTGTCGTGCTTGTCAAGCTCCGACACTGTGCCGTCGGGAAGCCATCTGCGCTTGTTGAAGTTTATCTTCTTTACCGCGGGGACTTGCAGACGGATATTTTCCAGTTTGCCGCCGTCAACAAAGGGAGCGTTTATGGTGGTGTGTGTGGCGATTGAGATCGGCATCATCTTGTCGGAATTGTTGTTCAGGGAGATAGTGTGCTTCATGCCTTTTTCCGAAAGCTCGATAGTTATTTCCGCAGTAAATTTTATGGGGAAACAGGTGTAGAAAAAGTCGTTTTCGTCGTAAACATATTCCGTGGTGACGTAAGCCTTTCCGTCCTCGGCGGCAAGAGCCTTTATTTTGTGGGCGCGCTTCTGCAAAAAGCCGTGGAGGTGATTGCCGAATTTGCCCTCGTTTACGGGGAGATGATACTCGCCGTCGGAGGTTTTCAGCAGACCGCCGTCAAAACGGTTGGGCAGATACAGCGTGGGAAGTCCCCACACCTCGGTGGAGTTCATTATCTCCGCAATGCTAACGTCGTCGCTGTAGCGGAAAACCTCAATGCCCATGTCGTTGTTCCGCAGTCTCAGGACGTTGCTGCCGATCTGCGGAGCGACTACCGCATAATAGCCTCCCGCGGCAAGCTCCACCGCTTCGATACCCTTGTGGTCTGCTTTTCTTGCGTAAAATTCATTTGCCATTTTTGAGTTCTCCTTTATAATAAATTTTTATGAGTTCAGCCAATTTTCGTCTATGCTTTTCTTTAATTCCTCAAATGCGGGAATATATTCCGACAATATTTTTTTGATAGCGGCAAGCGCAAGTTCCTCGTCATAGATGTGTGCAAGGGTGTTTCTTGTTTCGAGGATATCCAGCCATAGGCTTCTGTCAGTAATTAATCCGCAATCACAAGCAGTATCAACAACCATTTGCGGAGAAGCTGTTACGGGAAGAAAATACCCTTGATATTCAAGAAAGCTTTTTAAGAAAATATATGTGCAATCGCAGCAAATTTCAAACAATTTTATTATACCTGCTTGCGACACGACCAAACAGGGATTTTTGATGTCTCGTACAGCTTGAAAATTTTCTACGGCTTTTTTAAAATCACCATACAGTTTTTCAAGATTCTTTTTCATAATCAAATCACCTGAAATTATTTTTCCGACTTAACTGTCATATTTGCGTACACGAAGCTCTATCCCCAGCGACATGGCAAGCGCCTTGCAGCGGCTTATATCCTCCATGGGGATAACGTCCACCACCGTAAACATTACCTTGGGGACGTACTTTTTGCAGTCCGCCGCAAAGGATATCATGGCGTCGAAAGCGTCCTCCCACTTGGGGCGTGTCACCTCGTTGTACTTTTCCCTGCTGCACTGGTTAAGGGACACCGAAACAATATCCACCGCACCCTCCAGCACCTTTGCCGTAGGTTCGCCCCAGATCTTGTCCCCCAGACCGTTTGTGTTCAGGCGAACGGGAATTTTAAAATTGTCCTTGATATAGCGCCCGATATAGCCAACGTCCTCGGCGCGCTCCATAGGCTCGCCGTAGCCGCAGAAAACAACTTCCTTGAATTTCGACATATCGTACTTTTCAAGCTCGTCAAGAACCTCGTCCACCGTAGGCTCGCGGTCAAGCCAGAGGCTGTCCGAGCCGTATGCGCCCTCGCCGTTTTGGCGGATACAGAACGTGCAGTTACAGGGGCATTTGTTGGTGAGGTTGATGTAAAGCTTATCCTCCACCGTGTAAAGAATTGTCATCATACAGATCACCTTATCCTACAGCGGTATCAAAGCATTGAACATACCGCCGAATGTATTTTCTCAAAAACGCCTTTGTGGTTTTCCGAAATATCCTTGTCAAATTTTTCTTTGTCGTAAAAATATTCGGCAAGAAATTTTCTGTCGTCGTCGCAGGCTTCAAGCAGTTCCTTTTCCGACAATGGAAAAATATCCTTTTTGCAGTAAATTTCAAGCCTTAGCGCAAACAAAAGCGGTTTTAAAATATACGTTTTTATTTTTCCGTGAGTAAGCTTTTCTTTCGGTTCGTCAACAGAAATATAGTGACGGATACTCATTATGATTTCCGCAGTATATTTTTTATATATCGCCTTGATATCGTCTTTGTTCGGTACGCCGCATAAGTCCTCGCCGTAAAGCAGAACACTGTCAAGGGAGCGGACGGAACGCTCCGACCATGCGTTGAATTCGTCGCTTTTAAATTCTGCCAAAGACATACATTGAGAATTTATTTCAACGCTTTCGTATGCTACAGAAGTATTCCTTGCGCAAAAGCCAACGTCCGAAAGAACGTCTGCGTTTATTTTGCCGAAAATACAAAACACATCCAAATCGGAATTTTTCCCGCCGTCGCCTCTTGCATAGCTTCCCGAAAGGTAAACGGACAGCAGATTTCCGCCCTGTTTTTCTTTCAGCATATCAATAAATTCGCCGAGTATTTTTTTATAATCGAAGCCCGAATTGTTTTCGGGGATTTCGGTTCTCATCAGCAATCTCCCGCATTTTCGTCAATGTAACCCGTGATGACATTGCCCACAAGCCAGCCCATTGTCAAGCTTAAAGCATGGAGAAAAACGCTGCCGTCCTCCCTTTTGCTTATCTTCTTGATGAACGCGCTTATCGCAAGGGTGATGCCGAAATAGATCAGCAGGTCTCTGACTTTTACTGTCGTATTTTCCATGACTTCATTGAGATCGTTCATAATAACAAGTCCTTTCATAAAGTTTTGTTTAGTAAATGCTTCCCGCCGTGCGTGGAAACGGTATAACGTCACGGATATTTGAAACTCCCGTAACGTACATTATCAGACGCTCAAAGCCGAGACCAAAGCCAGCGTGCTTAGCGCCGCCGTAACGCCGCAGATCAAGATACCAGCTGTAATCCTCCGCGGACAAGCCAAGCTCGGACATTCTTTGTGTCAGCATATCCAGACGCTCCTCGCGCTGGCTTCCGCCGATAAGCTCGCCCACTCCCGGGACGAGCAGATCGACCGCCGCAACGGTCTTTCCGTCGTCGTTCAGACGCATATAGAACGCCTTTATCTCCTTTGGATAATCGGTGACAAAAACAGGCTTTCCGAATACCTTTTCGGTGAGATACCGCTCATGCTCCGTCTGGAGGTCGCAGCCCCAGAATACGGGGTATTCAAATTCGTCCTTGTGCTTTTCAAGAATTTCGATCGCCTCTGTGTAGGGACATCTTGCAAAGTCCGCAGCCGCCACCGCCCTTAGTCTTTCCAGCAGTCCCTTGTCGTAAAAATTATTGCAGAATTCCAGCTCCGCGGGACACTCTTTCAGAAGTGCGTTTAAAACATATTTCAGCATATTTTCAGCAAGCTCCATGTCGTCCTCAAGGTCGGCAAAAGCAATTTCCGGCTCTATCATCCAGAACTCGGCGGCGTGTCTGGGAGTGTAGGATTTTTCCGCGCGGAACGTTGGTCCGAAAGTATAGATCTTGCCGAACGCCATTGCCATGCATTCGCCCTCAAGCTGACCCGAAACCGTCAGAGACGCGGGCTGTCCGAAAAAGTCCTCGGCATAGTCGGTACGCCCATCGCCGTTCTTGGGAGCATCATCAGGATCAATCGTAGTAACGCGGAACATTTCTCCAGCGCCCTCGCAGTCGTTTGCGGTAATTATGGGCGTGTGGGCGTACACAAAGCCGTTTTCCGAAAAAAATCTGTGAAGAGCCTGAGCCGCCGCTGAGCGTATTTTAAATACCGCCTGAAAGGTATTTGTACGCATACGCAAATGAGAAATTGTGCGGAGATATTCAAGTCCGTGGGCTTTTTTCTGCAAGGGGTAATCGGGAGAGGAAACTCCCTCTATCTCAATTTTATCGGCATTTATCTCAAATTTCTGCTTGGCGTTGGGAGTGGCTATTACACGTCCCGAAACGCTTATCGCCGCGCCTGTGTTGAGCTTGGAAATTTCCTCAAAATTAGCAAGCTTGTCAGCCTCGGCGACAACCTGAACAGGGGTAAAACAGCTTCCGTCGGAGATGGAAATAAAAGCTATACCCTTGCCCGTGCGGAGGGATTTAATCCAGCCGCAGACCGTAACAGTCTCGGAAAAGCTTTCGGGATTTTCATGCAGTTTTTTAAGTTCGGTGCGTTTCATTTTCGGAGTCCTTTCATTTTTAAAATTGTATCGTCAGCGGAAATACACTCCGCGTATCTGCCGTTCCAGATAAAATTATTGTAGTATTCACAGCTTTTTTCGGCGGTCATAAAGCTGTTGTCAAAGGTAGTATTTGCAAGCTGCGGGACAATTATTTTGTATCCCCGTTCAAAGCCGCACTTGACCGCCGCGTCAATGCAGTAATCGGTTTGCAGTCCCGCTATAATCAGTTCCGTCTCACCTTTTTCCGATAAATATTCCGCAAGCCCCGTGTTTCTGAACGGACTGTTCGCCCGCTTGTCAAATATTTTTTCGTTCTGTTCGGGAGCGAACTCTTCGTAAATTTCAAAACCGTCAAGACCTTTTGTCATGGGTGTTCCTGCGCCGTCGTCATGGCGGGCGAAAATCACCTCAATGTTGTTTTCGCGAGCCGTTTTTATCAGCGTTTTTACGGTGGAAACAAACTCGTGAAATCTATACAGGCGGTCGTTTGTGATATCCTTTTGCGCGTCGATAACAAGCAGTACCATAGATTATCCTCCGGAAACATTGTTAAAAATCATATCCACGGTCTCTGAAAGGCTCATATCCTTTGTTATGATCTTTTCGGGAATTATCCCTATGAAGTCCTTTTCTTTCCACCACCTGCGCAAATCCTCTTCGCCGAAATCGGATTTGTTCGGCTTTGTTTCGTGCCGCAGCAAGGTTTCCTCAAAGGGTAGGTCGTAATAGTACGCAAAAATATTTTCGCCGTACTCACTGACGGCAGTTTCAAATAACGGACGATACTGTTCGGAATCCAGAATACCCTCCAGAATTGTTACTTCGGAATTTTTTCTGCCGTATTTCAGCAGGTTTGCAATCAGCGGCAAGGCTTCTTCGTCTTTGGCAAAAAGCATTTCCATTCGTATCATATCGTGTGAGATAAGCATTGTATTTCTCCCGAATTTTTTCTGCAATTCCTTTGCAGCGGAGGTTTTCCCGCTTCCCGAATTGCCGCGAAGTATTATTAATTTATGCATATCTTTTTCCATTCTAAAACTATTTGTACATCTTGTGTTCCTCGTAAAACCTTTTCAGCTGCGCTTTTCTCTTCTCGGGGAGCAGCTTTTTGGGCACGCCCTGCAAAACCCCCTCCAGCGCAAGCAGACGGTGTATGCACGCCGACTTGTCAATGCTCTGGATTTTCAGCCACGCATTTTCCGCGCCGGATTTTTTCAGGTCGCTGTATGTAAAAATATCCACAGAATTAAGCTGTTCTTCGACCTTTTTGCCTATGTTGGGAAGCTTGCTTAATTCGCCCATTTTAATTTCCTCCGTTATTCAAGTTCTGCAACATAGACCGCAAGCTCAAGAGCAATATCAAAATATCCCGCGTCGTGCTGAGTACCCTTTATCTCGCCCTTTTTGTGCCTCATGTCCCATTCGGGAGCGTCCAGCAGGTCTGCGCTTGTAAAAAATGTGTACAGCTCCAAACCTCTGAAATCGCACATCGCCTGCAAGCCCGCGCACTCCATTTCAACCGAAATACAGCCGTCCGCCTTATGCTTTTCAAAATTATTGACGGTCTCCCTGTAAAACGAATCGGTAGTCCATGTCTTTCCCTTAACATAGGGGATACCGTTTTTGCTCATAAATTCCGCAACGATATCCGAATTTTTTACAGTTACATAATCGGAAGCGGGCATATAGTGATAGGACGTACCCTCGTCCCGATAAGCTTCGGTGGGTATCATTATTTTTCCGTGGGCTATTTCCTTGTCCAGACAGCCCGCCCCTCCGAATACAACATATTTTTTCGTTTTTATTATCGACAGACTGTCCTCCACCGTTCCCACACAGGCGGGAGCGCCCACATAAGTTTTGTAGAAAGCAATTTTCTTTCCCGCACAGTCGATCTGATATACGGGGGTATCTCCCGTCGCAAAGCGGAATGTGCCGATTTGCTTGCAGTCATAATTCTCTGTCACAAATTTTTCTATTTTCTCCGAAAATGTGAGGATACACGCGTCAACAGCAGGCGCATTTTCATTTATGATGGGATTTATTATTGCTTTGGATTTATTGTCAAACGCTTCGGTTATCATGATTATTCTCCTTTGGGTACTGCGTACAAATTCGTCTCCCATGCGGGAATATAAAGCTGGTGTCTGACGTAAAATTTCAGTTCGGGATTAATGCTTTTTATCAGCAAAGGCAAGTCGAACATATCCTCGTTTCTGTGGTAAAGGGAGCAGAGTATTTTCGCGCCGTTTTCAATGTGACGGCGTGCGCCCAATAACGCCTCCCGCTCGCCGCCCTCAACGTCAAGCTTCAGCACCGTAACGTCCTCCCTGACCGCATTATCCACCGCAAGAACTGGTATCTCCACGTTCTTTCCCGAACCGTTTTCGCGGGACATTCTGCCCTCGTTTGCGGAAATTTTTACAACGCCGTTTTCACGTCCCGCCGCGGCGTTGAAGAGCGTGATTTTGTCGCTGTCGGGAAGATTTTTTGTAAGCTTCCGAAAATTTTTCGGGTTAGGCTCAAAGGCATAAATGTGCCGGAATTTTTCTCCGCAGGCTTCAATAAATTCCGCCGCGGTGTCGCCGTTGTACGCACCTAAATCCGCGAAAACTTCTTCATTGCCGAGAGGGATAATTTCGCCGTAAATCTCCTCTTTCGGGGACGTGCATTTGTTCAAGTAATCTATCTTGCCGCTGATCTTGAAATTCAGCACGTCCGCGTAGGTCTGACGGGATTTTTCGTCCGCAAGCATATCATAGACCGCCTGAATCTTCGACCCATTTTCCATACAGTAGGCATAGGTGAACAAGCCCTCCCCCGCGACGGGAACGTCGGGGGCAAGGAGAATGTGCCGCTTTGCAATTTCGTTTATCCTGTCGTAAAGGCTTTGATACCCCGCCGCAAATGCAAGGACAATAACAAAGTCGTCAATAAGCGCTTCTATCTGAGAAAGGGTATGAACTAAATGTCCCTGAAAGGTATGTCCGCGGACAAATTCATCGCTTGCGAAAAAGCCCGCAAGAGGTATGCGGTACTGCTCGAAAACACGCATTATCTTTAACGCCCCGTCCCCCATGCCGTAAATGAACACAGGCAGGTCGGTGCTTTTCAGATAGTCCCAGCAGTCGGTTTTTTCGGTGATAAAGTCGAGCATGGATCAGTCCTCGTCGTGGTCGCAGTCGATATGCATATCGGACGCTATCATATCCCTGCCGCGGGTGCGGTATTTGTCCCGCTGGATATCCACCTGCTTTTCAAAGATATTCATGAAGTCCCTCGGTTTTTTGATGGAGACAACCTCTTTCACGGGAGTATCTGTGTCGCGGCAGTTGATGACCACCGTTCCGCAGCCGAACAGTCTCTGTCCGAAGGGCAGGCGCAGGCTCTTGTCCACCACGCGGTAAAGCTCTATCTCGTCCTCGGTAATGGACAGAAAGCCTTTGCGGGTAATGAATTTTTTCTCGGTAAGGATATATCTTGTGAACGAAAGGGGAAGTCCGAAAAGAGTGCGCTTTTTGTCAGTCCAGATAGTTTCATAGCCGCTGTTTGAATTGTTTGCCATAATATCAGTTCCTCTCTTTAAGTCTTTGTAAAAGGTTATTCGTAAATTCTGTTAAGCATTACTTTGCGGTTCCTGCGTTCATAAAGTCCTATCAGGACGACTGCAAGTATTCCGATGGGCGATACTGCAAGTCCGAGAGCAAGTCCCTTGGGGAAGAATTTCATTTCCACGGTATGAGTTCCCGCGCTCATTGGAATGCCGACAAGCGCGTCGTTTGCAACCTTGACAGGCTCGGTCTTTACGCCGTCCACCAGAACAGTCCAGCCGGGCTCCCAAGAAATTGTGGTAAACAGTATGCCGTCCTTTTCGGCAGTTACCGTACCCTTGAGATGATCCTCCTTGAAGCTTTCTACCTCAAGGGGCTGACGCTTCAGCTCGTCTATAGCTTCGCGGAACATTTCCTCGTCAAGGTAGTAGAAATAATTCTCCTTGAAAAGAACCTCTTTCTTTTTCTCGGTAATTGTGGTGATAAAGGAAAGCTCCTCGCCCGCATTGAATTTCCCCAGCGGCTGAATGCACATTCTTCCCGCCTCGTAGTAGTAGTCCACAAAATCCTTGTTGAGCCACAGGTTCACCTCCCGCTCATACTGGGAGGGGAAATACATATAGATCATATCGTCCGTGGGAGCGTCAAAGATAAACTCGATATGGGAGTTCTCGCCGTCTATTCTCGGCACATATTTTGTGTGAGTTCCGTAGGTTGACGGTTTTGCATTTTCGGGGACGATCTCGTAGTCCTCTATCCGCTTGAAAAATTCCCGGTACTCGTCGGACAGAAGCGCAGACAGAAGCTTGTTCTGGTTTTCAAAGGGGTTTTCCCATGAATCAAAGCTGAGGTCTGCTATGGACTCGTCCGCCATGAAAGCAACGGGCAGGGCATAGGGATTTTCGTAAACGTACATTATCTCCTTTTTGTCGCCGTTTGCAAGCACAAGGTTATCGTAGTGCTTTGACTTCTCAACGTCGGGAGGAGGCGTTACCCCGTTCTCGTCGGGCTGAGGGGCAGTTCCCTTTTCCATAACGTATTTTATTCCAAAGATAGCGTCGGTAACATAAGTCGCGCCCTTGTACTTGATGTAGTGTCCGCCGTATGAAAAGCCTAAGTTTCGCAGAAACTGTATGGGCGCGGCGTTAAGGGTGGAGCTTGAATGGGAAAGTCCGAATGAGCCGAAAGCCATAGGGTCGTTTACGGTGCGGTGGAAATTTTTTTCTATCCTGTATATGGGGCTGTCGTCCATTTCGTATATTTTCTCCACGGTGTTCCGTCCGAGGGTGATGTATCTGTTGTAGGAGCTGTATTTGGAGTACACGACGTCCTTGTCGATCTTGTACATGGTGTAGGCGGACGTTACCGTCATTTCCGCGATAACAAGTATCGCTATTGCAATAGGTACGGGCTTTACCTTGTAGTGCTTTTTCTGGAGGTACAGCATCAGCGCGTAAAGTCCTGCCATAAGTATGGTAAACCATACCGTCGCAAGGATATTCATTTTTTCGATATCCTTGCCGTTTGCGGATACGGTGGGGTTCTGCTTGTCAAGGTAAAAAACGTATGCCGCAAGCAGGAAAAATACTCCGCCTATTTCCTTGAAGCTTATTCCCTCTATACGCTCGAAAGCCTGCGCCGCCATGACAAGCATAAGGAAGCTGATGGTGAACGAGTATCTGTAGGGCAGCCAGTTGGGTACCTGAAAGCCGTGCCATACCAAATCGACGGTAGACATATACATGGACAGTATCACCGACAGGGTGAGAAGTCCGAAGCCTATCTTCTGACGCAGCTTGATGTTGTTGTTAAAGAAATAAAGCGGAATAAGCAGTATTGTTATTACTCCGCAGTAGACAACAGGCGAGCCCTCGGGACGGCAGGTATCGTAAACATTGGGGAGAATGTTCATGAAAAAGTCCGCGAAGTCAAACTGGGTTTTCATTTCGTAGCTTGGGTCGGAAAACTCAAATTTGCCCAGACTGAGGCTGTAGTAAAGGGGTATGAGCAGCCATGCCGCGCAGACTGCCGCTATAACTCCTCCGCAGGCGAATTTAACGCCCGACAAAAGCATATGCTTGAAATGGAAGGGAAGAGTATCCTTTGCGATAAAAAAGTAGTACGCGATAAAGTACAGACAGCAGAAAATTGCTATCATCCAACCGATGTAAAAATTCGCTATAAACATCAGCGCAAGTGGAATTATGAACAGCAGCCATTCTCCCTTGTCGACAAGACGTTCTATTCCCAGACAGATTATGGGGAGGTAGATAAGACCGTCCAGCCACATGGGATCCATAAGCTGTACTATCATGTACGCCATAAGACTGTACAAAATGGAAAAAATAAGCGCGGTATAGGGCGCGGTATTTTTGGACTTCCGCAGGTACATACAGAACGTTACCGAAGCCGAGCCGACCTTTAGCATCTGCATGATAAGCAGGGAGGTGGTCATTATTGAGCGGGGCAGGAGCATTATAATAATGGTGAACGGACTTGCCAGATAGTAGGCAAAGATACCCATTGTTTCTCCCGTAAGGTTGCGGCTCCAGCTGTTTACGAAGCTGCCGTTCCCCCAGAAAGCGTCTCTTAGATTTTCGTAATAGTAAACGTACTGACCGCTCAGGTCAAGCACCAGCACGGACTCGTCCCCGAACGGATAGATACCGAAAATAAAGTAGGACACCAGCAGTACTATCATGGGGATAAAGAACGCGAAAAGGTATATCCCCTTGTTTATAAGAAGATTTCTGAAGCTGAATTTCAGCGATATCTGTGAATTTTTCAAAGCGAACCTCCGTTGTTGATTTTTAGATATGACCATTTTCCCTTTAAGGAAAATGTGTCCTCCTTTTTAGCGAGTTTTGTGGTTTTGCGTCAGCAAAATTCCGAGTGTCAGCGAGGAAAACAAAACTCGCAGTTTGAAAAATCGAAGATTTTTCAAACTTATATACATCTTTATTATAAATGCTTTTCCGCTTCTTTACAATAGATTTTGCAATTTTTGTGAAAAAATATAAAAAAATACCTCCCGACCCCTTGTTAAACGGAAAACAATGTGTTATAATGTTAAAAACAGAACATTTGTTGTGCAATTTTTGAACGGAGGTCTCAGTATGCACCTTTTTGAAAAAACAGTAAGCTCCGAGCTTATTTTCGACGGAAAAATCATCACAGTAAAAAAAGACCAAGCCGAGCTTGAAAACGGCGAGGTCGTTAGCCGCGAACTGGTTGTACACCCGGGCGGAGTATGCGTCGTTCCTATTACAGACGAGGGCGAGATACTTATGGTAAAGCAGTTCAGATATCCCTTTCAGGAAGTTCTTACCGAGCTTCCTGCGGGCAAGCTGGAGTTCGGCGAAGATCACCGCGAGGCGGGTCTGAGAGAACTTCGGGAGGAGACGGGCATGGTCTGCGAAAAGTTTGAGTATCTTGGAGTGTGCTATCCCTCCGTGGCGTACCTCACCGAGAAAATCCATATGTACCTTGCAACGGGTCTGACCTATCAGTCCCAATCCCTTGACGAGGACGAATTTCTCGATGTGATAAAGGTAAAGCTTGAGGACGCCGTTCAGATGGTCATGGACGGAAAGCTCCCCGACGCGAAAACTCAGTGCGCGATCCTTAAAGCGGCAAGGATACTTGGCAAGTAAAAGGCATAAAAAACTTTACCCGACCTTTTAGCGGGTCGGGTAAAGTCAAGTGCGGTATCGCTTTGAAGAAGCAAATATGCCGGCGGGGGCTCCCCGCCTTAGAAACCTGCTTCCTCTGCTTCTGCTTCTGCCTGCATCTGCTCTATATGGCGGGTGTAAGCTTCGAGGATCTCGTCCTCAACAAGCTTGCGGGCGTCGGGAGAGATCGGGTGAACGATATCCCTGAAAATTCCGCTTTCATCCTTCCTGCTGGGCATTGCAACGAACAGTCTTTCATCACCCTGAACGACCTTGATGTCGTGTACGGCGAGCATATTGTCGATGGTGATGGAAATAACCGCCCTGAGTCTGCCCTCAGGTATAATTTTCCTGATCTTAATGTCTGTGATGTTCATTAGAAACGTCCTCCTTAATAATTGACATTTGCGGTATACTTAACTACAAACATATTATTAAACATTTAATGGTAAAATATTCAGTATGAAAAATAAAAATTTGCCGATAATATGTATGCCGCTATCCTATAGTATAGCAGATTATTTTTAAAATTTTTTAACTATTTCTGAAACAAAAATATGCGGGGTGTAATTTTTGGATAAACAAATTATAAATAACAGCCGACATATCCACTTTATCGGCATAGGCGGAAGCGGAATGTATCCGTTGGCGCAGATACTCCATTCAAAGGGGTACTATCTGACAGGCTCGGACAACAACGAGACAGAGACCTTACAGGCTGTCCGCAATATGGGCATTCCCGTGTATCTGGGTCAGCGGGCGGAGAATATCGGGGACGCTGATCTGATAGTCCACACGGCGGCTATCCTGCCCGACAACCCCGAGCTTATCGCCGCAAAAAACAGCGGTGCCACCGTGCTGGAAAGAAGTCAGCTTTTAGGTATCCTTACAGAGCAGTTCGGGAACACCATCTGCGTAAGCGGCACTCACGGCAAGACCACCGTTACCTCCATGATAACTCAAATACTTGTCATGCAGGGACTTGACATAAGCGCGGTGATAGGCGGAAAGCTTCCGCTTATCCACGGCAGCGGCATAGCGGGAAAAAGCGATATCATGGTGTGCGAAGCCTGCGAGTTTCAGGATCATTTTCTCAATCTTAAAACCTCGGCGGCGGTGGTGCTGAACGTTGACGAGGATCATCTGGACTATTTCAAAAATCTTGACAATATCATAAAGTCGTTCCGCAAATTCTGTGAAAATGCCGACAGCACCGTTATCATCAACGGGGACGACGAAAATTCCATGAAAGCCGTGGAGGGTCTTAACAAAGGCAGGATAATCACATTCGGCAGGTCGGAAAGCAATAAATGGTATCCTGCCAACATAAAGCACATCGGCGGCATGGAGACCTCCTTTGATATTATGCGGGACGGAAAGCTGTTCTGCACTGTTACCCTGCACGTTCCCGGCGAGCATAACATTGTTAATGCTGTCGCTGCGGCTGCGGCTGCGGATTACGCGGGAGCTTCTCCCGAGTGGATAGCCAAGGGTCTGGAAAGCTTTAAAGGCGCGGGCAGACGGTTTGAAAAATACGGCGAGGCGGGCGGTATTACAGTTGTGGACGATTACGGTCACCACCCTGCGGAGATCGCAGCTACTCTTGAATCGGCGGTAAAGCTTGGCTTCAAAAGAGTATGGGCGGTACATCAGCCCTTTACCTTTTCGAGGACGGAGCTTCTGCTTGACGACTTTGCAAAGGCTCTTTCCATTGCCGACAAGGTCGTTCTTACGTCCATAATGGGCGGCAGAGAGGTAAACACGTCGGGAATAACCGCTTCCGCATTGGCGGACAAAATAAACGGTTCGGTCTGCTTCGACAGGGAGCACGACGAGAGCATAGAGCTTGTGTCGCAGTACGTCTGCGAAAACGCGGAGGAGGGCGATCTGATCGTTACTCTTGGCTGCGGGGACGTGAACAAGGCGGCAAGAAGAATACTGGAATTACTGAGCGAAAAATACTCCCGATAGGGAAGAAATTCACAGAAAGGATGGTTTAAATGAACGAAAAGGAAAAGCGGGTTTTCGAGTACATCAAGAACCGAATGGAGGACGGCTTTGCTCCGTCAATACGGGAGATATGCGCAGCTCTTGACATACACTCCACCTCCACGGCGGCAAGGTACGTCAATTCCCTTGTTGCGGAGGGATACCTTGAAAAGGTTGACGGCTGCAACCGCGCCATAAAGCTTGCGGGAAAGGGCGCAGTGAAAATACCCTTGGTTGGTACTATCACGGCGGGTCAGCCCATTACCGCGGTGGAGGACATCACGGACTACATCAATTTCCACGAGCAGAAAAACTATACGGGAGAGCTTTTTGCCCTTAAAGTCCGCGGCGAGAGCATGATTAACGCGGCTATCCTTGACGGAGATATCGTTGTTGTGGAGAAATGCTCCACCGCACAAAACGGCGATATCGTCGCCGCTATGGTAAACGGAGAAGAGGCTACCGTCAAGACCTTTTACAAGGAGAACGGTCACTACCGCCTCCAGCCCGAAAACGACACTATGGATCCCATTATCGTGGACGAGTGCGAAATAATCGGAAAGATCGCGGCAGTAATACGCTACCTTTAAGCTTTAAAAATCGGAGAGATGATATGAATTATTACGGACAGCCAAACGGGCTGAACAACGGTCAGCTTCCTCCTCAGATGTACTATGACGACGAAACTACCGCAGACGAGAAAAAAGAAATACGCCGCACCTTTAACACCGTGGGCATAGTCCTGCTGACGCTGTACATACTTATACTTGTTTTTTACTATGCGGGCAGCAAGCTTTTCAGAGGCGAAATGGAATACAACGAGTACGGTCAAGCCATCTACAAGTTCGCGGACACGATCGTAGGCTGGTGCTTTCCCGCGCTTACCGCAATGCTTGTTTTTGCGGGGTACTGTGCTCTGTCCCGCTACAATCCCAAGGAGCTTTTCAGAACGAATAAGCTGAACGGCAAAGAGATTGCAAAATATGTGATAATAGTGCTTTTTCTTCAGCAGCTGTCGGTCATCTTATCATTTATCATGTCAAACGGACTTTATTCTCTGGGACTGGAAGTTGCGGGAATGAACTATGTTCGGGAGCATACGCCCGCGGTCTACGCGGTGGACGTATTCTCTACGATCATTCTTGCTCCCATAGGCGAGGAGCTTGTCTTTCGTGGAATAGTGCTTCGCTGTACCGCCAAAATAAGCCAGCGGTTCGCCATATTTTTATCGGCATTTATTTTCGGCATTATGCACGGAAATCCCTATCAGTTTGTGCTGGGCTTCCTGCTGGGAATACCCATGGCGATGATCACAATAAAGACGGGTTCAATAATTCCGTCAATAATATGTCATATGGCGGCAAACGTTATAGCTTCGGTGCAGACTGTTGTGGATTACTTCAGCGAGGATATCTCCTTTGCGTTGACCGTGATCACTCTGCCTGTTTTCCTTATTGTGGGACTGGTTGTGTTTGTCTCGGAGATAATTTCGGGAGAAATGAAGCTGCCCGCTTATACTGCCTATCACAAAAAGCGCACGTTCCCCATTCTCATTACGTCCTGGAGCATGATAGTGGTAATGGTTTTTTATGTGGCAGACCTGCTGATGTGCATACAGCCGATCGAGGAACTGCCCGAAATGGCAGAGCAGGCTGCAAGAATTTTTTTAAGGAGTTAGCTTATGGAAGATAAGAACAGGCAGAACACGCAGGACACCCGCGTTCCCGAAAAAACCAACGGGGACAAACACAATCTTATGCCCGACCAAACCTCATGGGCTGAGGAAGCCAAGGAGGAAATGGAGGACTATATCGAGTCCCAGGGCATTCATATCAGACAGTGACCCGAAACGGCGAAAGGAGGCGGTCTTACGTGTCCGAAAATGAGACAGGAAATGAAACAGGAAACTGTGCAGGAGGCAGGAAATTTTTTGCGATAATTTCACGAATGAAGTATATAAACCGCTGGGGACTTATGCGAAACGCCGTTAACGAAAACATCAGCGAACACAGTCTGGAGACGGCATTTATCGCCCACGTCCTTGCGCTCTACAGGAACGTCCGCTTCGGCGGGAACGTCGACCCCGAACGGGCTGCGCTGCTGGCAATGTACCACGACGTTACCGAAATAATCACAGGAGACCTGCCCACGCCCGTCAAGTACTACAATGAGGAGATAAAGCAGCAGTACGGCAGGGTGGAGGAGATCGCGGGGGAAAAGATACTCAGCTATCTGCCCGACGACCTGCGGGAATATTACCGTCCGCTGATGGGAAAAACCGAGGAGGAGAGCGAGCTTTGGCAGCTTGTAAAGGCTGCGGACAAGCTTTCCGCGCTTATAAAGTGTATTGAGGAGCGGAACATGGGAAATCTGGATTTTGCCAACGCGGAGCAGAGTACCCTGAAAGCTGTACACGACATGGAGCTTCCCGAAGCGGAGGAGTTTATACGGGAATTTCTGCCGTCCTACGGGCTTACCCTTGACGCGCAGATATGACCGCACAAACAGCAAAAACAAAGGGCATAACGCATACCGCTGAGCGGCGGCAGGCGTTATGTCCTTTTTGCACGGAAAGCCGCAAAACTTCGTGCAATGGCGGTGCAAAATCTTTCTGCCGCCTCGAAAACAAAATTATGCCGCCGTTACTACAGACGCGGCAAGGGTAAAGGCTCAGCCTTTCGTACTATGTCAATACAGAAGCTTTCTCCCGCCTCGAAAACAAAATTATGCCGCCCTCTCTACAGACGGCGGCATGGGTAAAGGCTCAGCCTTTCCCGTTTATGTATTTTCTTTGATAATACGGAAGATCTCCTCGTTCAGCTCTTCAATACGCTTTATATCCTCATCGGCGCCCTCAGCGGAGCCGTTCTTGGCTTTTAGCTCAAGGACGTGTGCAGCTTCCGAAAGAACGGTCATTCCGAGATTTGCGGATACCCCTTTCAGCTTGTGGGCGGTCTGGGAAAGCTTTTCAAGATCATTTTCCGAAATCGCGTCTTTGATAGGCGTGATCCTGTCCTCGTCGGGGAAGCGTTTCAGGAACTTGGTATAAATATCGGAGGAGTCGTCCCCGAACCGCGAAAGTGTTTTATCGACCTCAACGCCTATTTCTCTGAGGGCGGCGAAAAGACCGCCGGTGTTTTTCTCCATAATCGCTGTACCTCTTTTCTGAGTAGTGATAAAGACTGATAAAAGCGTCCGAAACGGAAAATTTCTGCCGCTGTGAAAGAATGTGTCCGTACAAAACGGAAAACAGATACGAAATATTATTATTATATAATTATACATAAAATTTCACAATTGTCAAGAGCCCTGTCAAATCCCATCAAAACCGTTCCCTCAAAGGATTTGACGCATTGAAAAAACTTTTTTCGGAGCAACAATCAGCAAAATGCACAAAAAATTCGTTAAAAATGTGTTTATAATATTTCAAAAATATCTTGAAAAATATTTATAATTATTGTATAATATTATCTATAATAATGTGAATTTAAGAAGGCGGAATATTTCCGTACAGGGACATACTTCCCGAAAGCTAAAAGGAGGAGCTTTTGCTATGTTTACGCAGTTTTTCGGCAATTATCTGCTTCAGCGGCAGCTTGTTTCTCCCGAACACCTTTCGGAAGTGCTTCAGACAATGAACGCCACCCGTCCCCAGTTGGGCATGCTTGCGATAAACGCGGGACTTATGACGGCTGCTCAGGTGGAAAAAGCCCATCAGAAGCAGCAGAGCGCGGACAAAAGAATAGGCGACGTTATGGTGGATATGGGCTATATTTCCAGAGAAAACGTGGAAAGCCTCCTTAAAGCGCAGCCCGCGGGACACCTTATATTAGGTCAGGCTCTCGTTGACAACGGCTATATGACCACTGTCCAGTTCGAGCAGGCGCTTAATTCCTACAAGACCGAAAACAGTATCTCAGACGCGGATTTCGGCGGCGAGAGCGATTCCTCCGCCCAAAGACTTGTACGAAACTTTTACAACTTCAACTCAATAAACGGTTCGGGCTATATGACAGGCTACGTTTCGCTGCTTTTCAAAAACCTCATCCGCTTTATCGGCAGCGATTTTACTCCCATGGACGCTCACGCTCTTATGGGTGCGCTTTCGGCAAGCGCGTCCCAGAGGATAGACGGCGGCATACACGCTATAACGATCATTGACGCGGACGCCTCCGCAATGATAGAGTTCGCCTCCCGCTTTACCAATGAACACCTTACCGCGGAGGACGATTACACCCATACCTGCATAAGCAATTTTATCAATCTTCACAACGGTCTTTTTGCAGAAAACCTTTCCGGCACGGAAGGACTCAAGCTGGATCTGGGACCGCATAACTTCCGCGAACGCTTTGATATGAGCGAGCTTTCCAATGCAAACGTTATTCCCGTATGCTTTTCTTTCGGAACGGTCAACTTTATTATTGCAATGTGACACACAATTATATAAATGGGAGACGGAAACCCGTCCCCCATTTTTTATTTGCGGTTACAGCAAAAAACATTTTTGCGGGGACGTGAGACCCGTCCCCGCAAAAATTGTAAAAATATTCAATCAAACTTGGCTGTTGTTGTCAAGGAAGTCCATAACGTCGTCAACGTATGTGAACGCAAGAGAAGTGCAGGTGTCTGCGCAGCCGTAGTAGATGCAGATTCTGCCCGTGTCTGCGTCAACAAGGTTTGCGCATGGGAATGTTACCGCGTCGGTATCGCCGATAAGCTCGTAATCGGTCTGAGGGCTGATAAGGTAGGAAGCGCCTCTCTTCAGAACCTTCCAAGGCTCGTCCTTGTCAAGCAGAGCAGCGGAGAAGCTGTACACATAACCGTTGCAGGAGGTCAGAACGCCGTGGTAGAAAATGAGCCAGCCGCGGTCTGTCTCGATAGGAATAGGACCTGCGCCCATCTTGGTAGCTTCCCAGCCCTTGGAGGGTCCCATAACGTGACGGTGCTCGCCCCAGTAGGTAAGGTCGGGAGACTGGCTGATGAACATATCGCCGAAAGGAGTGTGACCGCTGTCGGAGGGACGGCTCATCATCATGTACTTGTTGTTGATCTTGCGGGGGAACATTACGCCGTTTCTGTTGAAAGGCAGGTATGCGTTTTCAAGCTGTGTGAATTCCTTGAAATCGTAGGTGTACGCAATGCCGATAGTAGGCTTCCAGCCGTAAGCGTTGCACCATGTAACGATGTACTTGTCCTCAAGCTTGCATACACGGGGGTCGTAGCCGTACTGCCACTGACCTACCTCGGGGATATCGCACTTGAACTTGATCCTCTCCTCGTTGATATCCCAGTTGATACCGTCCTTGGAGAAGCCAACGTGAAGCTCCATGTTGCGCTCTCTGTCGTCAACGCGGAAAACGCCTGCGAATTTGTAGTCGCCCACTTCAAAGGGTACTACGGAGCTGTTGAAGATAGAGTTTGACGGCTCTCTGTAGCCGTTAGCTTTCTTTACCATGATGTGGTCGCGCTTGATGATAGGGTTAGCATTGTAGCGCCAAACCACGTCCCTGCAATCAGCAGGCTTGTCCTGCCAGGGGATATTGGGGAGGGACACGCCGTTTAAAATTTTTGTTTTCATTAAAACAACCGCCTTTCAAAGGTGTAAAATTCTCTGAGTCCTCCGACTCACATTACATTTTATTATACAATATTTTCCCGCAAAAATCAATAGCATTTACTACAGTTGCAGAAATTTTATTTAAAATTGGGGACGGTTTATTTCCATGCCGTTACTTCGTAGGTTTTGCCCGCTTCGGTCTCAAAGCAGGTCACGTCTCCGCTTTCCTTTGCGGACACGCTTTCCCCGCCGCTTGTGACGGTCAGACCCGTACCCACTATTCTGCACGGATTTCCGCATTTGGACAGGATTTCAAGCCTTGCAATCTTTCCGCCGCTCCACTCAAAGGACAGCTCAAAGCCGCCCCTTGCCATCATTCCGCGGACAGAGCCGCTTTCCCATTCTGCGGGAACGGCAGGCAGCAGGGAGATCTCTCCGCTGTGGCTTTGCAGTAACGCCTCCGCGATACCCGCGCCGCCGCCGAAGTTTCCGTCTATCTGGAAAGGCGGGTGCATATCGAACATATTGATATTGGTTGACCATGCAAGCAATGCGGAAATGTTCTCGCCCACCCGCGCTCCGTCGCCGAGACGCGCCCACATATTGATTATCCACGCTCTCGACCAGCCTGTGTGTCCTCCGCCGTGAGTGAGACGGCGTATCAGTGTTGCTTCCGCGGCAGACGCAAGCTCGGGTGTGTGCCGCTTTGTGATAAGGTCATACGGATACAAAGCGAAAAGCTGGGAAATATGCCTGTGTCCCGGCTCGGCTTCGTCGTAGTCCTCCGCCCATTCCATGATCTGACCGTACTTGCCTGTTTCCGGCTTGGGAAGTTTGTCCCGCAGGGACTTTATTTTTTCAACGAACTCTTTGTCGTCCTCCGGCTTGACGGATTCGTCCAGCGACTCGGAGCAGTTTATTACCGCTGTGAAAAGCTCGTGGAGTATCTGGCTGTCCATTGAGGGTCCCTGACAAATAGTACCCTTTGCGCCGTCCTTTGTTATGTAGGTGTTTTCGGGAGACACCGAGGGACTTGTTATAGCTCTGCCCTTGTCGTCCTCGATAAGGAAGTCTGTAAAAAATTCTGCCGCCTCGCGGATAGTATCATACTTCTCCGCAAGGAAAAGCTTGTCCCCCGTGAACAAATAATGCTCGTACAGATGGGTGCAGAGCCACGCCATTCCCATAGGCCAGAGCGTGCCGGGAAGCCATTTGTCCTGCGGAGCGGTATCGCCCCAGATATCGGTATTGTGGTGACACATTGTTCCGCGGCAGCGATACATTTCCCGCGCGGTGACCCGTCCGTTCTCCCGCATACGCTCTATGTGGTCGAACAGGGGAGTGTGGCACTCGGACAGATTTTGTATCTCCGCGCCCCAGTAGTTCATTTCCGTGTTGATGTTTATTGTGTACTTGCCGCCCCATGCGGGCCACATATCCTTGTTCCAGATGCCCTGCAAATTCAGCGGGAGAGTTCCCGGACGGCTGCCCGATATCATCAGGTAGCGGGAGAAATTAAAGTACATCTGGACAAGCTTGTTATCCTTTTCTCCGTCCTTTAATTTTTGCAGTCTTTCGTTTGTGGGGAGCTTCGAGTTCCCGCCGCTGTTGTCGCAAAGGTCAAGAGCGCAGCGTTCATAGAGAGTGCGGTAGTCCGCAACATGCCATGCCATAAGGTTGACAAATCCCTTGCGTATGGCGGCTTTCGCCTGACTTATTGCAAGCTTTTCATAATCGGAGGTACGGAAAGCGGTCTGGCATGAAATGATAACCGTCGCTTCGTCCGCATTTGCAACGCTGATACGGTTTGCATCGCAGCACGGTTTCCCGCCGTTTGCGTAGTCTCCGCCCTTTGCGGAACAGGATATCGCCGCCGCGTATGGTACGCCGTCCGACATGGTGAAAATAAGCGTATTTGCGTCGTAAGCTTCGTTTTTGTCGTAATCGTCGTCCTTTCCGTCAATAAGGGCGGTGAAGCTTATCTTGCCCTTTTGGTCGGCGGCAAATTTGATCACGATAACGTTGTCGGGACAGGACGCGAAAACCGTCCGCGAATAGGATACTCCGCCGCTTTTCCATTTGGTCTCGCAGACGGAGTTTTCAAGGTCGAGACTTCTTTCGTAGTCGGTGTAACCGTCCGTGCCGCCCTGCCATATGTGGAAGTCGCCCAGCGGGTGATAGTGCCGCTGGTTTTCGTTAGTACCGTAAAACGCGTCAGAGCAGAGAGCCTCCGCCTCGGCAGTTTTGCCATCGCGGATAAGCGTCCGCATTTTTTCAAGATTTTCATATGCCTTGGGATTGTTCCTTTTGCGGAAGCCTCCCGACCATATGGAATCCTCGTTAAGCTGAATAAGCTCGTCGGTGGGCTTTCCGAAGATCATGCCGCCCAGCCTGCCGTTTCCCACGGGGAGAGCTTCGTCCCAGTTTTCGGCAGGGGACTTGTACCATAGCAGTTCAGATAATCTATCCATTTTATCCTCCCTTGCAAATAAAATTGAACAATTTTAAATAATTGCCTTACAAAATAAATTCAAACAAAACGAAAAAACATTTATGCAAAAAATTCGCCAGCCGAATCGGCTGCATAGTGAAGCTTTTTGTTTTGCTGTGTTTTTTCGCTTTTGCTTATTACCAAAAAAGGGTACGGAAATGCCGTACCCTTTTTCTGTTTTGCAATTGCAAGTCCTGCGTATTACATACCTGTAAGACCCGAACGTGCGATACCCTCTGTGAAGTTCTTTTGCAGACACACATACAGTACCAGTATCGGAAGTATGGAGATCAGACACGCCGCTTCCATCCATACGATGATCTCACGGGTGTTTACCTGAGCGTTCGCGTCGCCGAATACCAGCACCTTGATGTTGGAGCTGAGGTTTTTCAGTGTCAGCGCAATAGTCTTGTTCTCGGTGAAGAAGGACGTACTTACATAGTAGTCGTTCCAGTACCACACGATGGAGAACAGGAATACCGTCAGGAATGTTGATCCCGCGTTGGGAACCATTACTCTTACGAAAGCCGTGAAAGGCGAGCAGCCGTCGAGAGCCGCAGCGTCCTCAAGCTCCTTGGGAAGTCCCATAAAGGACTGTCTGAACAGGAAGATGAACAGACCTGCTCTCAGACCGTTTGCCGTCAGGGCGGGGAAGTACATAGTTACAGGTTTGTTGATAAGGTTGATGAAGTCGCCCGTGATCATGTGCCATAAGCCCAGGGGATTGAAGTATCTGAAGAACATATACTGAGGGATAAGAATGATCTGCGGGGGAACAAGGATCATCATGATTACAACAAAGAACAGTATACTCTTGCCCTTGAATTTATACCGCGCAAAGCCGTATCCCGTCAGCGCACACGTAAGTACCTGAATGATCGAGCAGCCGATGTTGAGCACAAGCGTATTTCCGAGAGTTTTCCAGAAGTCCATCGCCTTGATAACTTCTTTCAGGTTGCTCAAAGTATAGTGCTTGGGTATCCACATGATAGTGGGGTCGTTCATGTCCGCGCTGGGACGGAACGCCGAGGAGATCATAAAGATCAGCGGATAAAGAATGATAAAGCAAAGTCCGAAAACAATTACCGCTCTGAACACGGGCCATACCGCGTCGGTAACCTGTTTTCTCTTTAAGTATCTCTGTTCCTCGGGAGTAAGGCATTCCAGTCTTTTCTTAAAGCGTTCCCGTCTTTCCTTTCGGGACATCTTGGGTTCTTTTGGAGCTTTCTCCGGTTTATGCTTTTGCAGGAAGCCGGAGAGTCCGCCTTTATTGGTCATTGTAGTATCAGCCATTTTCTCCGCCTCCTTTTTAGTCGTCGTACCAGACGAGCTTGTTCATGATCGCGAATATGATGCCAAGAGCTATAAGAATGATACCGAAGTAGCTCCACGCCATAGCCGCCGAGTAGCCGTACTTCCATTCGCTTTGGACGCTCAGCAATCGTTCCATTACCTGGTTGGTCGGGTCGATAAACGCGTCGATAACCGTATAAACAATGTTTACAAGGATCATTGAGGAAATGTAGGGCAGGGTGATCTTCCAGAAGAACTCCCACGAGGTAGCGCCCTCGATAGCCGCTGCTTCCTTAGCGGAAGCGGGTATTCCCTGCAAAGCCGAAAGGAAGATAATAATCTGGATACCGCATTTCCAAACAAGGTTCAGGATATCCGAGGTGATCTCCGTCAGCATTTCGGTAAAGGTATCGCCGAAGCCGTAGATACCGATAAACTCCAGAAGCTGGTCTACCATGTCCGCCTCAAACATTGTGGAGAACTGTGCAGCCTCGTTGTTTCCGCCTGTCTCCAGGTCGCCTGTGATGATCGCGTAAACGGGACCCGTCGCGATGATAACAGGCAGGAAGAATACCGCTCTTGCGAAAGTTCTTCCGCGGAACTTCTGGTTGATTACGATAGCAACGAACAGCGAGAATACAACGATAACCGGCAGGTTAAGCGCCATATCCTTCAGTACCTCTACCAAGTACTGGCTGAAGTTAGGGTCTTTCAGGAAAGCGTCCTTATAGTTAAGGAAGATATCGGTCTTTCCTCCGCTCGTCAGAGGTCTTATATCCAGATAACCGGTTTCGGGGGTTACCGTATGGAACGAATAGTAGAACGACTGGAGGAGCGGTATGATGAAGAACATCAGCGCGCCGACAAACCAGAGTGCGATAAATCCGTAGCCGTAAAGACCTTTTTTCTTTTCGTAGGACAAATTAAGTCTTTTCATCAGCCGATTGCCTCCTCTCCGACATAGTCGTAAATGCTGATTGTTTTTCCGTTGACTGTAACGGTTCTGTCGCTCAGGTTCACACGGGTCGTAGTTCCGTTGGAGTAAACTGTTTCGATCTCGCCGTCTGACAGAACGTTGTAGTCGGTGATCTCAGCGCCTGCCGTCTGGGAAAGGACTTCGTTCGCAAACTTGTAGCAGCCTGCCGCATCCTCCAGCCAGTAGGTGTAGTTAGCGTAGTACAGAACGTCATAGCGGGTATCCTTCAGCTCGTCGGCAGTCTCTGCGGTAAAGTCGAATCTGAGGTTCGAGCCGCAGGCGATCGCTCTGAGAACAAGATCCGCAACCTGAGCGTCGCCGTTTACCGCAGTGGTGGAAACGGGCTTGAGACCGCTCATTACGATCTGATAGAAAGGAATGTCGCCGTCGAAAACGTCGTACTTACTTGAATTAAGGGGAACGTCGGAAACGTGATCCACATATTTGAGGACGTAAGCGTTTGCGCCGTCCGCAAAAATGGAAGGAACAGAACCCTTAAGCTCTTCCATGTAGCTCTGGAGATTGTACTTGAACATTTCTCTCGATATGGAATTTCTGCCGTAATCGCCGTAGATAACGGTGGTTGCGCTTCCCAGCGAAACAGTGTCCAGACCGTACTTGCTGTAGCTCTTGCCGATATTTGCAAACATCTTTGCGTGCTTTCTCGGGCTGAGCAGCGACATTGCATCATAGAACTTATTTTCAACGCCGTGGGCAAGATCGTACTCGATCTGTCTGGAGTAAGCGTTTGAAACTCTTATCGTCGTGTCGGTCATTGTAAAGTAACCGTTGCCGTTTTTAAATGTAAGATTGTCTACCTCGGGGTAAATTGTGATATTGTTGGACTTGGCGTAATCCATCAGCGCATTGAAATCGCTCTTGCCGCCAAGAATGGAAGCGGGCTTAGCCTTGTCGGCGACCTTTTCCTTGATGTCGGCGGTAGTCCACTGATTGTAGTTTACCACCATTTTGTCAACGCCCAGACCCTTGAGCTGTTCAAGGATATTCTTTGCGTCGCTGAACGAGGTAGTTTTGTGCTGCATTGTAACGGGGAAGCCGAGAACGGTCTCCTGCTTCAGTGTAGCGCCGTAAAGGTCAACATAGAGCGCGCTGCTGTCGGCAGCAGGGGATTTTTCAACGCCCTGTGATGTCTTGAGGTAATTTCTGTAAGCAGCGGCGATATCGGTGTAGTCTACATCCGACTTGTCGCTGTTGGAAACGGGATAGTACCTTACCTCTATTTCGGGAACGAGAATTCCGCGCTTCTCGAAAACTCTGAGGGGATTTGCCTCGCCGCCCATCAGGTATTCGTCGCTTGTTCTTATCTCGAAATCAAAATAGCAGGAATTGTAGCTTGTTCTTTTCTGTCCCGCAACGTAAGCGTTTATCGAAGCGCAGGTATCACCCTTGTCGGCAACAACCATCATGCCGCTGTCGCCCTTGATGATTCCGTACATAGGCAGATAAACCTGTCTTGACATGCTTGGCTTGGTGGTCTGGACCGCAGTAATGTCTCTGCCGTAGACCTTGCCCTTGTAGACTCTGTAGCCTGCCTTGTTGTTGTTGAAGTTTATGACAGCTCCGCTTCCGTCGGGAATAACGAAGTAGCCTTCTTCCTCAGTATCTGCTGCGCCGAAGGTGGACATAAACGTAAGGTTTGTCGTGATCTTTGACGCGGTTTTTTCTTCGATATCCTTAGTTACTACATTCAGACTCATATAGTCGTCATGAAGAGTATAAACAACGGGAACGGTGATCTCCGCCTGATTGAAGTCGTATGTGACCTCCAAACCCGTAGCGGTAACTTTCATTTTAGCCTTGCTCTTAGCCTTGCTGTGGCTCTGGGTAGTACGTCTTGCCGCAGGCTCGCCGTATACCAAAGTCATGCCGGATTTAAGCTCCTGCTTCTGAGCGGATCTTCCGGCGGAAGCGTCGGCATTTATAGGACTTGACCACCATACCTTGCCTGTGGTCTTATCCACCAGCGCAATGGTAACGTCCTTGTCGTTGTACCATAAAGCCAGCTTGTCGTTTTCGACCGCAAGCTTCATTTCAGCCATTGCCTCTTCGTCTGTAATGAGAACCACGTCCTCGTCCATGGCGTAATCGTCCTCGTCCATAGGAGCGTCGCTGTCGGAGGAAGACGTTTCCTCAGAAGCCTCACTGTCCGAGCTTGCGGGGACAGCGCACAGGCTGACCATCATAGTCAGACAGCAAAGGCAGGCAATAAGCTTCTTTAACCTTTTCTGCATTCGTTATTTCACCACTTTTCGTATTTTAGTTAAACTCTGAATCTGTAGGAAAGCTCCGTATAGATCGACAGAATGAAGATCAGTACCTGCTGGAACAGCGTAAGAAGCAGAACGAGCAGGAACAGGATCGCAACCATGGCGACCAGCGTCAGGAGCATCAAGGCGATAGTCTTGCCGAAGCTGAACTGATGCACCGCCTTTATTCCCGAGATCAGAAGAACGAAGCTCCAGCACGTGCCGATAACTTCAACGGACTGAATGAAGATGTATTCGTCTCTGATAAGGAAGTGGGACATAACCGTGCCGATAAGGTATCCGGTTATATAAGGTATAAGCGCGTAGGCGGAGTTGACGAAGATATTTTTCATCGTTCCCTCGCCGTCGAAAAGCGTACACATCGCCCAGTTTGCCACTACCCATGTCCCGAACAGGATAAAGCTGCGGAACAAATAGGGTACGATGTTGAAGATCTTGTCATAATCCGAGTAATACTGGAAGCCGTAAAGTCTGCTGTAGGCTATCTGCTGAACGAACAGCAGGCAGACAACGACAAAAGCTATTCTCATTGAACCCTGCTTTTTCCAGCGCAGATCCTCGAAGCCCTCAAAGGGGTGCATAACCACATGTTTAACAAATTGTCCTTTTGTCAGATCCAGCATATCACACACCGCCCTTTCTGTTCTTTTCCCAAGGATAAACTATCTTTCCGCGCTTTCTCAGCTTGTTGTATACCGTAAGCAGTATGATGAGGAGAATAATTACGATGATAGCTCCAACGTAGTTCTCTTTCAGCCACTGGTCGCGGTAGCCCTCAAAGGCTCTGTTGTAACGAACACGGCTGATGGATATTTCAAAGTAATCCATAGCTTCCCTGTACTCGTACTTATTGTAGAGCGCGTTTCCTATACCGATATAGGCTCTGCGGTAGTTTCCGTCGTACTTCAGAACGTTTCTCCACGGTTCGAGGGACTCCTCGTAAAGACCGTCGTTGTAGAGGTTAGCCGCTTCGGTAACGATCTCGCCGAAAACGGTTCTTGTAAAGATCGTGATGTTATTTTTTCTCGAATCCAGAACGTACAGATGATTGTCATGGCTTTCGATAGCCGCCGCCGAAAGGAACAGACCCAGCTGGTCTCCGGAGCCGCCCATGATGAACAGCAGCCAGCATTCCTTGTCGTACTGGAAGATACGTCCGTGCTGGAAGTCCAGAATATTCAGCTCGCCGTTAGGACCTAAGTCAATATCGGTAAGGCTGGACTTCTTGGAATAGATCGAGTAGTATGCGGGAGGTATATCACCGAAGGTCATATCCGCCGCGCCCAGCGAGTCGAGAATGTTGTCGCCTCTGGGGTTAAGCTTTTTAACAAGGTCGGTATCGACCTCCTGGGATTCGGTAACGGTAAAGATGAAGCCGTCGTCGTCGATATCAAAGTTAGAGAAGCCGATAGGAGTCTGCTTTGCACGTCTTTCTCTCTGGGCTTCGGTTCCGATAAGGTTCCAGAAAGCGTTCGCAAGAACCTCAGCCGTAGCCTCAACGCGGTTCGCTCCGTAGAAGCCCAGGAACTCGCCGTTGACGTCAAACATTACCGCACCCTTTGTCTGGGACTTAACGATGACATAAACGTTGCCCGCCTTATCCACAAGCACCTTTGCGGGGTTGTAGGTAAGGTTCTGGTCGTAAAGCTCGCTGTCGGGCTTGGTGAAAAGTCTGTCCACGTTTCCGTCGGTATCGCACTTGATAACTCTGTCGTTTTCGGTATCGCACACATAAATATTGCCTGTGTACTGATCCACGTAAACGCCCGTAGGCTTTTTCAGCGTAAGGGTCTCTCCGTTATAGGAGAACTCTTTCATTTCCCTTACAAAGTTAAAGTCAAGGTCTGTAATAACAATTCTGTTGTTGCCCTTATCCGCTATGTACATAAGATCGTCGTGGGAAATAAACAGATCCGCGGGTTCAAAAAGAGAGCCGCAGCCTATCGTTTCGCCGTCAACGTATTTTTCAGCGGTATAGCCCGCCTGGGAAGCGACCGGGTCGCCCCACCTGTCATAGCTGTAAGGGTCATATGTTTCCAGAGCGGAAACATTCACGGTCAGCGCCGAAACTGCCAGAGCCGCGGCGGAAACCAATGAAAGAAGCTTTTTAAAGCTTGACATATTATCCCTCCATTAATCAAATTAGAAGCTGCGTCCGCAAAAATCTTATACGGAAGCGTCAGTCCTTCATACCGGCGTGAGCCATAGTTTCCATAACGTTGCTCTGTGCGGCGATGAAGATTGCCAGCGGCGGGATCATAAGCACTACCGCGGACGCCGCGATCGCGCCCTGTCTCGCCATACCGGCGGCAGCGATCTGCTGAACAACGGTAGGAATGGTCTTCAGCGCCTCATCGTAAACCAGCGAGCCGCCGTTTGAGTTCCAAGCCGCCTGGAACTGGAAGATGATAATAGTCATAAGCGCAGGCTTAGAGTTCGGCATAACGATACCCCAGCATATACGCAGGAGGCTTGCGCCGTCCACCTTAGCCGCTTCGATCATGGCGTCGGGGATCTGTCCCACGCTCTGGATCATAAGGTAAAGACCCATTGTTGAAGCGATAAGCGGGAAGATCAGAGCCGAGTAGGTATTGATCATACCCAGATTAGCCATAACTATGTACTGCATGATGTAGGTTACCTGGCTGTTGAAGAGCAGCGCGATAACGATTATCTTGTTGATAGCCTTACAACCGGGGAATCTGCACTTTGCAAGGATAAAGCCTGCCGTACAAGCGAAAAGAACGTGGAACAGCGTTGCCGCAACGGTAACGAAAACACTGTTGAAAACGTTTCTCGAGAAAGGAACCCACGAGTTGTTTGCAACAACGAACAGATCCTTGAAGTTGTCGCCGGTGGGGTCCATCGCGTAAAGACGCGGCGGCATGATGAAGATTTCATTTACCGGCTTCAGCGAGGTAACGATTGCGATATAGATAGGTGCCAGCATGAACAGACCGAGCACAGTCAGAAACAGGAAAATTCCTATATCATTTTTCCAGCTCTTGCCTACCTGCTTGTTGGAGCCTTTGGAGCGCTCCATTTTGCGGTGTTCCTTTTCCCGCCTTTTTCTCAGAGCTTCCAGCGCGGCGGCGTTCTCAGCCTCTATCTGCGCCTGTATCTGGGACGGTTTAAGTTCTTTTTTAGCCATTATGTAATCCTCACCTCATTCCTAATTCATGTACTTGCCCAGGATCTTTGAGATCAGCTGGTTACACAGCAGCATCGCCAGGAACAGCACGAAGCATATTGCCGAAGCGTAGCCCATTTCGTAACGGATCCAGCCGTAGTCAAAGGCGTGGGTCATGATAGTGTGAGCCTTATAGTCCGTGGAGGGGAAGCCCGCGAGGCTTCTGCCCACCAGGTCAACTGTGAACGAAGATACGATCTGCATTACAGCGGCGAACATAAGCTGAGGTCCCATAGAGGGGATAGTTATGTAGATAAGCTCCTGCCATCTGTTGCTTATGCCCTCGATAGCTCCCGCCTCGTACATTGCCTTGTCGATACCCTGGAAGCCCGCTCTCATAGCAAGGAAGCCTGCGCCCATGGATACCCACAGCTGTACCACGATAACGCAGCCAAGCAGGTAGTTTGCGTCGGTGAGCCACTGTATAGCCGCAGTAGTGATGCCCAGCTCGTTCAGAACGGCATTAAGGTAACCGTAAGCGTCGCCTGAGAAGATGAGCTGCCATACGAAGTAGATGTTTCCCGCCATAGACGGAGCGTAGAAAATAAGGGTGAATATTGTTTTTAGTACGGGGTGAAGCTCGTTGATAAGCCACGCAAGAAAGAAGCTGAGCGCGTAGCTGAGAGGACCGGTAAAGATCGCAAAGATCAGAGTCGTTCTGATAGAGCCGATGAAAACGTCGTCCTCAAGGAACATTGTGTAGAAGTTCTGCAAGCCGATGAATTTCGGCGGAAAATGCGCCATGTCGAAGTCGGTAAAACCGATAGGAAGCGCCATAACTACGGGAATTACCGTAAAAAACAGGAAGAAGATCATAAAAGGAAGCATCATGAGGTAGCACATAGAGTTGCGCTTCATCTCGTGCCATGTGTAGCCCCATCTTTCCTTAAAGGACATCTTGCGCTCGCTGGGCAGCAAAATTTCCTTTTTTTGAGTCTCAGCAGCCAAAGGTAAACCCTCCATTCTTATTCATCATCAAGACCGAGATTTTCTCGTTTTCTTGTAATTTCTCTGTTGATGTCGATATTGTACCAGCGCAGGGTCTCACGGGCGTTGTCCTTATCGTTTACGACCGACCTGAACGCGTTCATGATACTTCTTGTAACAACGTAGGCGGAGGGAACGATGGGTATTTCTTCAAGCTCATCCATCTGGGAGAGTATCTTTTCCAGATCCTTATTGGACCAGTTAAGCTGCTTGAGAGCCTCTACGTTTGCGGGAGAGAACCGTCCGAGAGGACCCATAACGCCCTCTACGTTCTGACCGTACTCAACCATGGTATCCGTATCGGTGAACCACTTGATGAATTCCCATGCCGCATCCTTATCCTTGCAGTTTGAAAGGATTATCGCACCCGAACCGTTAGAGTTGGAAGCGTGGGAAATTGTACCGTCCGCTCTGCGTGTTCCGGGAACCTCGCAGAAGTCCCACAGTCCCTTTATTTCGGGAGCGGCAACGTTGAGCTGGTTATAGAATCCGCAGTAGCCCTGTATAACGATAGGAGCTTCGCCTGTTCTGAAACGTGTAAATGCATCGTAGGTCTGGTCGAACTTATATACATTGTAGAAATCAGTCCATGTAGCGAAAGCGTCAACCGCTGTCTGAGTATCGAAGTTTGTAGCTGTCTGAGCGTCGTTGTAGTAATTCATGCCCGACTGGAGCATAAGCAGTGCAAAGGTATGACCTGCCTCGGTAGCGGGAGAAACCGATACGCCGGCTGTGTTCAGACCTGTGGACGCCGCTACGCCGGGAAGGATAAGACCGGGCTGCATATACTTTCTCTGGATAGCGGGGAGCATATCTATAAGATCGTCCCACGTTTCGGGAGGCTCGGTAACGCCGATCTGAGCCAGCATATCCTTACGGTAGAACATCATGGGGAAGTTTCTGTCGATAGGAATAGCGTAGGTCTGTCCGTCGTACTGGTAGTTTACGGCAGCAGTCCTCTGGAATCTTGACATAACGTTGTCAAAGCCGTTCATATCGTCCATAGGCACGATAAGACCTCTTACCGCCAGGTTAACGGGGAACTCGCCGCCCACGAACAGGGAAGCGTCAGGACCCTTTCCTGCCAGTACCGCCTCCATGATACCGCCCTGAACAAGGTTGATGGAAACCTGTGTGCTGTGGCTGGTATTGAAGTCGGAGTCTGTCATCTGCTTGATAACGTTTGCCTGGTCACGTCCGAGACCTACCCATACGTTGATGGATTCGCCGTTTACGTCGGAAAGCTTTGTATAGTCCTCAAAGAAAGAATTTATAAAGCCTTTAAAGCCGAAAGCAAAGCTCTTGCCGAAATTGGACTTTACCGAAGTAAATTTCGCATCGGCGGGAGCGACCTCAATGAAGTCGATCTCAAGGGGCTGCTCTCTGTACTGTCTCATCCAGGATGAAACGGAAGCCACGTTATCCTTAATGGAGCTGTTGGATATCATGCTGGGGATCTTGTTGGGCTTATCCGCGCCTCTTTCGAGAACTGTAGCCAGTCTTTCGAGAGCGGCAGCCTCAGTACCTGCGTTTCCTGCAAGTTCCTCGATGTTTTTCTCCTCGACGAGAAGCTGAACGGAAAGATTTTCAAAAACCGAAACAAGCTCGGGAATCTCTCTGTGAACATAGTAGTCGGTGTACTTATCGGGAGACGGACCTGTGATCATAAGGATCTGCATATAGTACTGGTTAGCAGTGTAAACGATATTGTCGAGACGTCTCATAGACTCGCCGATCTCACCGGGGATTACCTCCAGTGAAAGCTCGTGCTTGCCGGGTTCAAGGTAAACGTAAGCGGGGTCGCCGTTTTCGTCCTCAGGAACGACCATGAGCCAGTCGTCGTCGTACTGGAACTTGATCTGACTGAAGCACTCGTTGGGAACCTTGCCGTCAATATAGAGACGGCGGTTTGAATAAAGACCGCGCAGCTCGTTCTGACGCGCCTTTATGCCGATCTTATAGTAGCCTGCGGAAGTAACGTTCATTTCCCAGGTAATAGCCTGACCGGCAGTATCCCAAGTGCCGTCGCCGACCGTGTTGTACCTCTGCTTTGAGGGGTGAGAGGGTTCAACAAGATAGGAACCTCTGTCATAGGTCGGGAAAAGGGTCTGGGAATTTGTGTAAGCGTACTGCTCTCCCTGAAGCTTGATGACCTCGGCGCCGCTGTTCGCCGCAAGCTCGGAATCGGAGGGCTTTTTATAGGTCTCGAAATCGTCCATATTGCACAGCTTTATGTATTCGATAGCCACAGAAGCGCGCTCGGACTCGAGAGAAATTGTATGAGTACCCGCCTCCAGATAGAAATAGAGAGGGTCATTGAACAGACCGTCCACATCGGTAAGCATGGTCGTCACCCACTTAGGGGACTGCACCTGCGGAGGACGGACCTCGTTGTCCTTTGAATCCGTGGAGATTGGGTACGCACCTGTCCAGATATGGGGCAGCGCAGCACGGGTCGCGGTATCATACGGGGATTCGCCGTCCAGCAGGACAGAGAACTCGGTATTAGTCGCGCCGTAGGGGAGGGGATAATAGCTCACCTCAAACTGATAAGCGCCTGTCTCGGGGACGTCGACGGTAAAATCGATTCTGCCCTCTTCATTGGACCAGACAAGAACATTGTCTCTGCCCTCAAAGGAAGCGATCTCCGCTTCGGCATCGCTGCTTTTGCCCGAATAGGAAAGCATGACTTCGGCTTTGGGACGGGCTGCGTCCTCGATCTCGTCATAATATTCGCTGTAGGTTTTCTGCCTGACATAAGCGACAGCGGAGGCTTCGGAGGTGTCGGAGCTTCCCGCCGCCTCGTCCTCCGCGGAAGCGGGGAAGCAGGACAAGACAGGAACACAAATGAGAACCGCCACCGCCGCGGACAAAATTCTCTTAAAATTCGTTTTCCTTGACAACAGATAGACCACCTTTCATAAAAATCCGTTTTCCGAGCCGTGGTCAGCGGAGCCGCGGACTGGGAGAGTGGACGTTAATTATGTAAATATCGTGACAATTACACAAAAAAACGGCGACGGATTGAAAAAATTATATAGAGTTGCATAACTATTATAACAATTTGACTAACAAATGTCAAGGGTTTCTTTGTAATTTTGTTAAAAAATATACTTGTGTTCAAACAAAAAGACAAAAAAAGACAGCGGAAACCGAAATGGTCTCCGCTAAAAAAAGAAGCCGCCGTCCGTTCTGCATACGGACAGCGGCAGTGATGTTAGAATAATACAATTACTTGGTAACCGTTTGTTATTCTTTCATGAGTGCTGTTAATTCAGCAGGCTCTTAGCCTCTCTTCTTAGCAACGATTGCAGCAGCAGCAAGTGCAACAGGGATTACTGCGAGAGCTACAGAAGCGTTACCTGTGGGAGGGTTAGTAGCAACGGGAGCAGCAACGGGCTCGTCAACAACGGGAGCGGGCTCATCGTCGTCGTCATCAGCAGGCTGATCATCATCGTCGTCTGCTACGATATCGTCGTCATCATCATCAAGTGTAGCGTCGTCAGCTGTTACGCCTGCGTCAGCAGAAACGTCGTCAGCCTCGCCAACTGTGAGAACAACGTCCATAGAATCCCAGAACCAGATTGTAGAAGTAGCAAGCTTCATGGACTGAATGTATGTTGCATAGTTGTTAGTTGTAGCAGCATTATCCATGATGGACTCCCAGTCAAAGCTTACAGAAGTCTTGGTCCAGTCAAAGTACTCAGTGTTGCTGAGGGACATTGTGAGGTACTCGTTAACGATCAGAGCGCCTGCGAAGAGGTTTGCTCCACCCCAGTCATAGCCTGTGTAGCCTGTGGTCTCGGGAGCGTAGTACCAGTCATATGTGTGCTCGCCGAATGCTGTGTAGGTGTCAACACCCTCCCAGCTGTTTTCAGCATAGAGACCCATGATGTAGTGTGTAGCCTGATCATATTTATAAGCTCCGCCATTGCCGCTAGCATCAGTGTTTACCTTCAATGCAAGCTCAGTCTTAGCTTCATCGTAGGTCTTGAAGGTTGCCTTGATTGTAGGATTGAGTCTGGAACCGCTAACTACAGCAAATCTTACATTCTGTACAGCAGTGTTGAATGTGAATGTTACGCCGTCATAGTTCTCAACAGCATCGTTCAGAACAGCCTTAACGTTCTTATAGGACTTGCCGTCAGGAAGAACCTTTGCGTTCTCAAGGTACCAGATGATATCAACATTGTCAACGCCTGTAACTGCGCTGGGTACGTTTGTCATGAAAGGCATCTTGTATGCTGTAGCATCAGTCTTGCCGGAAGTAGTAGCGTTGCCGTATACACCGTCCAGAGTGATTCCGTATGTGTGGTTCTGTACCTTCTTGTTGATATCTTCCCAAGAAGTGTCGTTAGTAGAGATAGTAGCTGTTACTGTGATGTTAGCCTTTGTACCCTCTACAGCAGCAGAACCGGTAACACCAGCCTTAGGAGCTGTGTATGTGATTACGATAGTATCAGTATCAGCCTCTGTAGTAATAGCTGTGCCATCGATACCATACTTATCAGCATCTACCCAAGCTGCACCAGTAGATGTAACAGTGAAAGTTGTTGTAGCACCGGGTGCAACAGCAGTAACATCATTGTTGAGCTTCAGGTCAGTAAGATTTACAGCAACAGACTTCTTAACGCCGCCAACTGTAGCGATAGCTGTAGCAGACTCAGCAACAGGATCAACAGCCTCAACTGCACCAGCAGCAGCAGCACCGATAAGTGCGGGAGAACCGTCATTTACAGCATGAACGGGGATATGAGCGCCGTCCCAGCTCAGCATAGCTTCGGTCTGTGCGGAATAGCCTTCGCTCCAGATGTCGCGAGTAAATGTGATAGGATCGATAGCCTTGTTTGTGTCAATGTAGTTACCAGTTACAACAAACTTGTCGGTCCACTGCATACCGGGAACATTAACAACAACTTCTGTACCGTCAGTCAGTGTAACGTTGGGGAATGTTGCCTTAAGAGTAACCTTACCGTTGATCTGATTCTGAAGAGTAGCAACGAGATTGTAGTTAAGAGTCTTAGCCTCAACTGCGGATACTGTAGTAGCCATTGCAGATACAGCTACTGCGCCTGCTGCGATTGCAGCGATTGTCTTTTTCATGTTCATGAAAAATTTCCTCCTTGTTTTGTTTTAAATTTTTTCTTTATTTATTTCCATATGGAATGGAAATCAAATAGGATTTTTGTGATTCGACTTTCAGCTCTCCTCCGGTCAGCCCGTCCGAAACATTCTTTATGATGATCGGTCTTACTGCCCTTTGGGGTACCCGTCTGTCTATCACGCTATTATTCTAACATTTCAAACGAAAAGTGTCAACGTACAGATACAACAAATTTTCGAGTTATTTTTCGTCTGAAGTGTACACTTTTCACTAAAAATCACAACTTTTGCGAAAAAACGCGAAAAACGTCGGTAATAAATTTGCAATAATCGTAACGGTTTTGTAATAAAATCGGTCTTTTGAAGAAAAAACGACGACGCAAAAAAGCGAAAAAAATACGCGGAAAATTTTGTATTTTTCCTGACAAACCGCAGGGGGTGGTGTATACTATGTATATAAGAGGCGCACCGACAAGCGGCTTGCTCCTGCTATGTTCTTAGTTTATAGAAAACCGCCGTGTGGCGCATCGTTGTTATTTTAGCATATTTTGTATTGTTTGTCAATATTTATGAAAATGCTTGACAAAATCAATGTACGGGTGTATAATACTCCTATAAAGGGAGTGCGCCGACAAGCGGCTGCCCAGTTATTCATTGGATTTGAAAAAAACCGCCGATTTTGCTGAGGGGCGGTTTTTTTCGTACTGCCTTATTTGCGTTTGCTAAGTGTGATAATATGCAAAATAAGGGAGATAACAGAAGTCAGCATAGTTACAAATACAAACAAGTCAGAGTATGTAACCATGTTACCAGCCCCCTTTCTCAAGGGGACAACCGCCTATCCGTGTGGCGCACCGCTGTTACTATAGCATATTTTGCCGTTTTTGTCAATATATGAAAAACCCGTTCCGATAAGCCCGGAACGGGTTTCTTTTACGCCTTGTCCTCGGTAAATTTCGACCATGAAATGCCGAGAAGCAGCCAGAAAAACGGTGCGACCGTTACCGCGCTCGCGCTGAAAAACGCCTGTACCGAATACGCCGTCACTGCCGCAAGCAGCGCGGGACGGAACCATTTTTCCCTGTCCGAAAAGAACTCCCGCACGTCCTTGAAAAGCCTTGCAAAGCTTGCCGCCAGCAGAGCTATATATACCGCAAGCGCGGGTATTCCCCTTGATGCCGCGGTATAAAGATACTCGTTGTAGCTGCGGTCGATACTGTCCGTAACAAGCTCCTCAAGGCTTATCTGGTATTTTGCCATAAGGTCGGGACCGATACCGAGGATCGGGTGCTCTTTTATAATGATAAAGCTTCTTTCCGCGCCTATTTTCCACAGGGAATCGTAATTTACCGGCGACGCTCCGCCTGTTATAAAGAGCCGATAATAGCAGTCCGTATAGGCGATCGCCTTGTCACGCAGCCACAGTCCCTGAAACGCCAGAACGATACCCAGAACGGCGGCTGTACCGATCAGCAGAACCGCAAGCCTTTTCCGCGGACTTTTCAGTACGCCCTCCTCAAAAACGGTACCGCTCTCAGAGCGGTTTCCGCTCTTTCCCGCAGTAAATTCTATTACAATAAGTACAATGTAAGCCGTTCCGATACCGATAAGCGGCACAACCGACGAGGTAAAAAGTCCCGTCAGAAAGAAAAATACCGCCGATACGCCGTATATCCTTGCGCGCAGAATATTTTTCTCGTACATCGCTCCCGCCGCCGCAACAGCCGTTACCAGTGTTAAAAACGACCCGTAGAAGATCGGACTGTCCGACAGACCGCTTGAAAGGTGTACGTCCTTTAAAAGCAGCAGCGCGGGAAGCTTTCTGAAATCCGAGGGAAAATCTCCGGGTATATGCTGAAGTACAGCCACAATGCCCTGAACGATGCCCGCTCCCACCAGAATGTCGAAAATGATCTTCACCGAGCTTTTCCTCAGCACCGCCGACGCAAGCAGGAATATCCCGAAATACGCAAACAGCGCAAGCAGTCCCTCGTACCTGCCGTTCTCGCCCAGCAGCGCGGTGTTTACCGCCTCCTGATAATCGCTGTTGCTGATCGCGACACGATAATACGAAGCCAGCGCCAGCGCCGCAAGCGCAATCACAAGATACGCGCAGGGATAATCCTTTATGCTGATATCCTTTCTCAGCAGCAATACTATATAAAAAAGTATGCAGGAAAAACCCGTGGCATAGAGAAAAGCTCCCAGCAGCGCGCTTGTCCCGGGAACGGCGGTAATGACTATCCCTCCGATAAGCGGAACGATAACGCAGGCGCACAGAAGTCCCGTGACCCACTTCCTGACCGTGCTTTTGTTCATATTCAGTATAAAATTGGATTTTTCCGTTGTACCGAAAATCGTCTTTGGCATACCGATCCTCCTACCAAAACAGGGGCTTGCGGAAGCCCCTGTTCAATATACTTTCAGTTATAATTTCCAACCATATTACTTAGCGTATTCAACCGCGCGGCTTTCTCTGATAAGATTGATCTTGATCTGTCCGGGATAATCCATCTCGTTTTCGATACGCTGAGCGATCTCGCGTGCTACAATGGTCATCTTCTCGTCGTTGATCTTGTCGGGGAATACCATTATGCGGACTTCGCGTCCCGCCTGAATAGCAAAGGATTTTTCAACTCCGTCGTAGGACGTACAGATCTCTTCAAGCTTCTGGAGACGCTTGATGTAGTTCTCGTAGTTCTCGCTTCTTGCGCCGGGTCTTGCGGCGGAAATAGCGTCGGCAGCCTGAACCAGCGTAGCCACAACGGTTTTCGCCTCAACGTCGCCGTGGTGAGCCTCGATAGCGTGGATAACGTCCGCGTTCTCCTTGTACTTGCGGCACACGTCAACGCCTATCTGAACGTGAGAGCCCTCTATCTCGTAGCTGAGAGCCTTGCCCACGTCGTGAAGAAGTCCCGCGCGGCGCGCAAGATTAGCGTCCACGCCAAGCTCGGAAGCCATTATACCCGCAAGGTGAGCCACCTCGATGGAGTGGTTGAGAACGTTCTGACGGTAAGAAGTGCGGTAGTGGAGACGTCCGATAAGGCGGACAAGCTCGTGGTTAAGACCGTGAACGTTGGTCTCCAGAACGGCTCTTTCACCCTCCTGCTTGATCTTATGTTCAACCTCGCGGCGAGCCTTGTCAACCATTTCCTCGATACGGGAGGGGTGGATACGACCGTCCGCGATAAGCTTTTCGAGAGCGATCCTCGCAACCTCGCGCCTTGCCTGATCAAAGCAGGACAGGGTGATCGCCTCGGGAGTATCGTCTATAATAAGGTCTACGCCCGTAAGGGTCTCAAGGGTACGGATATTGCGTCCCTCACGTCCGATGATACGACCTTTCATTTCGTCATTGGGAAGCGGCACAACCGAAACAGCTGTCTCGGAAACCTGATCCGCGGCGCATTTTGACACCGCCAGAGAGATAAGGTCTCTTGCCTTTTCCTCGCATTCGTCTTTAAGCTGGGTCTCGTACTGCTGAATTTTCAGCGCCTTGTCGTGGATAAGGTCGTTCTCCAGCATTGACAGCAGGTGTTCCTTAGCCTGTTCCATGGTAAACTGAGAAATTTTTTCCAGAATTTCCATCTGGGATTTTTTGATCTTGTCCGCTTCTTCAAGCTTTTCCTCAGCCTGTTTGAGCTTTTTCTGCAAAAGCTCGTCCTTTTTCTCTATGTTGTCGCTTTTTTTATCGAGGTTTTCCTCTTTCTGCTGGATACGTCTCTCCTGACGGGACATATCGTTCCTGCGCTCCTTGATCTCCTTTTCCAGCTCGGAGCGGCTTTTATGGATCTCGTCCTTAGCCTCCACAAGAGCAATTTTTTTCTTGCTTTCGGCTTCCTTTTTAGCGTCCTCGATGATCCTCTCGGCTTCCTTTTCGGCGGAACCGATAGCGGATTCAGCCTGCTGCTTGCGGTAATTTATTCCGACCTTGAACATAATGAAGCCGGAAGCCGCCGCGCCGACAACGAACGCTATAATTCCGATTACAAATTCCAACCCGTTTACCTCCTTTATAGTATTTCTTCAAGGAGAATATAAGGTTTTCACTATATACAGTTGTCAGACCTCCGCAAGAACCGCCGATAAAGCGCGGACTGCCGGTCTGTGAAAAAGTCTCCGAAAACGTATTCGTCGGAGACAGCGGCAGTCCCGATCTGCCCCTGCGGGTCACGGAATGCCGTGTATACGGAAAAATACCCGAAGCGATCTTTCTTTACCATACACAATACATGGCACAGAAAAATACTTTGAGTAAAACGAATTTATCCGCTTATAATATAATATATGAAAACCTTCTATTCGCCATAGAAGAAAGAAAAAAATTGAACAGCAATTTATTTGCATGGTCTGCGGGGAAACGCGGTCACGTCAGACCCCGAAACCGTTTATTTAAATACATTGCATTCATTCTATCATTTTACTATAAAATCATCTGTTTGTCAAGGAAAATTATACAATTTGACACTATTTAATAATATTTACCCCCTCAGTATGTACAAAAAGACGATTGACAAAACAAAATAAATGTGATATTCTGAATTTATAGTTCAAAACGCTGATAAGGAAGGCGTTATACGCCAAGGGTTTTCAGAGAGTCCCGCAGCTGCTTTCAGCAGTTTGCTGCGAGCGGGATATTCCCAAGTGTAACGCACACCGCCTTTGAGTCCGTCCAATACACGGCGGGTCGCTCCCGTTACAGAGTGAAATGAGGTATACTTTTTGTAATGCAATTTGCCGATATTACAATATGTATATGAATTTGGGTGGAACCGCGATATTATCGTCCCTTAGTCCTAACAGGATTAAGGGACTTTTTTGTAACTATTATTAATAGTGTTGTTACCGTCCGATTATAATTTGGTGTCGGCTCGGTTACAATACGGAACAACCGTTGAAGTTTTCCATAGGCAGTGCTATTATTTGGATAACACTGATAGAATAGGAGCTTCAACTATGAAAAGACGGCTGTTCTGCGAGATCTCACCGCTGACCTACAAGATATCCATGCTGAAATGCATAGTCCTGCGGCATATAAAAAATTTACTCGGAGTAATTTTCGGAGTGCGGTTTGCTTCCGAAAAAACCGAGGAAAAGCTTCCCGTACTGCTCTATAAGCACAGCTCCCTGATACGCAGGCGGCTGGGGAACGCCGATATGAGACTTCAGGAAAACAAGGCGGTGAACCTTTCCATTGCCGCACCGAAAATTTCGGGGATACTGATACACCCCCACGAGACCTTTTCCTTTTGGGGGCTTGTTGGAAGTCCCGACGAGAAAAAGGGCTATCTGGAGGGGCTTACTATTGAAAAAGGAACTCCCTCGTCCGGTATCGGCGGCGGGCTTTGCCAGATGACAAACCTTATCCACTGGATGGCTCTCCACTCCGAGCTGGAAATTGCCGAGCATCACCACCACGACCAGATCGACCTTTTCCCCGATCACGGCAGGAAAGTTCCGTTCGGCACGGGTACGTCGGTTTTCTATAACTACGTTGACTACAGGCTGAAAAACAACACGGACAATACCTATCAGCTGATCGTTTACACCGACGGAGAATATCTCCGCGGCGAGCTGAGAGCCCTGACCCGCTCAAAATTTGCCTTTCACATAAAAACCGAAAACGAGCGTTTTGTCCGTGAGGACGGCGTGGTGTACCGCAGGGGAGAGGTCTATAGAGCGGTGGTGGACTCCCGTTCGGGTCGGCTTATCCGAAAGGAACTGCTGAGAAAAAACAATGCCAAGGTTGCATATGAGATAGACGAGCAGAAAATTTTGATTGGTTAAATTGTACATAATGTAATATTTATTATAAATTATACAAATTTAGCAGGCGTATGTTAGAAATTCCGATCTTTAGGAGGCATTATTATGATAAAAAGGGAATCAAACTATGATCTCCTTCGTATAATAAGTGCTGTTGCCGTAATTATTATTCATGTAAGTGCCACTTATTTCGTTGCCCTTACAGATGAAGAATCCTTGGGATATATAAATTTTGATCATGCTTTTGTTGTTTGTTTGTATAATGTATTCTCAAGATTTGCCGTTCCATGCTTTGTAATGCTTTCGGGAGCATTTTTACTGGACGACGAGAGAAATGCTGATTACGGATATTTTTACAAAAAATCTTTTAAAAATGTGGGAATACCAACAATAATATTCAGTGCTTTGTATTTTTTATTTTCCATTTTAAAAAGTGCAGCAAAAATATATATCAAAAATGATGATATAAAAATTTTGGCTAATCCGTTTAAAAATTTAATAAAAGGCGAACCGTTTTATCATATGTGGTATCTGTATATGCTTATCGGTGTATACATATTGATCCCCGTAATTATCAGATTGAAGAATGATATAGGTGAGAAAAAATTTGAAATTGTTTCGTGTGTTTTTCTCATTCTTGCAAGCTTAAGCCTTTTTACAAGCAGCCACAAATTGCATTGGGATCTTGGGCATTCATTTTGTTACTGCGGATATTTAATGATAGGATACACAATAAGAAAGCGCAGCAGCTTTAACAATATATCGGGAATTTGTAAACTTTTTTGCAGCGCAGGTATACTAATTGCCCTGACTTTTCTTCGATACAGACAGGCGTGTAACGGCATAGCTGATGAAGACATGAAATATAGCTTAATAGGTCCTGCCTGTCCGTTAATTGTTATCGCTTCCGTACTGATTTTCAGCGGACTTTCAAATTTTAACATAAAGCGCGATTTGGGTTGGCTTTCGTCGCTGACATTTCTGATTTATCTTTTTCATGCGGGAATATGGGATGTATTGCTTTTAAGTATCAAACTGCTTGGAAAACAAAACATAATCGCAGACAGCGTGATTTTTATTCCGCTGTTTACTGTAACGGTGTTGATAATTTCTATTGTTTGCTCTGTTATTTATAAAAAGATATGGGCTAAAATTGAAAATAAAATATATAAGGCATTAAAATTGTAGGAAACGGGTTGGAAATCCTATCCTCTGACCTTTATCCTCTAACTATACTAATAAAGGAGAAATTTTTATGATCAAATTAACTCTGAAAGACGGCTCGGTCAAGGAGATCGAATCGGCAATGCCCGCTGCCGAGGTAGTTAAGGGCATCGGTATGGGACTGTACAAATCCGCCTGCTGCGTAAAGCTGGACGGTCAGGTATGCGATCTGCGCACCACAATCGACAAGGACTGCACCTTTGAGGTAATGACCTTTGACAGCGACGAGGGCAAAAAGACCTTCTGGCACACGGCTTCCCACATGCTGGCGCAGGCTGTCAAGATACTTTACCCCAACGTTAATCTCTCAATAGGTCCTGCTA